>NZ_OY762268.1:650986-976479 GCF_963665245.1 uncultured Paludibaculum sp.
GTACGGCAAGGGCCGCGTCTTCGGCAATGCCCTCGGCCACGACGGACCCGCGGTGAAGACCCCCACGTTCATCACCACTTTCGTTCGGGGCGCGGAATGGGCCGCCACCGGCGCCGTCACCACACCCATCCCCCCGAGCCTGGCGGCAGCAGCCAAGGCGGAAGACGAGCAACCGCGTGTCGTAACGCCCGGCCTCGGCTCCGCTCCGGCCTCTGACGCCGTCGTGCTCTTCAACGGCAAAGACATGACCGGTTGGGTCAAGAAGGACGGCTCGCCGTCCGGCTGCACGGCCGTGAAAGGGGAGATGCACTGCAGGACCGGAGCCGGCGACGTCTACACCTCCGCCAAGTTCCAAAGCGCGCAGATCCATCTGGAGTTCCAGATCCCCTCGATGCCGCAGCAGAAGGGCCAACTCAAGGGCAACAGCGGCGTCTACCTGCAGGGACTGACCGAACTGCAGGTCCTGGACGGCTATCAGAACCCAACCTACGCCACCGGCGTAGTCGGCGCGGTCTATGACCAGTACCCGCCCCTCGTGAACGCCTCCCGCAAGCCGGGCGAATGGTCCAGCTATGACATCGTGCTGCGGACGCCCAAGTGCAACGAGCGTAAGCAGCAGTTGGAGCCCGGCTTCGTCACGGTGTATCTCAACGGAGTCCTCGTGCAGGAGCGCAGCGAACTCCGCTTCCGGCCCGGCATGTGCGATCCAGCACCGCTGATGCTCCAGGACCACTCCGGCTTCAAGGATGCGCCGGATACGACCATGAAGTTCCGGAACCTCTGGTACCGGCCGCTCAATTAGCGCTATTTCAACGTGACGCGGCGGCCCGTCCTGGCCGATTCCCGGGCCGCCTCCAGAATCTCCGTCACCACCATGTTGTTCTCCAGGGATGACAGCCCGGACGGCTTCAGCCGCCCCCGCACAATCGCCGTCAGGTAGGAAATGGAGTCGCTCTCATCCGGCGGCAGTGCGTCGGGTGTCTCGGTCCTTTCATCGGTACGGCCCGGCTGCCGCGTCCGGAGGATATTGCCGCCCACGGCAATGGCGACACCCTTCTCCGCGTAAACCTCCAGATCCTTGCGGCTGTACGGCCAATTCCACGAGCCTTCGATGATCCCGATTGCCTTCGGATACTCCACCAGCACGTTCGCCTCATCGTCGACCTTGGAATAGATCTCGGGTTTGATCCGCTGTGTGATGGCCGTCACCGCGATGGGCCGCTGGCCGTCCATGAGCCAGGTCATCAGGTTCGCGCCATAGCAGCCGAAGTCGAACAGAGCGCCCGCGCCATTTTTCACGGGATCCGTCAGCCATCCCAGGAACTCCGGCCCCACGCCGATCTCCTTGGGGCCCTGATGCCCATCCATGGCGACCATCTTGCGAACATCGCCGATCGCCTTCTGCTTCTTGACCAGGTCGTAAATCGCACCGTGACTGCGGTACCACGTCGTCTCGTAGTTCACGATCACATGGATGCCCGCCGCCGTCGCGGCCTTGTGGATGGCGCGCGCGTGCTCCATATTCACAGCCAGCGGCTTCTCCATCATCACGTGGATCTTCCGCGCCGCCGCCGCCTGCACCACCACCGGATGGTCGAACGTCGACGTGAACGAAGCCACGGCCTCCGGCTTCGTCTTGTCGAGCATCGTGTTGAGGTTCGTGAAAAAGACCCCCGGCTCCAGGTGGTACTTTTCCGCGTACTTCGCATGGAGCTTGGTGTCCGGGTCGTACACGCCAACGATCTGGACGTGTTTCGCGCGAGCGGCGCGTAGGAATCCATCCACGTGGCCGTGCACCAAACCGGCGATGGCGAGGCGCAGCGGCGGAGCCGGATCTTGAGCAAAGACGGAAGCGGCCAGTGTGGCGAGGGCGAGGGTCCGAAAAAGGGTCACGGCAGCATCATATCCTGGAAATAACCCCATGGGTGCAAGCAATCAATACCTCGAGTTCCTGCACGAGTGGCTCAGCCCGCTGGGCCAGATCACCGCGCGCGCCATGTTCGGCGGACACTGCCTCTATTGCGACGGGCTCACCTTCGCGCTGTTAGCTGGCAACACATTGTATCTAAAGGCCGACACAGTCTCGCGGGACCAGTTCACAGCCCTCGGCCTGCAGCCCTTCCAGCCGTTTCCGGACAAGCCGGACGTGATGCAATACTACCCGCCCCCACCCGCGTTCTTCGACAACGCCGAAGAGATGGAGCGCTGGGGTCGAATGGCCATCGAGGCCGCCCGGCGGGCGCGCGACAGGAAGGGGAAACGAAAGCGTGCCTGAGCTGCGTCACAAGATAGCCGGGACGATACAATGGCAATGGGAACCAGAGCCTCGAAATTCTGCCCACCGGATCATGGACGCGGCTTCTTGCCGCGAGCGAACAACAAACCAGTGAACCAATCCAACAACAGTCACCCGACGCATCACCCGACCTTCTGCGTTGCTGTCAGTGCTAACTTTACGGCCGAGCCCATCCGGCCTATGCTGGCGTTCTGGGGCCGGGTTCTAAACGCGCAAGTGGATCTGCGCTTCGCCCCCTATGATCAGATCCTGCAGACGGTCCTCGATCCCACAGGCGAATTCGCGCGGAACGAACACGGTGTGAATCTGGTGCTGTGCCGCTATGAGGACCTGGGCCATTTCGTGGACTACGGCGCCGAGACCCTCAATCGGCTGGAAGGCATTGTCCAGGAACTCACCGGGGCGCTGCGGTCCGCCCCCTCACACCTGCCGGCCCCCATCCTCTTCTGCCTCTGCCCGCCGTCGCCTGAGTTCGCCGCCGACCCGGCCTGCGCCGCCAGCCTTGAGCGCGCCCGAAGCGTCATCCAGCGCACACTCGGCGAGACGCCCGGCATCCAGTACCTCGACTACACCGAGATCCAGGCGACCTATCCCGTGGAGACCTACCACGACGCCGAAGGACAGCGCCTGGGCCGTATTCCCTACACGGAGCAATACTTCGCCGCACTGGGCACCGCGCTGGTCCGCCGCACGCAGGCGATGTTCATGCCGCCCTACAAGGTGATCGCGGTGGACTGCGACAACACACTCTGGCGCGGAATTTGCGGCGAGGACGGCCCGGCCGGCGTCACCCTCGACGGGCCGCGCAGGCTTCTCCACGAGTTCCTCCTTGAGCAGCGCGAGGCCGGCATGCTGCTGGTCATGGCCAGCAAGAACAACGACCAGGACGTCTTCGACACCTTCGCCGCCCACCCCGAGTTCCCCCTCCAACTCCGCCACTTCACCGCCTGGCGGCTGAACTGGGAATCCAAGGCCGCCAATCTCGCCGCGCTCGCCGACGAGTTGGGTGTCGGCCTGGATACATTCATTTTCCTCGACGACAATCCAAAAGAGTGCGCCGAAGTGGCTGATGGCGCGCCCGAGGCGCTGCCCCTAGTCCTGCCCGAAGACATCGAGGAACTGCCGGAGTTCCTGCATCACATCTGGGCCTTCGACCACCCCGTCATCACCGACGAAGACCGCCAGCGCAGCACCCTCTACGTACAGACACTGGAGTTCGGCCGTGAGATCAAACGCGCCGCCAGCCTCGAAGAGTTCATCGCGGGCCTGAACCTCCGGGTTGACTTCCAGCCCCTGGTTCCAGAACGCCTCGGCCGCGTCGCCCAGTTGACCCAGCGCACCAATCAGTTCAACTGCACCACTATCCGCCGCAACGAGCAGGAGATCCAGGCTCTACTCTCCGACGGCCGTTACCGCTGCTTCACCGGCGAAGTCTCTGACCGCTTCGGCGAATACGGCCTGGTCGGCGTGCTCATCGTCGAACGCCGCATCACCGAGATGCGCGTCGACACTTTCCTGCTGAGCTGCCGCGCGCTGGGCCGCGGCGTGGAGCACCGCATGCTCTCCGCGCTCGCCGAAGAGGCGCTCGACAACGGCATCTACACCGTCAGCGTGGCATTCCGCCCGTCGGCCAAGAACATGCCGGCCCGCCAGTTCCTCGACAGCATCGGATTCGGTACCGTCGAAACCGCCGAGGACGAGTTCGTCTACCGCTTTCCAGCCACCGAGTTGCAGGCCCTGCGCTGGAAGCCAAAGAAGGTCGACCTGGACGTGGCCGCGCCCAAACCAAAGCTCCGAGCGCCCGCCGTACGCCGCTTCGTCGAGTTCGCCCGCATCGCGCAGGATCTGCGGACACCCGCCCAGGTGGTCACCGAGGTGCGCCGTCAAGCCCAGTCCGTTCTGGCCCACTCGACGGCGCCCGATGGGCCGGCCACCGACGTGGAGCGCCGCCTGGCCGCCATCTGGACCGAGTTGCTGGAGCGCCCCGCCACTTCGGTCACTTCCAACTTCTTCGACCTCGGTGGGCACTCCCTCCTCGCCGTCCTTCTTCTCATGCGTGTGAAGGAGGAGTTCGGCGTCGAACTCTCCGTCGACGACGTCTACTCGGGCACCTTGACCCTGGGCGAACTCGCGCGCACCATTGAGGCGCATCAACTGGGCGCCATGGACGCCGACGAGTATCACGCCCTCCTGGCCGAGATCGAGGGTTTGTCGGACGAGGAAGTGCAGGCCCTCCTCCAGCAGGAGGAGCAGGCCGGCGAAAGCGGGAGCGGGCAGCACTAATGCGCATTCTGTTGACGTCGAACGCGTCGTACGACCCGCCGCGTGGCGGTTCGACGCGGTCGAATCTGGCCTGGCTACGCCACCTGGCCGCGCAAGGTCATGAGTGCGTGGTCGTGTCGCCCACCATCGACGGCGCTCCCGGCCACACAACCGTGGTCGACGCCATCACCATCCACAGCGTGAAGGAACTCTCGTTCCATGTCTCCGTCCTGGGCGATCACATCAGCGCCTTGAAACCCGATTGGGTGCTGGTATCCAGCGAGGACGTCAGCCACGTTCTGCTGCGCGAGGCGGGCGCCGTCGCCCCGGGCCGCATCATCTATCTCGCCCACACTCCACAGTTCTACCCCTTTGGACCGGAAAGCTGGAATCGTGACAACGCGGGCACCGACATCGCCCGCAGCGCGGCCAGTGTCGTCGCCATCGGCCACCACATGGCCGGCTACATCAAGCAGCATCTGGGCCGCGAGGCCGTTGTGATCCATCCGCCCATGTACGGGCAGCCTCCCTACCGGCAGTTCGGCCGTTTTGCTTCCGGATACGTACTGATGATCAATCCCTGCGCCGTGAAGGGCGTCAGTATCTTCCTCGACCTGGCGGCACGATTCCCCGACATCGAATTCGCAGCCTTGAACGGCTGGGGCACCACGGCGGCAGACCGTGTGGCCCTCGAACGCCAGCCCAACACGCGATTGCTCAAGAATGTTCCGGACATCGAGGAGGTCCTGGAGCAGGCACGCCTACTCCTCATGCCCTCTGTCTGGTATGAGGGTTTTGGCCTCATTGCCATGGAGGCCATGCTGCGCGGCCTCCCGGTTATCGCCAGCAACTCCGGCGGCCTGATGGAAGCCAAGACGGGTACCGGTTACGTCGTTCCAGTCCGGCCCGTCGACCACTACGAGCGCGTCTTCGATGACACGCTCATGCCCAGGGCGATCGTTCCGCCCCAGGATCTTGAGCCGTGGGCCGCGGCTCTGCACACGTTGCTCACCAACGAATCCGCCTACTGGCGCGAAGCCCGCCAGTCCCGCGACACCGCGTTGCGATTCGTCGAAAAGCTCGATGTCGCCGACTTCGAACGGCACTTGCTGGCCCTGCCGGCCGCCACACAACCCATCGGCGAACACAAACGCGTGCTGACTACGGAAGAGAAACTGAAAGCGCTCGATCCGGCGAAGCGAGCCCTGCTGTTGGCGCGGCTGAAGCAGAAGAAGGAGCAGTCGTGAAAGTTCTGCTGGCCCATAACTCCACTTATTTCCCTTCCCTCGGCGGCGGCGATAAATCGAATCGGTTGTTGATGGAGGCTCTGGCTCAGCGCGGCCACGCCGTCCGTGTCGTCACCCGCGTCGAGCAGTTCGGGCCACAAGGCCACGAAGCCATGCTCGCCGCCCTCCGTTCCCGAGGTGTTGAAGGCGACGGCTCCGACGGCATCTGCATCCGCTTTGAATTAGCCGGCGTGAGCGTCCGGGTACTGTCGCTGAGCCCACACTTGCGCGGCTTCTTCCAGACCCAGATCGACGAGTTCCAGCCCGACATCATCATCACCTCCACCGACGATCCGGGCCAACTGCTCTTCGATATCGCCGTCAAGGCGCCCAATGCCCGTGTCGTCTATCTCGTGCGTGCGACCATTGCCGTACCGTTCGGGCCCGACAGTTCCATGGTGAGCGCCTCAAAGACGGAAGTGCTCAAGCGGGCCGACGCCACTGTCGGCGTCAGCCACTACGTGGCCGGTTATGTGCGCGAATGGAGCGGTATCGACGCCATCCACGTCCCCATCTCTCTCATGGAACCTGTAAACGAGTTCCCCCTCCTGGGCCGCTTCGACAATCCATATGTGGCCATGGTGAACCCCTGCGCGGTCAAAGGCATTTCCATATTCCTCGAACTGGCCGACCGCATGCCGGACGTGCCGTTCGCCGCCATCCCGACCTGGGGCACACAGGCGGACGAACTGGAATCGATGCGTCAGCGCCCCAACATTACATTGCTTGACCAGATGGACAACATCGATGGCCTGCTCAAGCAAACCAAGGTCATGCTGGTGCCTTCGGTGTGGGCCGAGGCGCGCTCGCGCATCGTACTGGAAGCTATGTCCCGCGGCATTCCCGTGGTCGCCAGCGACGTCGGCGGACTGCATGAAGCGAAGCTCGGCGTACCGTATCTCATTCGCGTCAACCCCATCGTGAAGTACAGGCCATCCGTCGACGCCAGCATGGTGCCCGTGGCGGAAGTGCCGCCTCAGGACGTCGACCCATGGCACAAGGTGGTGCGGCGCCTGACCGCGGACGAAGCACACTGGAACGAGTTGGCCGCCGCCTCGCGCAAAGCAGCCCTTGAGTATACGGCCAACCTGAACGTCCTCCCGTTTGAGAGCGTGCTGGAGGGCCTGATTGGTAAACCCAAGAGACAACCGCCGGCCCCCAAGCTGAGACCGATCCTCAGCGATGACAAGAAGAAACTGCTAACCCTCCGTCTGAAACAACACACCTCCGCGGCCAAACCCGACTCCAACACCTGGCTGCCGGGCATTGAAGAGGTGCCGGCCGGCAAGCTGAAACTGTTCTGCTTCCCGTGGGCCGGTGGCGGAGCGCTGCCCTACCGCGCCTGGCGCGACAAACTCGTCGCCCTGGCCGGCGTCGTACCCGTCCGCTTGCCCGGCCGCGAAACGCGTGCAGCCGAACCGCCCTTCGTTCGCATGGGCCCGCTGGTCGAAGCGATCCTCCAGGAACTGCGCCCCTTTCTCGGCTCGCCCTTCTCCTTCTTCGGACACAGCATGGGCGCGGGCATCAGCTTTGAACTGGCACGGGCCCTGCGCCGAGAAGGTCTGCCGATGCCCATGTCGCTACATGTCTCCGGAGCACGCGCCCCGCAGTACCGGCTCAACCACGTGCCACCGCCCGAGCCCTCGATGCGCGACTTCATCGAGGAACTCCGCCGTCTGGAAGGCTTCCCGCCCAGCGTCCTGAACAACCCGGAGCTTTTGAAGCTGGCACTGCCTTCCCTGCTGTCCGACGCGCGCCTCTACCGCCACTACACGTACGCGGAGGAGGCGCCGCTCAACATCCCGCTGTTTGCCTACGGGGGCGAAGCCGATCCCAACGTCACTGCGGATCACCTCGCCGCCTGGGGCGCACAGACGACCAAGATGTTCCGGCACTCCGAGTTCAAGGGCGGCCACTTTTTCCTCGAGCCCGCGCAGGCGGCCCTGCTGTCCACGCTGAAGGCCGACCTTACGCTGGCGTTACAGGCTCGCTGAACTCCCGCTTCGGCTCCTGCCAGTCCTGCTCAGGTTCGACGAGTTTGCCGGCCGCATTGGCCCACGCCCAGAATAGGGCCGTGGACGCACTGAGACCGCCCGCCACCACCCCAATCTCCCGCGCCGAGAAGTGCGTCGACGCAACACCCGCCGCCCCCATCGACAGCATCATCACCGCGTTCGCCATCGTCTCGACGGTCGTGAACACGCGCCCGCGCAACCCGTCCGGAATGTGCAGCAAAAGGATGGTGCGATTCAGCACCGAGTTGAATCCCATCGCCACCCGCGACAACGCGATGAAGATCATGGCGCCCCACAGTTCCGGCATGACGCTAAAGATCACATAGCAGAGCCCGTGCAGAAAAAACGCGATCGTCACTGCATGTTTGTAGCGTTCAAACGTATACTTCGGGCCCAGCCGGTGGCCCAGCATGCCACCCAGCACCAGTCCGATGCCGGCGAAGCTCCAGATGAGCCCGATGCCCTTCGGACCGGCCTTGAAGACCACCTCCCCAAACAGAGTGAACAACACCTGCGCCGCGCCCCCGCCGGTGGACCAGCCCACACCCAACAGAGCGATGCCGAGAATCAGCGGCCTCGTGGACATGTAGCGAAGCCCCTCGCGGAACTCCTGATAGTTCGACTGACGCCTGGCCGCGGCCACGTCGCGCAGCGGCCGGAAGTGGCCCTCCGGCGATTTCAGGCTCCAGATCGCCAGGGCGCTGCACAGGAAGCTCAGTGCGTTGGCCACGAAGGCCCAGCGGTAGCCGAGCGAACCGGTGGAGATGCCACCTAGCATGGTTCCAATCGACAGCGTCAGCCACGACGTCGTCTGCGTCAGAGCATTCGCGCTATGCAACTCCTCGCGGCTGGCGATACGCGGCAGGATGGCGGAACGGCCGCTGTTGAAGAAGGGCGAGGCGAACATCAGCAGGCCGCTGAGGACATACAGCAGCCACGTCTCGCGGTAGGTGAGCAGCAGGATATGCAACAGGGCGACAACGCAGCGCAGCAGGTCGGAAGCAACCATGATCTTGCGCCGGTCCATGCGATCGAGCACCAAACCGGCCACGGGACCAGCCAGAATCGACGGCAGCACGCGGGCAATCATCACGGCCCCAACCGTCGCTCCGCTGCCGGTAAGGTGCAGAGCCAGGCTCAAAACAGCGATCGAGTTGAAGTGATCGCCGATCTCGCTGACGACCTGGCCCAACCAGCAATTCCGGTAGTTCCGGTTGGTCCGCAAAATGTCGACGAATCCGCTCACTCGCTTTAGGATAGCGGGCCATGGGGTCGCGGAGCACTTTCCGCGGGTGTACGTAATCCGGTGCACCGGCCAACCAGATACGATACTCTCAATGCCGTGAGGTGACCCATGACTAGAGCCCAGTTGAGCCGCCGGACCCTGCTCCGCGCCATGGCGGCCTTGCCCGCCGCCACGTTGTTCCCCAAACTACAGGCGCTCGCCGCGCCGGATAGCGGCAAAGTCAAGATCACGGCCGTCAAGGCAATGGCCATCAGGAACATCGCCAACAACTGCCTCATCCGGATCGAAACGGATTCCGGCCTGATCGGCTACGGGGAAGCCGGCGCCTCGGGCCCCATGGCCCGCGCCCGCATTGAAACGATGAAGCAGTACCTGATCGGCAAGGACCCGCTTTCCATCGAGGTCCATTTCCATCAGATGACTTCGCTGATGCACACCTATATGGCCCAGATCGGCGTCATCTCAGGCATCGATATGGCTCTCTGGGATCTCGCCGGCAAGATTCTAAACAGGCCAGTCTGTGTGCTGATGGGCGGGCCTTTCCGCGACGCCATTCCCATGTACTCCCATGGCATGGGCTTCAATATGTTGGACAAAGGCTCCTGTCGTGAGTGGGCAGCGCGCATCAAGACCATGCCCGAAGGCTTCAACGCCTTCAAGAACGGCATCGACCCGGTCCTCGGCGTCCCCGCCGCCCGTTTTGCCAACACACTGATGCCCGAGGATCTGCGTAAAGTCCACGTGGCCTACACGAACACGCGCGAAGCCGTCGGCGACGAGATCGACATCGCCGTCCACTGTCACAACGAGATGGATACCCCCAGCGCCATTGGTGTGGCCAAGGCCGTGGAATCAATGAATCCGCTCTTCCTGGAAGACCCGTTGAACGTCACATTCCACGAGGGCTGGGCCGCCCTAAAGCGCTCCACCCGCGTCCCGATTCTCACGGGTGAGAAGCTCGAACTCGTCCGCGGCTTCAAACCGTTCCTGGACACGCAGGTGGCCGACATTGTCCATCCCGATCTCGCCTTCGCAGGCGGACTCACAGGCACGAAAAAGATTGCCGACTACGCCGGCCTCACCCGAACCCCGGTCGCCTTGCACAACGTCGGCTCACTCGTACTCACCTACGCCAATGCGCACTTTGGGGCCTCGATCCAAAACTTCTATCGTAGTGAGAGTGCGCTCGGCCGTCCGGGGCGGCATGTCGAGAACATGGCGGCCTCAAACGCGCCGGAGGTGCGGCAGAGCAAATTGAAGGTGCCGACAGGACCCGGCCTGGGTTTGGATTTGAATCAGGAGTATTTGAGAGCAAACCTCGTCGAGGGCGAGGCTTTCTGGTCGTAGCGGAGGAGTGCGTCGGAGAGCCGCACGCCAATGAAAAAGAGGGCGTCCGAGGGCGCCCTCCCATTCCGTTCTCGTTGTTGTGGTGAAGCCGGACTAGCCCTGGTTGGCCGAGCTCTGCATCACCGTGTTGACCTTGCCGAAGATGGTCTTGATGCTGTCGGCCACGCCCGGTACGATTGCGCCGGCCGCGACGGCAACAAAGCCCGCCATCAGTGCATACTCGATGAGATCTTGACCACGAGTGTCTTTCCAGATCCGAAGCCGAAGTGCGATTTGCTGCAAGCGATTCATAGTTTATCCCTCTCTTTATCCGCAACCGTGTTCCACGTGCTGCGGTTGGCTTTACTGTACCCGTAGGGAGGTCTTCCGGAAATCGGATTACCTACTCAATTTGGTGCGGCAAGAATTACTACTACGCAAACCACTAGGCCCGGCACACCCGCTAAGAGGCCAGAAACCACTTACGTCATGCACCGAGTCGGATGGTCTGAAAAGCCACCGAGGGTAGCAAGGCCACCCTCCGTGGATTGACGTACTGTTGACGGTGCCAGTTCAGCTTAGCCCTGGTTCGCGGAGCTCTGCATCACGGTGTTGACTTTGCCGAAGATGGTCTTGATGCTGTTGGCGACGCCGGGGACAATGGCGCCGGCGGCGACGGCCACGAAGCCGGCCATCAACGCATATTCGATGAGGTCTTGGCCACGGGTGTCCTTCATGATCCGCAGCTTCAATAGGAATGTATTCAGTTTCTTCATTTCGATCTCCTCTCCCTTGCAACCGATTTATCTTGTCGTTGCTAGACCCACAGTAACAGTACCCCTCGGCTACACAAATCCAACGAAGTACCTAATTCCCACCCTAGATTCGACCAACAGAATCTTAGGCTTTGCCGTGGGCCTGAGGAGTCCGGCCGGTTCGACAGAGGGCGAATAAACGGACCTCCTCGGCCGTAGGTCCAATGCTTTCAATGGATATGCACCTCAGGCAAAGTCCTCGTTCTCCTCGAAATCTTTGCGCAGTACCCGCTCGCCGGAGCGTACCTGTACCCCGGTGGAGCTGGTTTGCAGGCTCCGCCTTTATCCGAGGCAACCCTCATTTTGAGTACTTCTGTACTGCTTAGCGCTGTTTGATTTGGCCGAATGCGCCTCGGCGGTCATCCCGCCTCCCGCCACTCATCTGTCTATTTATCTATGGCTTGCGGCTCCATGTACCAGCGCGGAGCCGCCATCCTGGTAGCACTCGCCGCCGATCGCGGATGGGCCGGGACTCGCGACGGCAAATCGCCGCTTCGTGGAAAACGAACCGGTGCCCCTAAACACCCTCACAGTTTGAGAACCTATTGAGTTGAGGTTCGTTCTCCCGGTTTGACCACCCAACGCAAGCGCAAGCGCACCCGGTCCGCCCCGACGCGCCGGTTACCCTCCAAGGCATCGTTAATGCCCGATTGGCGTGCCGTTATCCTATTGGCGACCGTGCTCGCACTGGCTGGCTGGTGGTTCTACAGGAACTACACAGTGACGCTGCAGAGCCCGGTCCGGCTGCACTGGCAGTCGCCCATCGTCGTTGCCCAGCGGCTCACCAGTGGCGGCGCCCTCGAGGCCCAGGCGGATCAAAGTGGAAAGGGCCTCTCCGCCTGGCAGGAGTACGCCTGCCGCAAGTTCGGCCCAGATTGCCGCTTGGCCCTCGCCATCCAACGGGCCGAGAACCCTCAGGGCAAGTGCGAGATCTATCACTACAATACGGACGGTTCGCTCGACTGGGGCTACTTCCAGATCAACACAGTACATCTGCAACGCCCCGGCTTGAACCTGCGCGACCTTCTCGATTGCCAGGCAAACATCGACTTCGCCTATCAGCTCTATCGTGAAAAGGGCGGCTTCTCGCCCTGGAGCACCTACAAGAACGGCCGCTACAAGTTATTCATGCGTTAGGCGAGAATGCCCATCCGGCGCGCTACCTTGGCAAGAATCTCCACCGCCTGATCCAGGTGCGCCGTGGTGTGCCCAGCAGTCACAATAGCCCGGATTCGGGCCTTTCCCTTAGGCACCGTCGGGAACCCTATCCCTGTGGCCCAGAGGCCTTCGTCAAACAAGGCGGCCGAGAACGCATGAGCCATCTTGGCCTCACCCACCAGAATCGGCGTAATCGGCGTCTCGCTCACACCGGTATCGAACCCCCGATCCTTCAAAGCCGCCTTGAAGTACCGCGTATTCTCCCACAGCCGGTCGATCCGCTCCGGTTCTTCCACCAGTAGATCGAAGGCCGCACTGCAGGCCGCCGTCACGGCCGGAGGATGGGAGGTCGAAAACAGGAACGGCCGCGCCCGATGGTACAGAAACTCAATAAGGTCTTTGCTGCCACACACATACCCGCCCAGCACGCCGATCGCCTTCGACAGCGTCCCCACCTGCACATGCACACGCCCGTGCAAATTGAAGTGGTCCACCGTCCCCCGGCCATTCCGTCCCAGCACGCCGGACGAATGCGCATCGTCCACCATCATGATCGCGCCCGCCGCTTCGGCCGCTTCCACCAGTTGATCCAACGGCCCGATGTCTCCATCCATCGAGAACACACCGTCTGTAATCAATAATTTGCGCCCCGCCTCGTCCTTCAGTGCCGCGAGTTTCTCGGCCGCATGCGCTGCGTCCCGATGCCGGAACACATGGATCTTGGCCCGCGACAACCGGCACCCGTCAATGATCGACGCGTGGTTCAACTCATCGCTGATGATGTGATCCTCAGGGCCTAGAATTGCGCTCACCGTCCCGGCGTTGGCCGCGAAGCCGCTCTGGAACACCACGCAAGCCTCGGTGTGCTTGAACGCCGCGATCTTCCGCTCCAACGCCATGTGCATGTCGAGCGTGCCGGTGATCGTGCGCACCGCCCCCGTCCCGGCACCATACTTCCGTACCGCCTCCAGGGCCGCCTCCTTCAGCTTCGGATGATTGGCCAATCCCAGGTAGTTGTTGGAGGCCAGGTTGATGACCTCGCGACCGTCGGCGTGACTGACGGCCTCACAAGCACTTTCCAGTTCCCTCAGCCGGAAGTACGATCCGGCAGCCTTCAGTTCGTCCAACTGCTGGCCCAGATAAGCGAGTGGATTCGTAGGCATGCCGCTAGTCCTCCCAACTCATCACGATCTTGACCGCTTCGCCGCGCTCCAACAGGCCGAAGGCGTCTTGGAAATCCCTATACCCGCACTGGTGTGTGATCAGAGGCATCAGGTCCAGTTTCTGATCCAGCAGAAACCGCTCGCACTGGTACCAGGTCTGGTACATCAACCGCCCGTTGATTCCACGCACCGTGACGGACTTGAAGATGATCTCCTCGGCCAGATTAATCCCGACCTCTGTGGGCGGAATCCCCAGCATCGCCACATCGCCGCCGGCCCGCACGATCTTGAAGGCCGTATGGATCCCCGGACCGCTACCCGACATCTCCAGCGCCACGTCCACGCCGATCCCGTCCGGGGTCCGCTCCAGCAGCGCCTTCTCCCAACCCGGCTCCCGTGGATCATACGTAAACGGCAAACCGAGTTTCTCGGCCATCTCGCGCTTATGAGCATGCGGCTCCACGACGAGCACCGACAACGCACCCGCCGCGTTCGCAATTGCGCAGGCCATCAGGCCAATAGCGCCGGCGCCGATCACGGCAACCGTCCGCCCGTTCACGGGCTGCGCCATCACCGTATGCATGGCGTTGCCGTACGGATCGAAAATCGCGGCCACCTCGTGCGGGATGCCCGGCTTCAGGCGCCATACATTTGATTGCGGCATCGAGATGAAGCGCGCAAAACACCCATCCCGATCCACGCCGATGATCTTCATGGTGCGGCAGATGTGCCCCAAACCCGTCCGGCAGAAGAAGCAATGGCCGCAGCCGATATGCCCTTCCCCGGAAACCAGATCGCCGGGCTTGAACTCGTCGACGGCCTCGCCGACGCGCTCCACCATACCCATGAATTCGTGGCCCACCACCAACGGGGGGTGGATGCGCCGCTGGGCCCATTCGTCCCACTGGTAAATATGGACATCTGTTCCGCAGATGCCCGTCTTTAGAACCCTGATAAGAACGTCATTTTTGCCGATCTCGGGGACCGGAACCTCCTTGAGGATCATTCCCCGCTCGGCTTGAGGTTTCACCAGAGCGGGCATCATGACGGACGACGAAGCAGCCATTGAAGACTAGTATATCGGTTATGATTTAGGGCGGTTCCATGCTCAGCCACCGAAACACCCAATCCCTCTTCCTGTTTGCCGTCTTGAGTGTCTCTGCCTACGCGCAAGGCACGAAACAGACCGCTCTCGACCGCTATGTCGCCAAGCCCGACCCCGCCTACAAGTGGGAGCTCGTGAAGACGATTCCGGGGCAAGGCGCCACCGCCTACGTTCTAAATGTCACTTCTCAGAACTATCTTTCGACGGCTGAAGTCAACCGCACGGAATGGAAGCACTGGGTCACCATCTATAGGCCCGATAAAGTGGAAAGCGACATCGCCCTGCTGGCCATCGGCGGCGGCAACAACAACAACCCCGCCCCCGACAAACCGGACGCCTTCCTGGCCGGCATGGCCGCCAAGACCCAAAGCGTGACCGTCGATCTCAAAATGATCCCCAATCAGCCGCTCAGCTTCTACGGCGAGTCCCGAGAGCGCACCGAAGACGCCATCATCGCCTTCACCTGGCAGAAGTTCCTCGAAACCGGCGACGAGAAGTGGCCCCTCCGCCTGCCCATGACCAAGGCCGCCGTGAAAGCCATGGACGCTACTCAGGAATTCCTGGCCAGCACCGCCGGCGGCAACGTCAAGGTCGCCCGCTGGGTCATCACCGGCGGCAGCAAGCGCGGTTGGACCACTTGGACCGTCGGCGCCGTCGACAAGCGCGTCATCGCGATCATGCCCGTGGTCATCGACATGCTAAACATGGAGGCTTCGTTCACTCACCACTGGCGCGTCTATGGCTTCTGGGCCCCCTCCGTGAAGGATTACGTCGAGCACGGCATCATGGAGTGGCAGGGCACCGAGCAGTACAAGAAACTGCTTGAGATCGAGGAACCCTACGAGTACCGCGACCGCCTCACCATGCCTAAGTACATGGTGAACTCCGCCGGCGACCAGTTCTTCGTAGTCGACTCCTCGCAGTTCTACTTCAACGACCTGAAGGGCGAGAAGTACCTGCGCTACGTTCCGAACACGGACCACGGCGTCACCCGCCGCTCCGACGCCGCCCAGAGCCTGTCTGCTTACTACGAGTCCATCGTCAAGAACTGGAAGCGCCCGGAGTTCAACTGGAGCATTTCCAAGGACGGCATCATTACGGTCACCTGCAAGGACAAGCCCAGCGCCGTGAAACTCTGGAGCGCCAACAATCCCGAAGCCCGCGACTTCCGCCTCGAGCAGATCGGCCCCGCCTATAAATCAAAGGACGTCGCCGCCGAGAGCCCCAACAAATGGGTCGTGAAGCTCGAGAAGCCGCAGCACGGCTACTCCGCGTCGTTCCTGGAGATGACATTCCCGACGCCCGGAGGCTCGGAATGGAAGTTCACGACGGCCATCAAGGTGATGCCGGACGTCTACCCCTTCCCCGCCCCCACGCCGAAAACGCCAAAGGGCGGCATCCTCCGCAAGCAGTAGTTCCTCACAAGGGCGCGGCCGGCCGAACGTCCGCGCCCCATCCCGCCCGCACCCGTGCTAGGTTAGTTGCGGCCAGCCGCCGAATCTCCAGGTCTCGGTGTAATGAAACGGCGTCTGGAACCACGAATCGGAGAGGAGCATCACTCGTGGCGTCAACCATCCAAACCCGGGGCGGCTTTGAAGTTTCGTGCCCCGACGGGTCCGATCGCCTGGTCGTCAAAAAAGGCGGTTTAGTCCAACTGGAAATCGACTTGGGGGCACAAGGTATGAAGATTCAAACATCGGGCGATCTGCTGATTCAGGCGGGCGGCAGCATCTCCATCAAATCTGGAGCCAGCATGGCCATCAGTTGCGGAGCCAACCTGGCCACCACCGTAGGCTCGGGCTTCGACCTGACGGTGGGCGGTGCGGCCAGCGTAACGGCCCGTTCCAACATGACCATGTCGGTGGGCAGCGCCCTGAACGTGACCACCGGCACGGCCCTCCAACTCACGGCCGGGAACCAACTCAGCGTGCTGGGCGGCCACACCGTCAGTCTCAAGAGCGGCAATGAAGTCGCCATTGAAGGCAAGAAGCTGACGGAGAAGGTAGCGACGGATGTCGTCATCGACACTAAGGACTACACCGTCAAAGCCAGCGGCAAGATCTCGCTGAAGGCCGCCGGCGAAGCGGTGATCAAGGGCAGCAAGGTCATCCAGAACTGACGGCGCAAGGCCTATTTCAGCAGCGCGTCAATCGCCGCCTGCCCAATCGCTTCATCGACAGCGGAAGGTCCGCCGCTGATGGCAATCGAGCCGATTAGCTGCCCGTCCACCTTGATGGGCAGTCCACCCTGGTTGGGGAAGAAGAAAGGGTAAGAGAGAGCCTCGACGTGTCCGGCCTTGACGGTGTCGGCCGCGTTCTTGGAGGGGCTCCCGTTGAGCGCGGCATGCCGCGCTTTCCGCTGCGCCCACTCCAAAGTGCTGATGGAAGCCTTATCGCCTTTCTGCAGGAACAGGATGTTGGCGCTATCGTCCATGATGCAGATGGTGACGCTGACGTTCGCCTTCTCGGCCTCCGCCTCGGAGACCGCAACGAGCTTCTTGACGGCAGCCAGATTCAGATACTTTTTGGACGGAAGATCCGCCGCGGAAGTGAAAGACATCGCAATCAAGCCTATCGCAACAAGTCGCAGCATGCGGAACAGCCTATCACAGGGGCTGTGAATCTCAATCCTGTAACTACTGGTTTCCCAGAATCGGCCTAAGCGCTCGCCACTACGGCGGGGCCTTGCCGGCAGCTGCGCCAAGGCCCCGCCCCGCCCCCCTGCGCTATAGTGTGAATTCCGGTCCATGCCGAACCTCAGTCAGTCACTACGCGCGATGGGTGTCGTTGGCGCTGGCGGCGCCGGCTTCCCCACTGAAGTCAAAGCCAAGTCGCAGGTCGAGTACATCCTCGCCAATGGAGCCGAGTGCGAGCCCCTCCTCCATAAAGACTTCGAGCTCATGAAGCGCTACCCCGCCGAGATGGTCTCCGGCATGGCGCGCATGATCCAGGTCACTAGTGCCCGCCAAGGCCGCTTCTGCATCAAGGAAAAGAACAAGGAAGCCGTCGACGCCGTCACGCCGCACGCCAAGGCCGCAGGCATCGAGATGACCTATCTCGGCGACTTCTACCCCTCTGGCGACGAATACGAGATCGTCTACGCCGCCACCGGCCGCCTCATCCCCGCAGCCGGCATCCCATTGAACGTCGGCTGCGTCGTCAACAACGTCGAGACCCTCTATAACGTTGAACTCGCCGCCCAGGGCACGCCCGTCACGAAGAAGTTCGTCTCCATCAGCGGAGCGGTGAAACGCCCATGCAGCTTCTGGGCCCCCATCGGCTGTACCTTCGCTGACCTCCTCGCCATTGCCGGCGGACCCACCGTCCCGGACATCGGCATCTTCGTCAGCGGCATGATGATGGGCACGCTCACCTTCGACCTTACCGGCATCGTCACCAAGACCACCTGCGGCCTCATCGTCCTGCCGCGTGAGCATTCGCTCGTTCAGCGCAAGAGCAAGCCCAAAGAGGTGATGGCCCACATCGGCAAATCGGCCTGCGACCAGTGCAGCTACTGCACCGAGTTCTGCCCGCGCTACCTGCTCGGCTACGACGTCCAGCCCCATAAGGTGATGCGGACCCTCGGCTTCACTCTCTCCGGCAAGGAGAACTGGAGCCAGTGGGGCGAACTCTGCTGCTCCTGCGGCTTGTGCACGCTCTACGCCTGCCCGGAGGACCTCTTCCCGAAAGAAGCCTGCGACGACGCCAAAGTGACCCTGCGCACCGCCGGCATGAAGTACGTCCAGCAGCACCCCGTCCGGGCCCATCCCATGAAGGAGTACCGCCGAGTCCCGCAGTCGATGCTCCGCCAGCGCCTGAACGTCGAGGCCTACGAAAGCCACACGCCCTTCGTCGCCGACGAACCCAAGCCCGCGCGGGTGCGCATCCTCACCAAGCAGCACGCCGGCAAACCCGCGACGCCTGTCGTGGCGGAAGGCGACCGCATCGAAGCGGGCCGTCCCATCGCCCGCATGAACGAAAACGAACTCGGCGCGGACGTCCACGCGAGCATCACCGGCCGCGTGGCCCGAGTCACCGCCGAAGCCATCGAAATCGAAGCCTGAGCCAAAGGAACAACCAAGTGGCCCGCAACTCCATCGGATTGATTGAACTCTCGAGCATCGCCGCCGGCTTCCTGGTCTGCGACTGCATGTTGAAGACCGCGGATGTCGAACTGGTTCTGGCGCGCACTATCTGTAGCGGCAAATACATGGTCCTGATCCGCGGCGACGTCGGAGCCATCCAGGCCGCGGTCGACGCAGGCAAGCACGCAGGCGATTTTTCCATCATCGACACCTTCGTGATAGCGAACCTCCACGAGGACATCTTCCCGGCCATCAGCGGCACCACGAACGTCGGCCAACTCGAATCGCTGGGCATCGTCGAATCGTTTTCCGTGACCAGCCTGATCGAAGCCGCGGACGCCATGGCCAAAGCAGCCAATGTCCGTCTGGTAGAGGTTCGTTTGGCAATGGCGCTGGGCGGCAAGGCTTTCGCGTCGTGCACGGGCAGTGTATCCGCAGTAAGGTCCGCGGTAGAGGCCGGAGCCCAGGTGATCGGCCGCAAAGGCCTGCTGGTGAATAAGGTAGTGATCCCGCAACCTAGGCCGGAGTTGCTGAGGGAGATGATCTAGGGTTATCAACCAGCGGTTTGCTCCGCCGTCTCGTATCAAGGTAAGGAACCTAACGCTCCCGTGCGGCAGCATATTCTCATCGAAGGATGAGCCTGAAGAATAGGAGTTGGGTGTCCGCTGGGTGCCTTTCTGTTTTGGTTTGGGTGAGTACATATCTCGTCGTCGGCGCTGTGGGAATGTGGGAAACGCGGAGCGTTTTCCAAGGGCGGTGGGCAGCGGTGGGAAACCGGCGCGTAGCGCTCATCGCGTGAGCGATGACGGTTTTCCACGGCTGTCCACCGCCCGTCATTTCCATAGCGCTCCCAGCTTGCAGGCCACCACCCTGCCGGCGCCTCAGGCGCTCAGTTTGACGATGCGGCCCATCAGTCGACGTTTGGCGCGTTGCATGGCAAGCGCGGCTTCGGTGTCCGATTGAGCTTGCGCAAACTCCTCGAGTTTGGCCAAGGTAACGCCGGCCCGCAGCAAGCTCTCGCAGTGAGGCGTCTCCTGGAACAACTCGAACGGCGTGGCCCATCGCAGGTAGATGCGGCGGCGCTTGCCGTTGGCAGCGATGATGACCTTGGGCACGGCGCAGGGGCGATGGAAGTTGACGTACGGATTCAAATGCCGTTGATGAAACTCGTCCATGGCTTGGGCGTGTTGCGCGTCGATGTGACCGTGGCCGATGTGCTTCCGGATGATGGCTCCGTTCTTGCATTCCACCAGGCCGTTGTCGCCGGTATGCTGCGCCCGCGACTTGGTTTGTTCGATCAGAAGCTTGCCGAGCAACCCGGCCACGTTGTGGTTGATGAACTCGCTGCCGTTGTCGGAATGAAAGCCGCGGATCACGAATGGAAACTGCCCCAGCATGGCTTCCAGCACCGGAAATAGCCACAATTCGGAGATGTGCGGCGTGGCGGCCACGATCTCCCACTGCGTCACTTCGTCCACGGCGTTGATGTGATACACGCCCTTGCGGCCATCCTTGTCGCCCTGATGCACCGTGTCGATGCGCAGGTATCCGGGCATGCCGTTCGGCCGTGGCTTGCGCCGCTCGCCGATGGAAACCGGCGTCGGCCGCGTTGGCTGATAGCTCGTGTTGCGTTTCCTGTATGCCGTTGAGTTGCGGAGCCGGTACAGGTGCGCCACCGAGATCGACGCCAGCCGCTGGTAGACCGCTTGGCCGTACTCGCTGTGTTCGCGCTCCAGGATGCGCCTCGTCGCCGGCCCACTCAAGTTCTGATGCGCCTTGTCTACATAGGCCAGCAGGTCCACATCGGCCGCCGTGTAGCGCGTGGCGAACTTCTCCCGTTGATAGACCACCGCTTTCACGCGGCCTGTCGTGCGATACCCGGAGATCAACCTCGTGACCTGTGCCCGGCCCAGACCCGTCATCCGAGCCAGGTAGCGCCGCACCAGTCCCTTGTCTGTCCGATTCAGGCTGGCGTACTGGTGCCGCACCAGTGTCTTCTCCACCCAGCCGTAAACCTCCTCCCGCCGTTGCCCGGCAAACTGGACCGGCCCGCTGCCCGCCAAAAACGCCCTGATCTGCTCCAGGCTCTTTGCTTCCGAATCGTCCATGCTGATGATCAATCCCCAGCATCCCGGCTTTCCCCTTCAGGCTCATCTTGTGTGAGAATCCAGCACTCGGTTCAGGCTCATCTTGCATGAGACAAGAGTCGGCTCCCCTCAGGACATCGGCGCGTGGTATCCTCAAGTTGCGGTTGAGAGGGCTGCACTTGCGGTCCGCTGGACGAAAGTTCACTCGGCTGCTTTTTTCATGTACCTGTTGTACCTCGACGACGCTGGCTCCTCGGGCAACCCTGCGGAAGCCTACTTTGTCCTTGGAGGTATTTGCGTATATGAGGCGCAGGCGGATTGGTTTACACGAGAACTCGACAAGCTGGCTGCCAGCTTCGACGCTCAAGACCCCTCAAGCGTGGAGTTTCACGCGTCAGCCATATTTTCCAGACGTCAGGTGCCGTGGAAGGGCCTAGGGCAGGAAGAGGCTCGGGGGGTGATCAAGAGTGTATTGAATGTGGCGCGCACCAGCTACGATTCGGCGTGCTGCTTCGCCTGTGCGATCGAGAAGGCGTCATTGCCTCCCGACCAGGATTGCGTGGCCCTCGCGTTCGAGGATCTGTGCCAGAGGTTTAACTTCTTCCTGGCTAGAAGAGCAGGCAGGGCGACAGGCAACGTGGGCTGCTCATCCTTGACAGAAGCACTCAGGAGACTTCGCTACAGCGCCTGAGTCGGGACTTCCGTCGGGTTGGCACTCAGTGGGGTGTCGTCCGGAATCTTGCTGACACGCCGATGTTTATCGACTCTCGTGCCTCGCGGTTGGTTCAAGTCGCGGATCATGTCGCGTATTCCGTCTTCCGCCGGTTTAATGCGGGGGACACCCAGTACTTCGACATCATCGCCTCGAGATTCGATCAAGCGGATGGAATAATTCATGGTTTGGCCCACAAGAATTCAGAGAAGCACACCTGCGTCTGCCCGGCGTGTCTCAGTCGCAGACTTGCGCGTGGTGGACCCGGGGACGAAGAGAGCGCTTGACGGCACATGCAAACACAGGGTGTCAGCGAACGCAGTTGCAAGTTCCCATATCGCGTTGCCCTACCAAAACCTGGCCAACCTTGCTCCACCGTGGCGTGACAGGTCCGCTGCCCCCTCACCCCTTCAACCGCGACACCAGCACCAACACATACGCGGCCACCTCCGTACCTACGCCCGCCACAACGGCCCCCATTGCCCGCGACAGCAACTCGCCGCCTTGCGCCATCGGATCCACTGCCGTCCCCGGAAACAACATCGGCACAATCTCAGCCCGCATGAACTGATACAGCCAGTACAGCGCGACGAATCCCGCAATCGACTGGACTAGCGCCGCCATAGCCATCACCCACATCCCAAACTCCAAGGCCGACCGGCCCGGGTTCACGGCCACCATGCTCACCGCACTTAGAACTCTGAGAGATTCCGCGGCGCTCAGCGTCATCAGAATCGACCAAATCCAAATCTTTCCGTATTTCTTTAGCGCGTAATCCAGCGAGCTATGAATAGGATCACCAACCGGCTCGTCATTCATTTTTGCGATTCTCTCCGTACGTATTCTATCTGAAACATCCATCAATGGACACGACAATCCGATGCCGATATCCTAACGGAAAGATTCCCACCCCCAAAAGAGCTCGCGGACTCCAAAGGTCCTGTCTCGCCCAGCCATGCCCGCCCCGTCCATACGACAATAGAGAACACTCGGCCAGACGCCGGCACGTCATCCCACAGGGAGCCAGCACAATGATCCAAGTCCGCACCGGCAGCATCTTCGACTCCAAATGCGACCTCCTGGTCGTCCCCTGCGCCAGCGACGGCGATGTCACCCGCTCGGTCTTCGACAACCTCAACGAGCACGGACTGCCCGTCACCGTCGGCGCCATCCCCTACGGCCACGCCCACTTCCGTCCCGTCAACTACGCCTTCGCCTCCACCATCGCCTACGCCGCCTCCGTCAACGCCAACAACATCACGGCTGAAGCCCACGCCATAGCCAACATCGCCCGCCAGGTGGCCGAATATGCCCGCGCCAATCAACTCCGCTCCGTCAACCTCCCATTGCTGGGCACCGGAGCCGGAGGAATGCTCCCGGTAGACTCGTTCCAGGCCCTGAAGTCTGCACTCGCCGCGCCTCAGGACATCGAAGCCAATATCTTCTGCTTCACACGCGAAATCTACCAGAACATCGCCGCCGCTACCGACCTTGCCGCTCTCGCCCGCACGTTGCCGAATCCGCGCGTCTTCCTCAGCTACACCGGCACCGACCGCACCAACGCTCAATGGGTCCGCGCCCTCTGCGACGCCCTCCGCCGCAACGGCGTCAACGCCCGCCTCGATCAGTACCACCTCAAACCAGGTGTCGACCTCCCCCAATGGATGACGAATGAAGTCGTGATGGCGGACAAGGTCCTGCTGATCTGCGAAAAGTTCTACGCCGAGAAGTCCGACTTCCGCAAGGGCGGCGTCGGCTGGGAGACGATGATCATCCAGGGCGACATGCTGGCCCAGGGTGATAACAAGAACAAATACATCGCGATCCTACGTGGTACCGACGGCATCACGACACTTCCCGTCTATATGAGGTCCCGCTACGCCTTCGACTGGGGCGGCGTGCAGGAAATCGACGCCGACCGCCTGAAACAGCTCATCCTCTGCCTCTTCGACTGTGAAACGGAGCCCGAATTGGGCACGATTCCCGACTACGTTAAACAGCACCGGCGCTCGTAGACAGGACGCCCAAATGCGCTCCTAGAAAACAAACTCATACTCCTTGAAGATCTCCGCCTTCGGCAAATCTTGCGTCGAGAAGTACTCGCTCTCCTTCTGCAACTCAGCCACCAGCGTCGACCTGGGCACTTCCGTGTGCGATTGCACGCTTCCGTGCTTGCCCGGCTTCGTTGAAACCACCGTCCTCAGCCTGCCCTCCACCGGCGTCTCATGCTTGTGCTCGAACAACGCCCACAACGATCTCGGTGTGGCATTCAGACTGCCGTGGTGGCCCACCTTGTAGACATCCACTCGCTTCAGCAGCTCTCTCACTTCTGGCTGGCTCAATGCGAACGCCCAGTTCTCGATCTGTGCATCTCCGGGAAACAGGAAGCTCTTCCCACCCACCTGGAACAACAGAATCACACTCGTGTTGTTCATCGCTGTATCCAGCGACCGCACCAGTTCCATCAACTGCTCGCCCCGGATCTTCTGCGCCCGTCCGACAAACCAGCGCACATTCGCCGGGATCGCATGCGCCTCGTGCGCCTCAGCCTGCGGGAAAAGCGGCGTCTCGGAATCCACCGACTCTCCAGCCGCCGCCTGGAACTGCCAGAACGCCGCAAACTGCCAGAATTCGACTGCGTCGCGAGCCTTCTCCTGCTTGACCGATTGCGTCTGCTTCAGCGTCGGCGGCCCCAACACATGCACCTGCACACCCGGCAGCACCGTCTCCAGGCCGGACTTCGACCCGGAATGCACGTACGCCGCCCGCCCCTTTTTCCCCATCTCCATCAAATTCACCACGGCCGACTTGTTGGGCAGATTATTCTCGCCCAGAAAGCCCATCTGCGTCGACATTCGCCCCGACAGGCCCAGGTGACTATCCCGCGACGCTTCCGCAATCGCGCCGGCCATGCGGTTCATATTGTGCAGGCTCGCGATGAACGCCTTCGCATCCGGCTTTCCACCCGTAAATGTGGTTGCAGTGGCCTCCTCGGCCGTCGGCTGCGCATCCGGATCCTCCGTCCATGGTTGAACCACCAGCCCCGGCTTCATCCTCGCAATGATGCCCCCAGTGTTGACGCCCTCGGTCGAGAATCCGCTAATGTGATCACGGTGACGATGCGTCGCGACGACGGCGTCGAGCCGCGCCACTCCATCGTCGTCCATGCACTGCGCCTCGATATCCTTCGCGATAATCATCATGTAGTCGTCATCGGCGTTCCTGGGAGCGGCCGTGCTGCCATAGTCAATGAGCACCCGCCGTTTGAACTTGGCGTACTCGAAGGTCAGCAGGAAACAATCGCCGAAGCCCACGTTGTACGCACGCAGCGTCAGCTTCGAGGGTCCACCACCCGCCGCAGCCCTCTTTCCCGGCTTCGCGGGCACCTTCCTTGCCGCCGCTTTCTTCACGGCCGGCGCCGTCTTCTTGAGCTGAATCTTGGCCATCTTACTCCGCCTCCTCCATCTCAAGCTCCTCGTGCGCCGTCCAATCCGCCACCTGCGCGCCGCCCGCCTGACCCCAACCCGACATCCGCTTGCGGTGCATCGCCGCGAAGCGCCGCATCTTCGACGACCCCGGCTTGAAGAACCCATACTGCCACAGGTACTTCAACCGCCGGGTCTGCCGTTCGGCATTGAAGATCGAATTGCCGATGTTGTACTTCAGATGCCCGAACTGATCGAAGATCATCGCATTGCCGCCATACAGCGTCACCTCCAGATCCTTGGGCATCCCTTCAGGCTTCTCGATGTCGAGACGCTTCAACTCGCTGGCGCGAATCTTGAGCTCCTGCACGTACTCCACCACGGTCTCGCGCAGCATGAACCCGTCATCGCCCACCCGCACGCAGGGCCGAACCGACTGAACCCGCGTATACGCCTCGTCATTGAGCTTGAATGCCCTGCGGTTTTCCCAGATAAAGCGAAAGACTTCGTCGAAATCCCGCTGCATCTCCTCGAAATGCGTACGATCGTAGACCACGCGGTGGTCCTTGTCGCCCTCTGGAGGCGGATCCCAGGTGCCGGGCTCACGCCGCCCCGTCGACGTCGGGACAATCCCATAGGCATTGAAGGACCTGTAGAGCTGTTCGCGAAACCTGTACTTCAGGTCTTTCGGGTACAGCTCCCAATCGGCCGTCAGCAGCGCGCTGGCGAAGTCGCAGAACTCCAGATCGGTGGGCGGGCAATAGTCGATGGCCCGTACGCAGATGGTCAACAGGTGGTCGGCCACTTCGGCGCCCTCTTCCACTGCGCGTTTCCGGTCGAGCGTATTATCGGCGTGGATATAAGGCTTCATGCGCGCCACCCACACCTCCAGGAAGACGTTGATGATGGCCGCGACCAGCACTTCGCCGCGCCGGTGCGGCTCTTCAAACTCTGGATCGTGCAGGTAGTCATTGCCCGGCAGCAGTGAGACCGATCGCCGCAACGCATTTCCGCGGATGCCCGACAACTCTTCGCCGAACTGTTCCGCCAGGCCAGTCAGGATGGACGAGCGCAACGCCTTCAGCGTGACGTTCCTGGCATCCATCACGACCTTGCGCCCCCCTGGATCCACCGCCTTCAGAACTACGTCCTTCAGCGAAAAGATGCTCAAAATGGCGACAATATCGGCGAACCCCTCGTGAAACCCGGCCTGCTCGGGCGACGACGGATCGGTGAACCGTTCCCGCAGCCCGTCCAGCAAGGCATGTGTCGTCTCATGCGCGATCACGTCGTGCGCCAGGCATCCGAAGACATACCCTTTGGTCTTGACCTTCGGGAAGTAACCGAACATCAGCGCTTGATCATCCGGCGAGTAGAACGCGTTGGCGTCGGCGAAGGCATGCGGAGCCACCTGGATCTGGTGCCCCGCAAAGCTCCACGCCACCCGCCGCCCCAGAGCGTACTCAAAGCGGGCCAACGTCCGCATCACAATGGCATACGTGTTCATCGCGTGGAAGTCCGGGCTGGCCAGAAGCTCGGTATCGGTCATGGAAGCGAACGGATCGCCCGGCAGATCATCGGAATGATTCAGCGGCTTCGGAACGGTCTTGTAGAGCGTGTTAGTGGTGGAGTCGTAGTCCACAACCTGCACGCGATAACCGCGCGGGCCTGGCTCCAATTCCTCGTTGGGAATCTCGATCTGGGTCCGAACGATCTTGCCTCCGATCTGGACGCTGGGGTCCTGGGCAAAGATGGTGGTCTTGCGAATGGGGTAGTAGGGCACGGCGTCTCTCTGAGTGTGAAGAGTACACGGATCCCGTTACAGAATCCACGATTTCTTTCATGGGCCACGAAGGCAACGGCTTTTCTGACGGCGGGCAATCGTCTTGGCGGCGAGCAACGTCCCCAAACAAAACCGGCGCCGTACCATTGCGGTGCGGCGCCGGCGGTTTGCGGTTCGGATCGCTAGAAGCTGTACTTCAGCGAAATCTGGATGTTCCGCTCGCCCTGGGCGCTGCGGATCTCACCGAAGGTGGTGGCGGTGATGACCTGGGACGCCGGACTCGCGAAGATTGGCGTATTGGTCAGATTGAAGGCTTCACCGCGGAGCTCGAACTTCTGGCGCTCTGTGATGTTGAACACCTTGCCCAGCGACATGTCGAAGCGAGCCTGTCCGGGTCCGCGGACGATGCCGATGCCGGCGTTGCCGAAGGTGAAGGCGGTCGGAACTGAGTACGCAGAGACGTCCAGGTACTTGGCACCCGGGCCGATCTGGTGGAGGTCGTTCGGAGTACCGATGACGTTGGCCCGGAAGCTGCGGGCACCCGTGCCGGAGGGGTCGCCACTGACCTTGATCGTCAGCGGGAAGCCGCTCTGCAGTGTCAGGATGCCGCCCAACTGCCAACCACCCAGGACGTTGTTCATCACCCCATTCCAACTGGAGCCGAACTTGCGTTTGGCGCCGAACGGGAGTTCGTAGACAAACGAGCCAGTGAAGTTGTGCTTGGCGTCGAAGTAAGTGGGGCCCCACTCCGAACGGCGGTCATACAGGTTCTGCATGTAGGCTGACTGAGAGCCGGCTTGGCCGCCTTCACCGTAGTAGCCGATGGAGTCCGACATGCCATGCGACCAGGTGTAGGACAATTGGAACTCCATGCCAGCCGAATAGCGCTTGCGAGCGGTCGTCTGCAACGCATGGTACTGCTGGTTGCCGTTGGTTTCGGTACCGGAGATCTGGGAGATCTTAGCGCGCAATGTAGGATTGCCGGCGAGGTAGTCGCTGGTGCCAACGGCTCCGTTCACAATGCGCTTCTGGAGATAAGGCATGGGAACCACGAGGTGAGTACCATGCTGGCCGACATAGGCAACCGTCAGCACCGCATTCTTGGGGAGTTGGTGTTCCAGCGTCAGGTTCCATTGCTGAGTAATCGCAGGGCGAACGTTGGGGTCCCAAATGCGCAGAGTCGCCTTATCAAAGGGGTCCTTCGGATTAAGCCCGGAGAGTCCTTGGTCCAGAGTCGTACCAGGCAAGAGATATGCCGGCGTGTTGTAGAGAGCCTGGAACTCGGAGTTGAACGGCGGGTTCAGTGGCAGGCGTAGGTTAGTGCCAGTGCCTTCCATGAACGACGAGATAGTGTAGGCGCCACGCGCAACGAGTTTGTTCATGGCTTGGTAGGCGAAGCCGACGCGCGGCTGGAAGTCCTTCTTGAAGGGGTTGTACAGCGCGCGACTGTTACCGTCCTGTCCTGCCATTTGGAGCTGTCCCGTAAAGGGGCTAATGTTGCTCTGGCGGTCCTTCACTTCCACGAGCGGAGTATGGTATTCCCAACGCAAGCCGAGGTTGAGCGTGAGTTTGTCGGTCGCGCGCCAGTCGTCCTGGAAGTAAGCAGCCCAGATGGTCTTGCGGTGGCCCCATGTGCCCGTGCTCAGGCCGCGGCCCAGGTCCGTAGGCATGCCCAGTAGGAAGTCGGCTTCAGGGACCAACTTGCCGCTGGGGTTGATGGCGTTGGCGGCAGTGAAGCGGCCCGAGAAGCTGATGTAGCCGTTACGCCCGTTGTTGCCAGCGTAGAAAGTATTCATCTGCTGCCGCAGGGCCTGCATGCCAGCTTTCATCATGTGGCGGCCTTTAATGATGGTCACATTGTCGGCAAAGTGATAGGTCGTATTGGCGAACAGTTGCTGGGTGCCAATATTGGCGTTGCCGAGCGACGAAATGTAGGTGAAGCCCTGCAGCGAGAGTAGACCGGATCCGGCGCTCTGAATGCCGAGCTTGGAAGCCACGTCGCCTAGGCCCTTGTCTTCACCGCCATTGTTCAGCAGGATGTTGTTGACGCCGAAACGGGCCTCGTTTACCAACGTCGGGCTGATAGTACGGGTCCAGTTGATGACGCCGTTCTGAAACGGGGCAATATTGAAGCTGTTGTACAGATAGGGCGCGGTGTTGACGCCGGGCTGATCCTGCCGGCCGTTGGAGTAGCGCCCGCTGAAATCGTCCTTGGACGAAAGCTTCCAGTCCAGCTTGAAGTCGCCCTGGTCGGACTTGACGTAGCTGGAGCTCGAGTAGAAGTAGTTGGGTGTTGCGATGGTTGCCGTGGTAAGCGCCGGCAACGGATACAGGCTGGTGTTGGCGAACAGGTTCTTGATCACCGAGTTGAAGCTAGACACCGGAATTTGATTGTTCGTGTAGGGAGCGCGGACACCGGTGGTGGTGTTCACACTGTTGGGGTCGTAGAGCTGGATGCCGGCGGAGGCACCAACATAAGCCGGATCGAGCAGATTTGAGAGATCGCCCTTGCGCCACGGCTCTGGGATCACCGTTGTGGCAGAGACACTTGGCGGGGTGGCTTTTCGCAGACCCTGAAAGTCCGCAAAGAAGAACATCTTGTCCTTGAAGATCGGTCCACCAATGGTGCCGCCGTACTGGTTCCAGCGAATGGCGGTGCGTGGAGTGCCTTGCCAGTTGCGGCCCCAATTGTTGGCATTCATCTTGTCGTTGCGGAAGTACTCGAAAGCGCTGCCGTGGAGCTGGTTGGTGCCCGACTTGATGATGACGTTGACGATGCCGCCCTGGAAGTTGCCGAACTCGGCCGAAGCATTGTTCGTGATGAGCTTGAACTCGGCGATGGCTTCGAGGTTAGGCTGATAGGAGCTGAGGTTATCGGACGTCTGATTGTTGTCGACACCGTCCAGCAGAAAGTTGTTGGCCTCTTTGCGGTTACCATTCACATACGGCCGGCCGCCTCCCGCAGTACGCACACCACTATTGAAGCTGCTGGGGTCTGTTGCAACGACACCAGCGGCCAACAGGGTGAGAGCGATGGGGTTGCGGCTGATGAGCGGCGTGTTGACGATGGTCTGAGAACTGATGACCGCGCCGACCTGGGTGGTGTCCGTCTGAAGCATGGCGCCTTCGCCGGTGACCGTAACGGTCTCGGTGATGCCTCCGACCTGCATCGCGATGTCAATGCGGGCGCGCTGGTTGACTTCCAGGGTGAAGGCCGACTGGATGGAGGTCTTGAAGCCCTTGGCCTCCACCTTGAGCTCGTAGGTTCCGATGGGCACGCGCGGGAAGGCATAGATGCCATCTTCATTGGTCGTGGTCGGCCAATTGGTACCACGCTGTGTGTCCCGAGCGGTCACCGTGGCGCCGGCAATGGCAAGGCCCGAAGGATCAGTAACTCGGCCGGTAATACCGGCGCTGACTTCCTGAGCAACTGTTGACCAGGCGCCTAATGAGAGTACGCCTAGTATGACTATTAGCGATTTTCTGTTGTTCATAGACTAACGTAGACCCCAACTGCATCCAGTCTCAGGAGGAGGAAAACGAATGTCAATCCTAAATTCGATTTGCGTCCCTGTCTCTTGCCGCCTGCACACAACTCCTTACCATAGACATAGATAGGGCCTCCTCCTGGCATAGCGGACAAAAGGGGATTCGCTCGACGGCCGACGTCGATTATAGGACCCTCGGCATCACCCCTGTGACAGGTGACTATAACAGGCCTCCATGTCCGAATCAAGGCTTTACCGCGCCAAAAGTACGGCAATGCCAAGGCTTAGGACGCAATTTAATGTTCTTGATGCTCCCCCGGCTGAACCATTCTTCCAGCAAATGAAATGATTCATTCGCCATCCCGAACTTCAGCTCTTGGCAATGTCCGGTTTCGTCGGACGCCCGGCTACCAAGTCCCGCATCGTGTCGCTCGCGCCCCGGATGATCGGATCGCCATGGCCCACACAAAGCACCTCGGCATGAACCATATCGCACAGTTTCCCGACCGATTCACGGTTCTGCTTATTGTCCAGGGTGATCTGCGGCCATCCCAACGCCACCTCCGGCCAGGTGACTACGATGTCTCCCGCGATCAGCGCCTTCTTCTCGGGCCAATAAAAACTCAGGCTGCCCGGCGTGTGCCCCGGAGCCCCCATGACTGTCAACGGTCCTACATGATCGCCATCTTTTAGGTTCTCATCCACTTCACAGGGAGGCGGAACCCCTAACCCTAATACGAAGGCTACCTGAAGATAGTATATTTTGAGCGGCTTCTGCGGCCACAGAGTCGTTGTCGGCGGGACTTGTACTTTCTTTCGGCCCGCGACAATATCCGCCTCCCAGGCATGGGAATAAACTCTGGCACCCGTCGCCTTCTTCAGCGCGGCCAATCCGCCCATGTGTGATTGATGCGCATGGGTGTGTATGATGGCCTTCAGATCGGATGGCTTTTTCCCAACCTTCGCCAACTCTTCCATGACTAGCTTTCCTGACTTATCAAGCAGCGTGTCAATGAGGATCAGTCCATTGCCATCATCGATCAAATAAGCACGGACATAGCCGCCGCTACTGTCGCCCAGACTGTAGAGGCCGGGTAGAATCTGCATCGTGTCCTCCGAAATACGGGCCGGCTCAATCCGGACACCGAAGTATGGGTAGACTAGCAGAAACCTGATTGAAAAGAAAGAGGATAGATGGCCGGCGCGACTAAGTACTCACGTCCGGAATTGCCGTGACGTACTTGCCACCCAGCCGTCAGCCGCGGCGCGGCGGGCTGATTGCTGAGTGCTGATCGCTAAGAGCTTACTGCCGATCCGTACGCGAACTTCGGAAACCATGTACTACGGCTTGCGGGCGATCGCCAGAAGGTGTTGGCTTGCCCCCAGCAGCGTCTCCTCCCGCTCAAGACGGCGCAGCACTTCCAGCAGAAAGGCCCGGCGGGCCGGGTCGCGCCAGCGGGCTTCCAGGTCGGGAGCGATGTAGGCGGGCCCCTCGACGGCGAAAATCGTGGGGTTCACAAAGCCACCGCGCTGAATCTCGGCGCGCAACTCTTCAGGCAGGTGGTAATGGGCGGAGGTGAAGTAAGAGGGGTCGCCGGAGTCGTTCTCGTGGATGCCCGAGTCGATGGTCCGCAGCAGGATGGGCTGGAACAGAGGATCGTCAATGAAGCCCCGGTTCAGGCCATCCAGGAAGGCGGTGAAGCGGCCGATCGCAGCCGCGGCGAGAATCCCACCCCGTTTGAGGACGCGGCGGGCTTCCAGCAGGGCGGCTTGGCGGGCGGCGGGGTCCGCCAGATGGTAGAGGGGTCCCATCAGAAGGATCGCGTCAGCCTGACTGCCGGACCACGGTAGGCGGCGCGCATCACCTTGGGTGGCACTGGCGATACCCGTCCGCGACCGGGCCACGTCGATGTGGTGGGCAATCGGGTCCAGAAGGTGGGTTTCATAACCCTGGGCGGCCAGGGCTTCGGAGTACGGCCCTGTGGCGCCGCCGATGTCCAGGATGCGAGCCGGGGGCGGCGGCAGGTGGCGGGCCAGAATGTCGAGGGTGCGCGCAAACTCAAACTGCCCGGCAGGCGTGCGAAGGCGGCTGTCTTCGTCGTAGAGATCGTAGAATTCGAGGACGGCCGGGTCGAGCATGCTTCTATTGTCCCATTGGACGCCGGGGTACGGGCCGCTGGGTGAAGCCCAATGGATCCGCTACCACGCCACGGCTGAGCGATAGCCATAGGGATCGGCTCCGGCTTCGATGACTCCATCCGGGCGGATCCGGATCGCCACCGGAGCGGCTCCGCTGCCATAGCGCGAGTGAACCTCCACACGGTGGCCACGCTGCTGCAACTCGCGTTGAGTCGTCGCGCCCATGCGGTCGTCCAAAATCAGATCGGCCGGGCTCATGGCATGATTGTCGAAGCTCGAGACCAGATGCCGCGTCTGGTAGCGGGCCGCTTCCACGGCCTGTTGCGGGTTCATTCCGAAGTCAAGGATGTCCAGCATCACCTGGAGCAGCGACTGGTCCTGATTGTCGCCCCCGGGAGTAGCCATGGCGAGATAGGGTTTCCCTTGATAGGTCACGAGAGTTGGGCTCAGGGTCACCCGAGGCCGTTTGCCTCCGGCGACGGCATTGGGATGACCGGCGATGAGCAGAAAGCTTTGGGCGCGCTGCGTGAGCGGGATGCCGGTATCGCCGGCGATGACAGCGGGCGTCCAGGCCCCGGACGGCGTGGACGCGAAGACAAGGCCTTCCTTGTCGGCCGCCGTCACGCACGTGGTGTCGCGATTCATCAGTGCATCGTCGATGTTGGCAACCTTGCCCGCATGGCTGGAGGGATGATCGCCTGCCTTGCCGTTCAGCAGACCGGGCCGGAACTCGGCGGAGGCTCTTGGGCCGATCAACTGGGCCCGCTGGCGGGCGTAGTCGAGCGTCAAAAGCTCGCGTGGCTCGGGCGTGAACTTCGGGTCGCCATACCAGGTGTCCCGGTCGGCGTAGGCCAGTTTGAGAGCCTCGACGGAGGTGTGAATGTACTCCGGCGAATTCCAGCCGAAGCGGCTGAGGTCCTGAAGCCCGAGGATGTTGAGGGCTTCAATCATTGACGGACCCTGCGACCAGAAGCCAGGCTTGTAGACCGTGTAGCCATGATAAGTGCCCGCTACGGGCTCCTCGGGAGCCAGATGAAAGGCGGCGAAGTCCTCGTAGCGGAGCAGCCCGCCATTGGCTTGGGAAAATGCCGCGATGCGCCGTGCAATGTCGCCGCGATAGAAAAAGTTACGTACGGCCTCGATGGCCTGCTTCCGGGAAGGGCCCTTCTCGGCGGCCATCATCGACTGGATGGTGCGCGCGAGGTCCGGCTGACGGAACACGTCACCGGGGCGTGGCACGCGGCCCTCTGGCAGGAAGACGGCTTTCGACGTCGGCCAGAGGCTCAGAATGTGGCGGGTGGCCTGGATCTCGCGCACCCGCGGCTCGTCGATGGGCGCGGACTGCGCAAACTCAAAGGCAGGCTGGGCCACCTGGGCAAAAGTGAGGGAGCCGAACTCCTGAAGAGCGACGAGCACTGCGTCGACCATCCCTGGGACCAAGGCGGCATGGAGGCCCGCCGTCGGCAGCATGTGATCGAGGCCATTTTCCTCGATCTCGTAGATCTCTTCGGGCTTGAGCTTGCGACGGAGGAAGTAGTCGAACGTGGCGGCCTTGGGCATGGTGCCAACGCCGGCAATGGCATACACCTTGCCCTGCGCGGTGCGAATGAGGATGGGCGCCTCTCCACCAAAGCCGAAGTGCGAGTACTCCGTGACAGCGGCGGCCAGCGTGGCGGCGACACCGGCGTCGACCGCGTTGCCGCCCATGTGGAGGATGCGGAGCCCGGCTTCGGTGGCATAGTCGGATCCGGCGGCAACGGCTCCATGAAGGCCGCGCGCTGGATAGCGGACGGGGATGGTTGCGCGTTGAGCGGGGAGGAGAGCTGTCCATGCGGCGAAGACAACGAGTAGGTTCTTCAGCATCGGATCTGGCCAGTATAGCGGGTGATGGCGGCGCGGGACTCGGCACCCCCACCCGCTCGACGGGTATCTGGGTTTCGGATAGGATACTCCGTATGCGGAATCCCTTCTTCCCTTCTCTGGCCGGTTGTGCGGCGCTGTTCTGCCTGAGCCTGGCCGCTCAGCCCGGCGTCTTTTCGAAGGCCGAACTGATCAAGTACACCCCGGAGTGGAAGGGTGAGCGCTTCGCCGATGGGCGTCCCAAGGTCCCGGACAGCATACTCAAGCGCATGAAGGACGTGAGTCTGGAAGAGGCGTGGGCCGTGCTGCGGAACGAAGGCTTCACCTACCAGTACGAGGATGGGTGGCTGTCCATTCATCCGGGGAAGACCTTGGTCGGGCGCGCCCTCACGGCGGCCTGGATGCCGGGACGGCCGGACATCCATAGAGTGATTGCGGAGCAGGGCAAGAAGGACGGACGCATCGGCGGCCAGAATGCATGGCCTGTCGACATGCTGCAGCCCGGCGACGTGTACGTCTGCGATCACTTCGGGCTGAAGATCGGCGGGCCGTCCATCGGAGACAACGTGGGCAACTCGATCTATGCCAAGAGCGGCAATGGGATCGTGTACGATGGCGCGGTGCGCGACATCGAGGGGTTGGAGGAGTTGGAGAACTTCACATCGTTTGTCCGGTCCTATCATCCGTCTCACCACAACAGCAGCCTGGGGCCGGGCCTGAATTCGACTCTGGTCAGCATCAACGCTCCAACGCGTATCGGCCAGGTGACGGTGATGCCCGGCGATGTCGTGCTGGGCAAGAAGGGCGGAGTGGTGTTCATTCCGCCGCAGTTGGCCGAGAAGGTGGTGACGACGTCTGAGGTAGTGCGCCTGCGCGACCTGTTCGGCCACCAGCGGCTGCGCGAGGGCAAGTACACCTCCGGCCAGATCGACACGCGCTGGGCGGACACGATCGAACGCGACTTCTCACAATGGCTCCGCGATCACATGGACAAACTGCCAATTCCCAAGGAGCAGATCCAGGAGATCCTGAAGGCGCGGACCTGGTAGCGCGTCAGGCTTCGAACCACTTGGAGCCGGGCATCTGCGATTTGCGCGCGGCCTCCTCGTTCATCTCCACGCCGATGCCGGGCCTGTCGGCGAGCGTGACATAGCCCTTGTCGATGATCTCGCCCTCCTTTACGAAATCGCGCCAGAGCGTATGCGTCCGGCGAACCCATTGCGGGCAGGCCGCGCTTGATCAGTGTGCCGTCGAATCGACTTACGCCTGGATGGGCTTCCAGTTACTTGGCAGTAACTCGTCCAGTTGCTGGATCGGGTGTTCCGCGATGCGCCCGAGCACATCGCATAGATACGCCCAAGGATCAATCTTCTTTCGCTGACACGTCGCCATGAAGCTCGTCAGCACAGCCGCCGTCCGGCCTCCACGATCACTCCCGAAAAACGTCCAATTCCGGCGTCCGACCGCGATGCCCCGCAGACTTCTCTCGGCCGCATTGTTATCAATCGACAGGTCGCCATCCTCCGTGTACCGGCACAGCGCCTGCCAGTTCGACAGCGTGTAGCCAATCGCCATCCCTTCCGGACTCTTCGGCAACACCAGTAGCTTCTCTCGCTCCAGATACTCCTTGAGATGTTCCAGCACAGGCACCGCGTGTTGCCGCCGCTGCCACCGGCGCTCGGCACCACTCAGTCCCCGCCAGCGCCGCTCCATCTTGTACAGCATGCCAATGTGCGACAGCACGGTCGTCGCACGCACCACGTCACTGGTGCGCGCCTCGTAGTGCTTGCGCCTCGCGTGCGCCCAGCACGCAACCTCCACCAGACCGCGCTCCGGGTCCTTGTACAGGGCGTCATAGCCACCATAGGCATCGGCCTGCAAATAGCCCTTGTAATCTTTCAAAAATTGGTCCGGCCCCTCCCTCGCTCGCGTCGGCGTGTAGTCGTACACCGTCGCTTCCTCGCCCACGTACGTCCAGATCCGCCCTTTCCGTGTGTGCATTCGGGTCGGATCCAACACCGCCACCGGCGTGTCGTCGGTTTGTACCACTTTCGAGTGCAGCGCCACCGCTTTCAGCCGTTCGTAGAGCGGCGTGAGCAAGTCCGCCGTCTGGCTCATCCACCCGCACATCGTTTTGCGCGAAAGCTCCACCCCGTGCCGCTGGAAGATCACCTCTTGCCTGTGTAGCGGGCAGTGGTCGGCATATTTCGCTACCGCCACCTGGGCCAGCAGCGAAGGCCCCGCCAGGCCCTTCTCAATCGGCTGCGCCGGTTTTGGAGCCGTCTTCACCGCTCCGCCGCACTGGCATCCATACTTCGCCCGCGCTTCCTCAATCACCTTCAGCGTGGCCGGCACGTATTCCAGCCGCTCGCTCACTTCCTCGCCGATGCGCTGCATGGTCGACTGGCAGTGCGGGCAGGCCCGCTCGGCCTCGCTCAATTCGTATTCGATCCGCTCGCGCGTCAGCGCCTTCGGCAAGGCCTTGCGGCCGTGACCCCGGCGTCTCTTGGGCGGCTTCACTGCCGCCAGCAGTTCGGAGTCCTCGCCCAGGTCTTCCTTCAGTTCGGTATGCAGGGACTCGGCATCACCGCCGCTGGCCTCATACTGCACAGCGAACAGGAAGAGCTGGCGTTCGTCGATCTTCTCGGCCTTGTGCCCGAACCGCCACGCCAGCATGATCTCCAGAATGTGCTGCACGCGAGCCAGGCGGCGTTCCTGCTCTTCCAGTTGCGAGGCCAGACCAGCTACGATTTCCCGCAGCAGATCGGGATCGTCCGGCAACCGGTTGAGGTCGAGCTTCACAACAAGAAGTATAGGTTTTGTTGTGGCTAAAACCAAGAGAAAAATGCGTCCGGAGCCAATGTTTATAGGGGTTCTACGCGCTCTGTTGCAACAGCGGGAGATACCGTTTTCGCACTTTTACGTTCCGCAGATCAAGCCCTTCCAGCAGGGCTCCGAGTTCGCCGGAAGTGATCTCCTTCCGGCCCGTCGACTCGAATGGATAGGCGTAGGTGCCGGCCTCGAGCCGCTTCGCCCACACCGCCCAGCCGTCGCGGTCCCAATACAAAATTTTGATTCGGTCGCGCCGCCGACCGCAAAACACGAACAAATGTCCGGCCAACGGGTCGACGCCGACCACATGAGCGGCGAGAGCTCTGAGCCCGTCGAAACCGCGCCGCATGTCGCAAGGCGCGGTGTAGAGATAGATGCGCAGGGCGGATGGAAGGCTGATCATGCCTTGGGCCGCAGTACGTCGATTACCAACCGCAACGTCTCTTTGTCCACACCCGGTCGAATGCGGAGATGCCAGCCATCGGCCGTTTCCAGTTCCAGGGCAGAATCCTCGTCGCCAGCATGCAGAGAGATGTCCTGCCCCAAAAGCACGAACTGTCCCGTCGTGTGTTCCTCTTGATCCTCGCGGGCCAGCACACGGCGCCAGTAGTAGAACTGAGCGACGTCGAGGCCGCGCGCCCGGCAGAACTCAGTCGGCCCCTGGCCACTTCTGCGAGATTCCTCAATCAACGCTCGCCATCGCGAATATCGTGCTTTCTGCTCGGCACGCCGAAGCTCACCGCTGCTCATTCCCTCAGTGTTGGGGAACCCTCAGCACCTCGCAAGATGGGTTCACTGGACGCGTACCCAGAGCTGCAGGCGGCTGATCCAGTGCCACTCAAGAACCAGGAAATTGGGCACGGCGGCGCACACATGGCAGGAGGCCATGGTGCCGATGGGCGAGACGACGCAGTGCGGAGCGAAGGGCACGTAGTAGGTGTGCGCCATGTCGGCGATCTTGCGCGACTCCAGCAGGCCGCCGCACTTCTGGATGTCGGGCATGACAATATCCGCCGCGCGCTTCTCCAGCAGTTCGCGAAAGCCGTGCCGCAGGAAGAGGTTCTCGCCGCAGCAGATGGGCGTCTTGGTGGATTGGCGGATGTCACGCATGACATCGATGTTCTCCGCCGGGACGGGCTCTTCCAGCCAGAGCAGGCGGAAGGGCTCCAACTCAATGGCGACGCGCTTGCCCGTGGTGGCGTCGTAGCGGCCGTGCATGTCGACAGCAAGATCGACACGCTTGCCCAGGGTCTCGCGGACAAAGGCAACCTCCTTGACCATGCGGTCGATCTCGGCGTTGGAGGCCGTCCAGTTCACGCGGTCGAAGCGGTTGGGGTCCGTGGCCTCGTCGATGTCGATCTTGGCTGCGGTGAAGCCCATCTTCTCAATCTCGTTGAGCTTCTGTTTGGCCAGCGGATCGTCGGGATGGTGATTCGCGGAGTCGCAGTAGATGCGGACCCGGTCGCGCACCTTGCCACCCAGGAGTTGATAGACAGGCAGGCCCACGGCTTTGCCGGCGAGATCCCAAAGGGCGATCTCGATGCCGCTGAGAGCCGTGATGTACTGGCCGGACTGGGCTCCGGCGAAGACACCGGCCGTGCGGATGCGCTCCCAAAGGGCTTCAACGTTGAGCGGGTTCTGTCCGATCAATATGCGCCGGAACCCCGCGATAATAGCGGCCCCGCCCAGCGCGGCATCGGTGGCCTCGCCCTGGCCGATCAGGCCCTGGTCTGTGTAGATGCGGACGTGGAGTTGGGGCCCGTGTACGGTGACGTAAGCGGTGCGGATGTCCGTGATCTTCAGTCTGGGCCGCTGGTAAGGCGTGGTGTTCTGCTGCATGGCCGTGGCCAGGCCGGTGAGGGACAAAGCCCCCGTGGCTGCGGCGGTGGACTGCAGCAGGGCGCGTCGGGAAATTCGTGACATGGGTGGACCCCTTCTTTGCGGAGTTTATGATCCGGAAGCGTCATATTATCCGCTTGAGACGGTGGTCGCAATGTGCTGTTCCACCGTCTCGCTCCGGCTCTCACCGCGTAGCAGTCGTCCACCCAGCCGGCGAAATCATCTCATCAAAAGTTCAGCCGTAGGCCGAAGCGGAACTGGCGCTCGGAGTTCACGTCGGAACGGGTGCTGGTGATCTGCAGGAAGGTGCCTGGCGTGCTGACGTTGGCGGCCGGGTTCGAGAACTTGGGCGTGTTCGTCAGGTTGAATGCCTCCGCCTTGAATTGCACGTTGATCCGCTCGAGAATCGCGAAGGTGCGGAAGATACTCATGTCCGTATTGAACAACCCAGGCCCCCGCAGGGTGTTGCGGCCCGTAGTGCCGAAGCGCGCGCCCGTCACCGCCGCGAAGGCGTTGGTGGCGTAGTAGGGCTGCCCCGTGCCGATGCCGCCCAGATAGACGACCTCACCCACCTGATCGGCGGTCTGGGTATTGCCGGGGGCATTCAGCGTGCTGCCATCGGCGGTTACGCTGAACGGACCGCCCGAGTAATAGACGAGCGTACCGTTGGTCTGCCAACCGCCGAGCAAGCCCATCGCCAGCCGGTTGGTATTTGCGAAGCGCTTCCCTTTGCCGAAGGGGAGTTCGTACGCTCCGCCGACGGTGAAGGCATGCGTGCGGTCATAGCCTGCGACGGCGCGGTTGCGGTTGAACACCGGATCCCAGTTGAAGGTGAGATCGGTGGTCCAGCCGTCCTCGTCAGTCATGTTGATGGCCTTCGACCACGTGTAGTTCATGCGGATCATGGCGCCGCTGGAGAAGGACTTGTTGAGGCTGGCCTGCATGGAGTGGTAGTTCGCATCCAGGTAGCCGTTCCACATCCACGTGTTGGCGGTGCGTCCGTAGAGGGCGGCCAGGGGACGCCCGTTGTTGCCGCCGCCGGGTCCCGCTGCGTTGATCTCTTTGTCGGCAAACTGATTGGTGGTCTTGGTGCCGACATAGCCCAGAGTGCCGATGAAGGCGCCGGGCAGTTCGCGCTCCAGAATGAAGTTCCACGATTGGATGTAGCCGCGCTTGAGCGTTCCCGCATAAGGGCTGCGGTTCTCGACCGTGCCCGGCAGGACGATGCTGCCGGAGGTGAGATCCGGAGTGGCAATGGCCGGGATGCCCGAGGCCAGCGTGTTCACATAGCTGAAACTGCTGTCGGCCTGGAAGGTGGCGGCGATGGTCGCCGGGTAAGGTCCACGCAGCGGGCGGGACACCGGCAGCGGGTCGAAGGTGATGCCGTAACCGCTGCGGATGACGCTTTTCTGTCCCAGCCGGTAGGCAAACCCGACGCGCGGCGCGAACAGCTTCTTGCTGAAGCCGACTCCGACGTCGTCCGGGTTATCGGCTATGCCGCCGATGGTGACCAGGTTGGTGGCGGGGTCCCAGCGCTCCAGACCGCGGTCGGCGCGGGTGAGAGTGGGATAGAGCTCCCAGCGCAGTCCGATGTTGAGGGTGAGGTTGCGGGAGGCTTGCCAGCGATCGCGGATGTAGAAGCCGTACTGCCATTCGCGCGTGGTCATCAGCAGGTTCTGAACGCTCTTGCCTTCGGAGTAAGGAAGGCCGAGAAGGAAAGAGGCGTAGGCGTTGTAGAGGTTGGGCGAGGCTCCACCGTTCAGTGCGGTGGTGCCGGCGTTGAAAGTGAAACCACCGCGCGGGCCGCTGCCGACCTCAGGCTGCCAGTGGTTCATGGCGTGGCGTACGATATCGACGCCGAAGCGTAGATTGTGGCCGCCGCGGACCCAACTCACGTTCGTGGTCCCGCTATAGCTGGAATCGTGGCGGAAACTGGGTTGCGAGGCGGCGGTCGTACCAATGGTGGTGTAACCCGTGCTGAAGGCGAACGACGGCCAGCCGCTCTGGCGGATGTCGGAGCCGTTGGTGCCGGGGATGCCGAGTGTATCCAGACCGACATTCGTGCCGTAGCCGGGCATCGTGCTGTCCTGATCGAGGCGCGTATAGCCGAACGTGCCGTCGATGACGATGGTGGGACTCAAGGTGTAGGTGTGACCGACGGTAGCCAGCTGAACTTTCGTGTCGCCAGTGCCCGGGCTCCCGCTGCACAGGCCCGGACCCACCGCGTCGCCCAATACCGCCTGACAGGTCACCAGCGCATTCATGCGGCTGTATTTTCCCCAGATGGCGTGTTTTTCGTTGCGGTTGTAGTTGACCTTCAGATCCCAATTGTGACGATCCATCGCCTGCGTGCCGACATTGTAGAAGTTGTTCGTCGTGCCACTGAGATTCGGCTGGGGCACATAGTTCTGAACTTTCAAAGCGGTCTGGCTGAGGCGGCTGACCGGAATGGTATTGCCGGCGAAAGCGGTGCGGCCGGTGCCATTCGCGTTTCCAGTCAACGGGTCATAGATCAGCGTACTGTAAGCGCCGAAATTCCCCTCCCTTTGATCGGCTGTCGCCACCGTGTAGTAGCTGGAGGAACCCGTGGAACCCAGCCGCTCGAAGGTGCCTTCGTAGCCGCCAAAAAAGAAGAGCTTGTTCTTGATAATGGGGCCGCTGAATGTGCCGCCGTCGATATTGGTGGTGCTTCTCGGCTTTTGCCTGTTAGCAGGCAGGAAGAAGTTGCGGGAGCGCAGTTTCTGATTGTCGTGGTAAGCAAACCCAACCCCATGAAACTCGTTGGTGCCGCTCTTCGTGGTCACCGTGACAGACGCACCACCGGCCATGCCCTGTTCGGCATCGAAGGCATTGGTGGAGACGTTCACGGTCTCGATGGTTTCCGCGGGTGCGACGTAAAGGGCGTGGTGAGGGAGCCACACGAAGACGTTGGCCGCCCCATCCACGCGCGTATTGTTGTTGTTGCGCGCCGTGCCGTTGACGTTCGTCGTCAGCGAGCGCGCCGGTGTATCATTCACCGAGTTTTGAAAGAGTGCCGGCGTGGTACCGGGTACAAGATTAATGAGGGCCTGATAATTACGATATGCATTCAGTGGAAGAGTAGTAACTGCCTTTTGACTAATGTTGGCGCTGACTTGTGAAGTATCCGTTTGTAATTCGACCCCGCCTCCCGAGACAGTCACTGATTCCGAAGAGGAGCCTACTTCGAGCCGCAGCGTTGTTCGATTTACAACATTGATTACAACCTCTAACCCTGTTTGCGTTACCGGTTTGAAGCCATCAGCCTTCGCCGAAAGATCATAAGTCCCTGCCAGAACATTGTTGAAAGTAAAGCGACCCTGGTCGTCGGATTTAGTGGAAAGATTTGCGCCGGTGCTTTTGCTGGCGAGAGACACCGAGGCGTTAGGCACCACGGCGCCACTGGGGTCCTCCACGGTGCCGATTACGGTGCCATAGAGAGTTTGGCTCCAGGCCGCGGGCTCATAGAGCGCGCAGAGGCAGAGGAGCGTCAGAAGAGGAAGTGCTGCCCGTAATGGATGGAATGATATTTTCAATCGAGCTACCTCATGGAATTCGAATCTGACCGGAAAAGGTGCGCCGCTGCATCTCCGGCGAATCGGCACACTTCTCCCGCTAACTATTTCAAGGCACACCTTGCCTGTTATTTGCCGGAGCGTGGAATACTGATAATGGAAGCGTCTACGCGGGCCCTTACGCAGCTTGGGTAATAATCTTGGTTTGAAGTTACCATATCGCGTCGAACTATCCAATGGCCACACGTGCCTAAGAATGTAAAAACTGGCCACCCCAACTAACTCAAGTGGGCCACTGCAGATTGCAGCCCAACCGCCTCACCGGACGAAGCCACGCTACGAACCGCGACTGGGAAGGAGTCAACCATGGCCCTGCGGGCCGCAAAAGTGGATGAAGCCGCGTTACGAACCCCAACCGTAAGGGAGGGGCCTCCGCTCGCTGCGAACCGCGCACGTCAGTAAGCGGGTACCAGTTCCGAACGTGTCGTCAACGGAGTGGTCTCGCGCCCGCTGCGAACCGCGCACGTCAGTAAGCGGGCACCTGTCGCGAGCGTGTCTTCAACGGAGTTGTCCTCCTCTGCCCTACGAGCCGCGACGGGGAAGGAGTCAACCGTGGCCCTGCGGGCCGCCAAAGCGGAGGAAGCCATCCAACCGGGCCCAGTCCCGGAGCGTGAGCGACGGGCTCCCAGCGTGTCTTCAACGAATAGCTCCCGATCAACGCTGTACAGGACACCAGCATGCACGACCAGCCCCAAGGCCCCAACGACGCCCTCAAGCCAAACCGAACCATGACGGCCTCAATAGCCCCATACGGGCTCCTCCAAGCCAACGAGTGGGTCCACCCAGCCTCATCCCCATCTCCAGGCTTGACCCCGTCCTCAAAATGTGTAATTATTCACTTGAGCGAATAACTATTCATTAGCTCCTTCGCCATGTACCCCAAGCCCGGGAGTTCAGAATTGACCAAACCCCAGCCGCCTCTCTCGCTGCCTCGTATTGCCGCGGGCGATCTCACTAGCGACCTCGACCTCACTGTCCCCGAACTCCAAACCCTGCTTCGCCTCGCGGCCGATATCAAACGCCACCCCGGCCACTACCGCACCGCCCTCAGCGGCCGTATCATCAGCCTGCTCTTCGAGAAGCCCTCTCTCCGCACGCGCATCACCTTTGAAGTCGCGGCCAAACAGCTCGGCGGCGACGCCATCCTGAACATCGGCCCCATTGGTGGCCGCGAACCCGTGGCCGACGTCGCCCGCAACCTGGAGCGCTGGACCGACCTCATCGTCGCCCGCACCTTCGACCAGAAGACCGTCGACGACCTCGCCCGCTTCGCCAGCATCCCGGTCATCAACGCGCTCAGCGACATGTACCACCCCTGCCAGGTGCTCGCCGACATGCAGACCCTGCGCGAGCATTGGGGCTGCCTCGAAAATCGCAAGCTCGCCTTCGTCGGCGACGGCAACAACGTCGCTCACTCGCTCATGCTCAACGCCGCCCGGTTGGGCCTGAACTTCGCCTGCATCATCCCGCCCGGCTACGAACCCAACGAGTCCATCGTCGCCCAGGCTCGTGAGTTCGGAAAGACCACCGGAGCCGATATCCAGGTCACCAACGATCTCGACGAAGGACTCAAGGACGCCAACGGCGTCTACACCGACGTTTGGGCCTCCATGGGCCAGGAGCACGAGGCCGCCGAACGCGCCCGCGTCTTCGCGCCTTACCAGGTCAATGCCGGCCTGATGGCCAAGGCCGCTCCCGGAGCGCTCTTCCTCCACTGCCTGCCCGCCCACCGCGAGGAAGAGGTCACCAATCAGGTCATCGAGTCGCCCGTCTCCGTCATCTTCGACCAGGCCGAGAATCGCCTCCACGCGCAAAAGGCACTCATCCTGATGCTGCTGGATGGCCCGGCCCGATAACGCACTTTGACCGCGCGGCGCACCGGGCCCAGCCCTACAGGAGACGTTTATCCGGCCCGCCGCCGCGAGAGAAACGCTACAGTAATTCAGAGGAACGCCATTATGTCCAATCCCAAGAAAGTCGCGCTCGCCTACTCCGGCGGTCTCGACACTTCCATCATCATTCCGTGGCTCAAAGAGAACTATGGCTGCGAAGTCGTGGCCGTCTGCGGTGACATCGGCCAGGGCGGCGACGAACTCAAGGGCCTCAAGGCCAAGGCCAAGAAGACGGGCGCGTCCGAGTGTTACGTCGCCGACATGCGCGAGGAATTCGTCGCCCAGTACCTCTGGAAGATGGTCCGCGCCGGTGGCATCTACGAGCACAAGTATCTCCTGGGCACCTCCATCGCCCGCCCGCTGCTGGCCAAGCGCCAGGTGGAAGTCGCTCTCGAAACCGGCTGCGACGCACTCGCCCACGGCTGCACCGGCAAGGGCAACGACCAGGTTCGGTTCGAGCTCACCTACAAAGCCTTCGCTCCGCACCTGCCCGTCATCGCACCCTGGCGCGAATGGGACATCATCTCCCGCGAAGATGCCATCGAGTACGCCGCCAAGCACAACGTGCCCATCGCGCAGACCACCAAGAAGATCTACTCGCGCGACCGCAACATCTGGCACATCTCCCACGAAGGCGGAGCCCTGGAAGATCCCATCAACGCGGCCCCCGACGAGATCTGGATGCTCACCAAGAGCCCGGCCGAGGCGCCCGACAAGCCCGCCAAGGTCACCATCGGTTTTGAAGCCGGCACGCCCGTAAGCATCAACGGCAAGCCCGCGAAGAGCGCTCTCGCCCTGCTCGAACAGCTCAACAAGATCGGCGCCGCCCACGGCATCGGCCGCATCGACCTCGTCGAGAACCGCTTCGTCGGCATGAAGTCGCGCGGCTGCTACGAAACCCCCGGCGGCACGCTCATCATGTACGCCCACCGCGAGCTCGAGTCCCTCACACTCGACAAGAGCACCCTGCACTACAAGCAGAAGCTCGCACTCGACTACGCCGAGATGGTCTACAACGGCCTCTGGTTCACCCCGCTCCGCGAGGCCCTCGACGCCTTCTTCGACGAGACCTCCAAGCCCGTCACCGGTGAAGTCACTCTCAAGCTCTACAAGGGCAATATCGAGCCCGTCTCGCGCAAGTCGCCCAATTCGCTCTACTCCCTCGACATCGCCAGCTTCACCATGGGCTCCAGCTACGACCAGAAGGACGCCTTCGGCTTCATCAACCTCATCGGCCTGCCGATGAAGGTCAAGGCCTTGCTGGAACAGTCCAAGAAGCAAGGGAAGACGAAGTAATGAAGCTCTGGGGCGGCAGATTTGAATCCGGCCCGTCGGAGGTCTTCCAGCGGTTCTCGTGGTCTCTCCACTTCGACCGCCGGCTCTTCCGTGTGGACGTCCTCGGCTCCATCGCCTACGCGCGTGCCCTCACGCGCGTAGGCATCCTAAACGACGAGGAGTGCTCAACGCTGTGCGAGGCCCTGGCCTCGATTCCGGAGCCCCCGCCCGACGCTCCGGATGAAGACATCCATACCTACGTCATCCGCCTCCTCAAAGAGAAGGCGGGCACCGTCGCCGACAAGATGCACACCGGCCGCAGCCGCAACGAGCAGGTGTCGCTCGACGTCCGCTTCTGGCTGCGCGAGGAGATCGACCGCACCCGCGGTCTGCTGCGCGCCCTCATGGGCGATCTGCTCGACTTCGCCGCCAAGCACGTCGACACCGTCGTCGCCGGCTACACCCACATGCGCCGCGCCCAGCCCGTCACCTGGGCCCACTACCTCCTCGCTTACTTCGAAGCCTTCGCCCGCGACCACGAGCGCTTCAGCCAGACCCGCGCCCGTGTCAATCGCATGCCCCTGGGCTCCGGAGCTCTGGCCGGCTCCGGCTTCCCCATCGACCGTGAGGAACTCGCGGCCGAACTCGGTTTCCAGGGCGTCACCAACAACAGCATGGACGTCAGCGCCGATCGCGACTTCCTGCTCGACTACCTCTCCTGCGCCAGCACCTGCATGCTGCACCTCTCGCGCCTCGCCGAGGACTGGATTCTCTACAGCTCCGACGAGTTCGCCTGGCTCCAGTTGGGCGATGGCGTTACCAGCGGCTCCTCCCTCATGCCGCAAAAGAAGAATCCCGATTCGCTGGAACTCATCCGTGGTAAATGTGGCCGCGTCTTCGCCGCCTATACGTCGCTCATGATGACCATGAAGGGTCTGCCCATGACCTACAATCGCGACATGCAGGAGGATAAGGAGCCGCTCTTCGACGCCGTCGACCAGCTCACCATGTCCCTTGAGATGGCCAGCGTCGTCGTCCAGACCACCACGCTGAATCCCCAGCCCGCTCTCCACGCCGCCGAGGAAGGCTGGCTCGTCGCCACTGACCTCGCCGAGGCCCTCTCCCGCTCCGGTGTGGCCTTCCATCAGGCCCATCAGCTCGTGGGCAGTCTCGTCCTCGAAAGCGTCCGGGAGAACAAGAAGCCCTCCGAGTGGACCGCGGCCGATCTCACCGCCTTCGACCGTCGCTTCAAACCGGAAATGGCCGCACTCATGAATCCCGCCGAGGGCATGAAAACCCGCACTTCCAAAGGGGGCACCGCGCCCTCGACAGTTACCGTTGCCCTGGCCGAAGCACGCCAGCGGCTGGAGTCCATGTCGTCATGACCAAGAACTATCGCCAAGGACAGATCCTCAAGCTGATTCGCACCAGGAAGATCGGCACGCAGGAAGAACTCGCCCGCGAGCTGAAGGAAGAGGGCATCGAGACCACGCAGGTGACGCTGTCGCGCGACATCCGCGAACTCGGCCTCGCCAAAACCGCCGACGGCTACCGCGAGATCCTGCCCGACCCCACCGGCCCCAGCCTCGCCCAGGTGATGACCGAGTACCTCCTCGACGTCCGCCTCGCCCAGAACATGGTCATCCTCAAGACCTCCACCGGCAGCGCCAACTCGCTGGCCGTGGCGCTCGATCAGGAAGACTGGGCGGAAGTGGCCGGCACCGTCGCCGGCGACGACACCGTCCTGGTGGTGTGCTGGGACAACCAGCGCGGCAAGACCGTGCAGGAACGCCTGCTCGGCTACGTCAACCAGTGACACGCCCATGAGCATTCTCGGCGCGCCGCTGCCTGTAGGGAGCCCAGCCCCCGACTTCACGCTCAAAGACCATCAAGGCCGCGACATCCGTCTCTCCACCTTGCGCGGCCAGCGCGTGTTGCTCGTCTTCTACCCCGGCGACGACACGCCGACATGCAGTCTCCAGCTCAGCGAGCTGCGCGACGTGCAGGAGCAGCTTGAGCCTCTGGGCATCCAGGTCTTCGGCGTCAATCCGGCCAGCGAGGTCAGCCACCAGAAGTTCATCCGCAAACTCTGTTTGCCGTTCCCATTGCTGGTGGACCGCGGCGGCCACGTCGCCAAGCTCTATAACTGCGGCCTCTGGCTACTCGTGCGCCGCACGGTCTACGTCATCGGCCCCGACGGCCGCATCGAGTTCGCTGAACGCGGCAAGCCCACACCGGAGTGCATCATGGAGGCACTCGCCAAGCCCTGACCGGTCTCACTCGTACTGTTGGCCCCTTGCCACCTCGTGGGCTGCACAGAGCGATCCCCGGATACGACCGCAACTGGACTCGGCAAATCGATCACATACGAAGGCCTCTTCCCGCCCCGGCCGCCCGCAAATACCACGTACCCGTCCCTCCGCGAAGTACGGCGGACCCTCGGTCCGCAGTCGACCCCTGGTCGACTCCCTCAGACCACCGAACTCAGTGCTACTGTGTTCTCCATGACCGCCATTCCCCTCCGCCGTGTCGCCTGCCTCCTCCCCGCCCTGGCCGCCCTACTCTGTGCCGAGGTCCACCTCCCCGCCCTCTTCACCGACCACATGGTGGTCCAGCGCAACCGCCCCGTCCACATCTGGGGCACGGCGACACCCGGCGAGACCATCGCCGCCACCTTTCGAGGCAACACCGCGACGACCCAAGCCACCTCGCTAGGCCAGTTCAGCCTGAGACTGCCTCCCGGTCCCGAGGGTGGCCCACTCGACCTCACGATTAAGGCCACCAACACCATCACTCTCCACGACGTCCTGGTCGGCGACGTCTGGATCGCCTCGGGCCAATCCAATATGGAGTTCGCCACCCGCGACGCCATCGACGCCGCCAAGGAGATGGCCGCCGCCAACTACCCCAACATCCGCCTGTTCCGCGTCGAGAACAACGTCGCCACTCACCCGCTCGACGACGTCACAGCCGCCCCCTGGTCCCCCGTGACAACCCAATCCGTAGCCAGCTTCTCCGCCGTCGCCTACTTCTTCGGACGCCACCTCAACGACAAGCTCCACATCCCCATCGGCCTCATCGAATCCAACTGGGGCGGCACGCCCGCCGAGGCCTGGACCAGCCTCCGCGCCCTCTCCTCCGACGCCTCCCTGATGCCGGTCTTTTCCGAATGGGCCAAGATGAACGACGACGCCATCACCACCCGCCTCCGCCGCGAACAACAGCTCGCCGAATGGCAGAAGTCGGTCGACCAGGCCAAGGCTGACGGCCGCAAAGCCCCAGGCCGCCCCTGGGCCCCGAATGAGCGCGACTGCTGGTCCCCCGCCGGTCTCTACAATGCGATGATCGCCCCGCTCACACCCTTCCCCATCCGCGGAGCCATCTGGTATCAGGGCGAAAGCAACGCCGGCGTCGAGCGCGTCTCCACCTACGCCCGTCTCTTCCAGACAATGATTCAGGATTGGCGCCGAGCCTGGAGCGAGGACTTCCCGTTCCTCTTCGTCCAGCTCGCCAACTACACCACCGGTCCAGGAAGCCGCTGGCCCGAGCTCCGCGAAGCTCAACGCCAGACCTTGGCCCTGCGCAACACCGCCATGGCGACAGCCATCGACATCGGCGATCCCGGGGACATCCACCCCAAGAACAAGCAAAGTGTGGGTGAGCGCCTGGGCTTGGCCGCCCGAGCGGTGGCCTATGGCGAGAACATCGAACACGCGGGCCCCGCCTTCCGCCAGGCCGTGCCCGAAGGCGCGTCACTGCGCATCTACTTCGATCACACGGGCACCGGCCTGATAACCCGCCCCAACGGCCTCAGGGGATTTGAGATCGCAGGCGCAGACCACAAATACGTGGCCGCCGAAGCCCGTCTCGACGGTTTGACGGTGGTGCTCTCCAGTCCGTCGATCACCCAGCCCGTCTCGGCCCGCTACGCGTGGAAGGACAATCCGGAAACGAGTCTCTACAACAAGGAAGGCCTCCCCGCCACGCCCTTCCAGACCCTGCCATAGCGTCACGGCTGGCGGTCGATGTCGAGGTTCTTATCGCCGAAGTGGAGCCGCGCGATGTAGAGCAGGTTCCACGAATCGGCCGGAAACGGGTGCCCTGGCAGCTTGAACTTCTCGCCCTTGTGCGGCGCGCCGCACTCGTGCCGCACTCGCTCGATAGTCTGGGCGATCGCCGGATCGACAGTCGCCTTGCGCGTGTGGGCGTCGTGCAGCACGAACAGGCTCACGGCCACCACGGCGAATGTCCTTGCCGGGCGCAGCGGCAACCTATCCAGCAGGGTGGCGAAGTAGATGAACCACCCCGCGATGGGGATGTACATCACGAACAGACTGCCTCGCAAGGGAATGAAGATCACCGGCAGTACGGAGAAAAGAAGAAACGCCATGCTGAACCGCAGAGTGGGATTCTTCGACCGCACCGCCACCACCAGCAGGATCGCCAGCAGCACGCAGAGTTGCGCCGCATTGAACCAGCCCGGTGACTGATAGAACAACATGTCCGCGTACCGCGCGTAGTGTGTGAAGTAGTTCTTCACGCTGATGTCCTGGTGGTATGCCGGGATGCCGGTGAAGATACTCTTCCTCGACAGTTTGCTTACGGCATAGGGGATGGTGAGGCAACCCGTGACGATGCCCGCCCACGACAACCTCCGCGTATACACCGCATCGTACGCCAGCAATGTCAGCGGCAGGGTCACCGCCAACTCCTTCGAATTCAAAGCGCACACATACAGTGGCACCAGTAGCCACCAGCGAACGGGGCGGCCGGCCTTGCGGTCCTCGATATAGCTCCACAGAGCCGAGAAATAGAACGTAAAGCAGAGCAGATCGTAAATCGTGCCGCCGTTGTAGTAAAGGTCCTCGAATTCACCGTGAAATGCGCCCAATAACGCAGCCAGCGCACCGACGCTCTTTGAGCCCGTCAGCGCGGTGGTCACGCGATAAAGCAGCCCGCTATTCACAACGATCAGGGCGAAGCAGAGGATCCGCAGCGGCTCGGGATGGAAGCCAAACAATCCATAGAGGATCCGGTAGAACAGAGCGCCCATCGGCCTATAGTAGGGCGACCAGAACTTAAGATTCGCAAGGAGTACATCGCGCCACGGATCGACCCAGCAACGGTAGAGATTTGTCAGGTCGTCCGGCGTAAATGACACCCGAAGTCCACCGCCGGCAAACCAGAAAGGCGCGACCACAATCACCAGCGCGGCGAAAACCGCCGCCAATTTACTACGCACACCCCAAAGACCCACGTCACCGCGAAACAGCTACAATGCCGGGCGATTTCTGGCAATATTGTCAGAAACGTCCTCCCCGACACCGATCCCCGCAGCGGCCGCCTGACAGCCCCACATCAGCCGCGTAGTAGCCCCACCCCAGCCCCGCAGGAGGGCGGACCCTCGGTCCGCAGCCGACGCCCTCGTCGGCTCTCTGCATATTGAAGACTCCGAAGCCTACCCACAGCCAACCCACGACCCCACGCGGGCCACACCAGCCCCGCAGTGACTACGCACCAACCCCGTAGTACGGCGGACCCTAGGTCCGCAGCCGACGCCCTCGTCGGCTCTCGTAACGTCTCTGCCCCGGGCCTACAGCCGCGCCGCCGACCGCGCCCGCGCGATCTGGCCAAACCGGTCACCCCGATCCCCCGCGTAATTCAGGAACCGGTCATAATCCCGCTGCGCCTCAGCCGGCTTCTTGGCGGCCATGGACACCTCAGCCCGCGTATAGAACAAATTCGGATAGATCAGGAAGTCGTAGAGCAACTGCTGTTCGCGCGTCAACAGCGGCCACCACCCATTCACCAGCTTCGCCGCTTCCGACGCCTGCCCGCTCTGCGCCAGACACAGCGCCAGCAACTCCCGGTAGGGCGTCTCCGTCCCCCCGGGCTGCGACGACAGCAATGACCGCCATTCGGCCGCGGCCAGCTTCCACTCGCCTCGAGCCGTCAACCCCAAGGCCCGAGCCTCCGTCTTCAACCCCTCATCGGAGATCTCCACGATCTTCGTATCAGGATCCAGGGCCATGGTCGCCACCGCCGCGTACACGCGCTGCGCCGCGTTCGTCGCCGTCCCGCGCGCAATCCTGGCCGCCTCTTCCGCACCGGCCCGGTCGCCATCCGCCAGGGCATGCAGCGCCAGAATCGCCGCCGCGAACGGAGCAACCGGATGCCCCTTCTGCTCCGCGAACGCCTTCATCCGGTTCCGAGCCTGCACCGTCTGCCCGAACAGATATTCCCACCGCGCCTTGCTCAGCTCCAGCCACGCGTCGTTCTGCTTTTCCCGATCCTCAAAATACCGCTGCAGCGTCGCCTTGGCGGCCTGCTTGTCCCCGTTCAGCCAGTGCGCCAGCGCTGCTTTCTCCAGAGCCGCACCGCCGTTGTAGTTCTTGTCTTTCTCGTAGGAAGCCCGAAACGACCTGGCCGCCTCCTCGAACTGCCCGGCCATCAATGCAATCTCCCCAGCCGAATCCAGCGGATTCGCCGACGCCCCGTCCAGCCGCGCATACTGCGCCACCGCCGCCGTCGCCTCGCGATACCGCCCCAGATACGCCAGGTTGTACGCGTAGTTGTTCCACAACTCGGCCCGCCGCGGAGCCGCTTGCACCGACCTGTGGCCCGCCGCTTCCGCCTGGTCATACCGCTTCAGCGCGACGTTCACCTGGGAAAGTTGCAGCAGCGAAGCCTGATCGTTCGGCAGCACGCGCGTGATGCGCTCCAGCGCATTGGCCCGCTCCTGCAGATTCCGCGTCAGCATCGCCTGCGCCAGATCCAGCCGCGCCCGGCTCAGATTGCTGATGCCCTGCGCCCGGCTGCGCGCCACCACCTTCAGCACGTCTTCCGGAGTGCCGCCCTTGCTCACGCCCTCCGCCAACCCTTCCCAACACCAGCCGCACCGCGGATCCGCCGACACCGCCGCCTCGTAGCCCGCCACCGCATCCTGACTCGTCGACGCGTTCATCGCCGCCGCCAGCCCGCGCGCCGCCTCATCGTTGTGAATCTCGATCTCGGCGATCGGCCCACCCGCGGCCAGGGCCTTTGCCGCTGTCGCCGAGAGCCCGGTCATCAGATCCACCCAGCGCGCCTGCCGCAAAGGCAGGTCGGCCTGGAAGATCACCTTGCGCTCACGCGCATCTTCGACGAACTCGCGCACCACCAGCCCGTTGCTCGATCGTGTGATGTACCCGTAGACGAGATGCGTGGCCCCCAGCGCCACGGCCTCATTCGCATGACTGTCGGCAAAGTTCGTGACGCGTGGCAGCGTCGCTAGTTGCCGAGACAACACCGCGGGGATCAGGCGCTCCGGCCAGTCCAGCGCCGCATCGCCCGTCTGATTCTCAAACGGCAGCAACGCCACCCGTGGGTCCCGGCTCTCCGCCGGAGCCGGCTTCAGGCGGTTCCACACCCACAGCCCCGCGCCCCCCACCAGACACACAGTTCCAACAACCGACAGGAATGTGCGTCTAGAGAACACGCGGCTCCAGCTTCATCAGATTGTCGAACTCGGGCAGCGTCCGCAGCGGTTCGAACTCCGACTCTTCCATGTACTTCTTGCGTTCCTTGAAGCCCTCTTCCAGCGACTTCCGGATGTACTGCAGTGCCAGTTCCGTCCGGCCTGCCTTGGCATAGGTCTTCGCCAGGTAATAGTGGAACTTGGCCCGCTCCGTCACTGAGCGTTCCTGCAGCAGCACGCCATGCGACCCGCGGTTCTCAAATACCTCCGGGTCAATTGAGAGCGCCTTCTCATAGCACTCCGTCGCGTGTTTGTAGTCCTTCCGGGCAAAGTAGGCAGTGCCCAGATTGGAGTACATCGAAGCAGACTCCGGTGAAAGCTTCAGCGCCCGCTTGTAGGTCCCCACCGCGCGCCGGTAGCTCTTCTGCGCGTAATAAATCGTGCCCAGGTTGTTGATCGCCTCGGGATACTTCGGATTCACCTTGATCGCCTTCTCGTAGTACTTGCGCGCCGTGGTCAGGTCAGACGACTGGTGATAAGCAATTCCGACTTTATTGTAGATAATCGCGGTCAGAGGCTTGGTTTCCAGGTAGGTTTCCACGGCCTCCCGGTACATCTTCCGTGCCATGAAGATGTCGGCCCGGGCCTCCGGCGTCAGGGGTGTGGCAGTCTGTGGTGGAATCACCGGCTTGGCGTCACGCACGTCGGCGCGGATAGACTGCGCCGAAGCGGCACCTGGCAGCGTCAAAGCGATGAAAACAAAGGAACCGATCAGGCGATTGGACCGCATACGGCCCTCCTCGATTCAAGGTCTACTTAAATATAGCCCGAAACCAGCCGCCGATACCCTTCTTTTCCGTTTTACGTGGAGTCTCCTGAGGTTTTGCATCTGCAACAGGATCCTCCGCCTTCGCCCGCGATGGCCGTGGAGAAACCCTTTGGCCTCCACCGGATGGCGCCTGCGCCGCGGTCGCCGGCTCGGGTGTGTCCCAGCTCGCGACCTGCGTCCGTCCGCCACCACTATGCAGATGGCACAAATCCACCGGCTGCGTTCCCGCGATGAACACCTCAGGCCGCGGATTCGGGCACGTCACCGTCGCCAACTGGCCGCTCAATGGATCGATATCCACCGTCGCAATCCCGTCCGGAGCCTCAAACTGCTGCACGCCCCGGTACTCCCGGTAGCGGTGTGCCCGCTTCATGAACTCCGTCCAGATGGGCAGCGCGGCGCTCGCCCCTTCCAGCGGCAGCTCCTGGTTGTCGTCGAAGCCAACCCACACAATACAAAGCAGTTTTGACGTGAAACCGGCAAACCACGCGTCATGCGAAGTGCCGGTCTTGCCCGCCGCCGGCAGCCCGAATCCACGCGCCCTCGCCCCAGCGCCCGTACCCGTCCGCAGCACTTCTTCCATCATGTTGACCACCATGTAGGCGACCCGCGGATCCAGCACGCCTCGGCGAACAGGCCGGTATTCATGGATCAGGCCACCCGACGAACTGCGCACTTCCTTGATGAGGTTCTGCTTCGTGTAGACGCCGTTGTTCGAGAAGATCGTGTACGCTCCGGCGATGTCCAGCGGAGTCACCTCATAGGAGCCCAACGCCAGCGCCGGAGTCGCCCTAACACCTTCCATGCCCGCCCGCCGCGCCAGATTCGCCACATTCCCATACCCGGCCATCTCGGCAAACTTCACCGTCGGAATATTCAAGGACTTCGACAGCGCCTGCCGCATGGTCACCAGGCCGTTGAAACCCCCGTGGTAGTTGCCCGGCTCGTACTCCTGCCCGTCGTAGAAGAATGTCGTCGGCTCGTCCACCACCTGTGTCACTGGCGTCACGCCCGCGTTCTGCCCGTCCAACGTCGTGCTCAAGACGCTGGCATACACGAATGGCTTGAAGGCCGACCCCGGCTGCCGTTTCGACAACACCCGGTTCAACTGGCTCGCTCCGTAGTTCCGCCCGCCCACCAGCGCCTTGATCTCCGCCGTGTGCGGATCCAGCGCCAGCATCGCCACCTGCGCCTGCGGGTACTTCTTCTTCCGCTTCGCCAGCAGGTTGTCCACCTCGGCCATGCCCAGGTTCACCGCTTCCACCGCATCCCGCTGCAGCTTCATATCCAGCGTTGTGTAGATCCGGTACGAGCTCGTCTGGAAGTCGATGTCCGAGAAGTTCTCCTGCAGATCGTCGTTCACCAGATCGACGAAATACGGCGCGTCCGTCGACTCCGCCCCACCCTCCATCACCTTGATGGGCGCCTTGGCGGCTTCGATGTACTGCAGATCGGTGATGAAGCCGTTCTCGCGCATCAACTTCAAAACAATGTTGCGGCGCTGCCCCGCGCGCTCCGGGTGCCTGTACGGATTGAAGTAGTTCGGGCGCTGAATCATGCCGGCCAGCAGCGCGGCTTCTTCCACACGCAACTCCCGGATGTCCTTGCCAAAATAGACCTGCGCCGCCTCTCCAAAGCCGTGTACGGCGAAACTCCGGTGCTGCCCCAGATCCACTTGATTCGAGTAAAACTCGAAGATCTGCTCCTTCGTCAGCTTCTGCTCGATCTGCAGCGTGATCAACACCTCCGCGGCCTTGCGCTGGGGCGTTTTATCCTGTGTCAGCCACAAGTTACGGGCGGTCTGCATGCTGATGGTCGATGCGCCGTAACGCCGGTTCTGTGTTACATCCACCCAAGCGGTGCGGATGATGCGCAGCGGATCGAAACCGGAATGCTCGAAGAACCGCTTGTCTTCAATCGAAATCACCGCCTGGACCAGAATCTGCGGGATGTCGGAATAGCGCACCAGCCGGCGCTTCTCCCGCTTCCGGTCGAACAGATTGGTAATCAGCTCCGGATCCAGGAAATAGCGCTGCCGCTCGGTGTTGTCCTTGTTCGAGATGATGCGCGTCACCACGCCGCCACTCAGGAACACCACCCCCGGCTCGCTGTTCACATAGGCGTCGACGCCCGGAAAGATCTCCACCCCGTCGGTCCGTACGTGATACCAGCCCAGACGATTGCTGCGCGATTCCGTGTAGCCGCGCCGCTTCAGCGCCGCCACCACTTCGTCCGCCGTCATGTTGTCGCCCACCGCAATCGGCTCCGGCGTCGCGAACAACTGCGCGGTCTCGGTGAAGGGCCCCTCTTTCAGCTTCTGGTCGATCAACCGGGAGTACTTCACCCAGTAGTAGCTGAAAACACCGATGAAGACGATCACGCTCAGCGCGGTCAGGGCCAGGAATGTCTTTCCGACGGGACGCTGGAAAAAACCGACGAGGGGGGCTTTACGGGGGGCCTGTTTGCGCACGGAAAGTGGATCTCGCCCCTATTGTCGCACGGCTGAATTACTTACGGCGGCTGTCCAGTTCCTCGAGTTCCCGCCAGATGTCGCCGTGCGGCCGCCATTCCGGCGGGTTGTTGCCGGTAGTGTGGACCTCCGGCTGCTCCAGCGTTCCATGGCCGTACGGACAGATCGACTCCGTCCTGGGCGGGTTGAACAGCGTGGCCTTGCTCCAGCTACCGGATTCCACCGGCATCCGCAATCGCCGCAGGCAGGTCCGGCAACGACGCTTCTGGTCCCAGACGATCACGTAGACACCGAGGGCCGAAAGCAGCCAGAAAAGGAACATCACGCTCGTCCAGCGCAAATCCTGTGGGAAGGCTTTCACCTGCTGGCGCATGAAGGTCTCCGGGGGCGGCATGATGGCCGACACACCCCTCCAGAGCAGATCCAGAGCCGCCGCGGCGGCCACCAGCTTCGCGACGAAGTAAGTCCAGTACTTCATTCGCCTCCTGTCCTGCGGGATTAGACGCTACCGCCAGGGCCGGAGTTGCGGAAACAGAAACAAATTCACGAACGCAACATGTTCCGTGCCACGAAGATCGCATTTGCCGGGCGCTCGGCTAACCGTCGCATAAAGTACGGATACCAGGAATCGCCATACGGCACATACAGCCGCACCCGGAACCCCTGCTGCACCAGCATGGTCTGCAGATCCCGCCGCACGCCGTACAGCATCTGGAACTCAAACTCGTGCGGCTTCCGCCCGGTCCGCGCGACATGCGCCAGGATCCCATCGATCATCCGCGGATCATGGGTCGCCATCGCCGGATAGGCTCCTTCGTCCAGCAGTTGCACCGCCAGTTGCAGATAGTGCGCATCCACGTCGCTCTTCTTTGGATAGGCGACCTCCGGCGGCTCCTTATAGGCGCCTTTGCACAATCGGATCGGCACGCCCACACTGCACATCCGCCGCACGTCTTCCGTCGTCCGGAAAAGGTAAGCCTGCAGCACGCTCCGCATGCAGCCGTACTCCCGCTGGAAATGTTGCACCAGGCTGAGCGTCCGGTCGACATACTCGCTGGACTCCATATCGACCTCTACCCGGCTGCCGATCGCCTGCGCCTTTTGCACCAGCACGTCCACGTTCCGCCGGCAGACATCCTCTCCCAAATCGAGTCCTAACTGCGTCAATTTGATGGAAATCGTCGCCGGCAGGCCGGAAGCTTCAATGGCCGCCAGCGCCTCTTCGAAGAACCTCCGCGACACTTCGGCCTCTTCCACCGTGGACACGTTCTCACCCAGGTGATCCAGGGTGGATAGCGTCCCGGTATTCTGCAGCTCCTTCACCACCCGCATCACATCGTCGAGAGTCTCGCCGGCGACGAAACGGCTGGTCAGCCGCTGCGCCTGGCGGGACGTCTCAAACCAGTGCCGCATCTTCTTATTGTTGGAAAGGAAAAGGAATGTCTGCCTTAGCATACCGGAAGGTCTCAATTTAAAGGTACACGAGAATAAGCCCCCACCGCCCCGAGGTGGTGCTCTTTTAATGGGGCAACCATGGCCCTCCGGTCCGCCAAAGCGGACGAAACCGCTACGAACCCTGACCGTCGGGGAGGGGTCCCCACCACGTTGCGAACCGCGCACGTCAGTAAGCGGGTATCGGTTCGGGGCGTGTCTTCAACGGAGCCGCCACGTGGACCATCCGAGTTGATGGGAACGCCCAGCCGCCCCCAGTCCCGGCGAGTCATCGACGGGCTCCAGACGTACGCGAGACCAAGCCCCCGCCGCCCCGAGGTCGCGCAGTGTAATGGGCCACCGATGCCGCCCCGCAGTACGGCGGACCCTCGGTCCGCGGTCGACGCCCTCGTCGACCCACCCCACCCCCCGATTCCCTGCCCCCAACCCTCCATATCTCGTATCTCAAAGGTAAGGCGGACCCTCGGTCCGCGGTCGACGCCCTCGTCGACCCACCCCAAGCCCCCCGATTCCCCGCCCCCCAGCCCTCCATATCTCGTATCTTAAAGGTGAGATGATGCGTTTTCTCGGTCTCTTGCTCGCGTTCCTGTTCGTGGTCCCGCTGCTCCGGAGCATCCTCGGACTGCTGGCGCGAGCCTTCTCTTCGTTTGCGTTTGGCGGCGACAAACAACAGGCGGGCGTCAACCCGAAGACGCCGCGAGTCCCCGCCTCGGGCGTCCTGCGCAAGGACCCGGTCTGCGGCACCTACGTCAGCGAAGCCCTGGCCGTAAAACGGGTTGCAGGTGGCGAGACCTTCTTCTATTGCTCCGAAGAGTGCCGCCAGAAGCATCTGGCCGCCAAGACCTGATCCCTGGCACGGCCCCAAGCGCCCCGCCGCCCCTCCCGGGCGCGGTCACCTGCCTCCTTGACCGCCTCGCCGTGCCCGCAGTATTCTGTACCCCACTTTCAATATTGCGGCCATAATTTCAGACGACAAGAGGGATCCGCCGTGAAGGTCATCCCATTCACCATTCCACTGGCTCTCTGGGGTCTCATGGGCGTGGCCGGCCAATCCGCCGTCCACGACAGCGGGCGTCCTCCGTTCAAGGACTACTTCGACGTCTCGCCTCCTCAGCCCGACATGACGATGGCCGACTGTGCCTTCCAATCAGGCCAGTTCTACTTCCTATTCACAAAAGCCGACAGATCCGAACTGATCGCAACTGACACAGCGGGCCGCGTGACCGCCAACGCCGTGGCCCAAAGTCCGGCAAACCACATCTACCCACGCTGCACCGGGCCTGGCGTACTCGCGGCTCGCCCGACCCGGGACAACGCAACAATGATCGAAGAATACGCATCAGACCTGTCCCACGTCAGGACTTTGGTCATCCAGGACGCCTTCGCTGGGGGGCTCTGCCACCCCCAAGGCTTTGCCGGACTCGCGTCAGGAACCGTCACGTCCATCGACGCGAGCACCGGAGCCGTCAGATCCAGACCACTGGCCGCGCCCGGAGACGAACCCCTCCTGACAGCCCAGGCTAATCGGGACTCCTTCGTACTCCTGAGCCCGTTCTCCGGAACGCTCCAGCATCTCGACTTTGATGGCAACCTCAAAAGTCAGGCGCTTCTCGCGGGTCCTGGCCTGAACAACCTGAGAGCCGTTCGAGAAGACGGAGAAGGCCTTTTCGCTCCGGCCATCACCAGCTACGGCACGGGCATTTTCGCAATATTGGCCGGTCATTCACCGGACACTGGGCTCCGCCTGCAGAAGTACTCCTTCGACGGACAGTTCGTCAAGGAATGGCGGCTCCCTCAGTTGGATTTCGAGGAGTTCAGGAATCCCCGTCAGGCCGGCGGGCACTTATCCAACAGCACCGGATCTCTGCTGATAGGCCGCCTCTTCGTGGCAGGTGGATCCGGCTATATCGTCGACACCGTAAACGGGCGGGTCGCTCATTTTGCCTGCGGAAAGTTGTGCGGCCAGTAAGCGGGATAGCTCACTGGCACGGTTCCAGATTCCCCAGATTCGGCAACGACGCCCAGCGGTAAGGCCCGTCCGCCCGGCACTCGATCTTCCGCCCATTCAGCCGGATCAGCTTGGCCGCCGGAGCCGTAATCCGCACCGCCCCTTCCAACGTCCCCTCCATAAACAGATCCACCGTAGCCCCGTCAGCAGACCAGTCCACTTGAATGGGCACGGTCTGCGACCGCCGCAATAACTCATGCTCCGCGATGCCGGCCAGGATCAGATGCACCGGCTTCTTCCACTGTTCATGAAGAATCGACAGCCGCCCCGGTTCAACATGGATGTGGTCCGTCTCGTCACCGCTGTCCACCAGGTACTCGTCCTTTGCCAATTGCGAGAAATGCGCTGCCGTTGAGCAACACTTCTTAGGCTCAAACAGAACCTCAAACCTGGTTGAGACGCCGCGGCGGCTAGCCACCACAAACGGCACCGGGACCTGCAGGTCCGGCCCCAGGCCCTCGCCTTCCACCAGACTGGTGCTTGGCGCACCCAGCATACGGACGACGGTGCCCGAGTCCTCTTGATAGAAGCCTTGGATCCAGTCTTTGTCGCCTCCTCCACCTGTTGTGTGGGCCAGATGCTGGTAGCCGTTACGCTTCGGCATCCCAGCGCCCTCATGATGGCGCAGATCCGAAGAGAATCGGCCGTAATTGTGATAGATCCAGTCGAACTGATGCTCCACCCCGTCCGTCGCACGGACGTCGAAGAGATCCAACGTGTACAGCGCAGTATGCACGAACGTCCGCTCCATCTCGATCCCCTCGTACGCCGGACCCGCCGACACCCGGATCGCTGTCGCCGACGGTAGCGTCACCCACTCCAGCAACTTGCCGGTTGCCGCAGCCTGCGGCTTCTCGTCCACCGTCACCGTGTTGTGGGCGATCGTCATCTTGTCCCACGTGGTATGGCTCGGAGCCGCATACGCCTGCGTCCCCGGATCGGCCGCCTGCTGCGCGCCGTTCCAATAGCTATTGAACGTCAGCTTGTCGAAGTGGCCGTGTCCGCCTCCATGCGGACCGAACTTCACCGCCACCACATGATCGTTCTCCCGTACCCGCAAGGTCGCCAGCCCCGCATCCGGCATCACATCGCTCACAGCCGCCATGGGTTCCACGTCCGGCAGCACCGGCGCGCCCCACAGTACCGTCTCCAGATCCTGGCCCGCCTGCCGCGCCAGCGGCACATACCGGCTCTCGCCGAACATCCGGTAACCCATGCTGTAGTGCTTCGCATAGGTCGCGAGCTTCACCATGCCAGAGTCATTGAAGTTCGGCAGCGTCCCATCCGGAAACACAGCCCGCAGCGGAGCGTCCAGCATCTTCCGGAACGCCGACGCCTCCGGCAAGGCCAAGCCTGCCCGGCGCGCCATCTCGATCGTCAGCATCAACGGCTGCACCGAGAAGAAGTGGTAGCCCCACGACCCTTCAAACCACGGCCCATCCGGAGTGATGCTCTCCTTCATCTGGAACTTGAAACTACCCAGCGCGCCGTCCACCAACGCCTGATCGCTCACCGTCAGACCAATGGCCAGCAGCGCGCAGTTGTGCCAGCTCTGCCAGTTGCTCTTCCCGCGATCGTTCCCGCGTAGAATTGCCGCCGCATTCCGCAGCACATCCCGCTCAAACCCGGCCCGCTCTTCCGCCGTCATCGTGTCCCGAACCAAGTCATACCCAAAGACCAGCGGCACCAGCCAACTCGCCTCCGACAGCGTCTGCGACATCACCCGGGCGCCGGATTGCGTGTTCAGCTTGTTGTTGTTGTCGTGAATCGGCAGTGTCGGATACAGCGCCGTATAGGCGTTCAAAATCCGCCGCGCCTTGGCCGCGAACTCCGCGCGTCCACTCAGCAGATACGCCAACCCCAGGTCCCGAACGGCAGCGGCGTTGTCTCCATTCCGCTGCATGTAGACGACGTTGTCCACCGGCCAGCCGTGATAGTCCTTGCCATCCACGGGGCACAGATTCTGCCCATGCGACTGCTTCAGACGCGCACCATGCACCGGGCACACATAGGCGTGCGACCAGCCGGCCCCTTCACTCGGCAAGGCCCATTCCTTCAGCCCATAGTTGTCGACATGCGCCTTGGGCCAATCCTCAGCCTGCCGCAGCAACCGCTCGACCACAGGCTGCGCCGAAGCTTGCGCGCGAATACGGGCGATGTCGTCGCGATTCAGCAACAGCCGCGGCTCGCCGGCCAAGGGCAAAGCCAAGAGGAAGAGCAGGAGCCAGGCCACGCGACCATCTTAAGCCAGCAAGCTACCCCCGGCACGTCCTATATTGGTCCCCATGAGACTCGCGTTGATCCTGCTGCTCACGGCCTCGGCGTGGGCCCAGACGAGGTACGACATGCTGCTCAAAGGTGGTCGAGTGATCGACCCGAAAAACAATATCAACGCCGTGATGGACGTCGCAGTGAAAGACGGCAAAATCGCCGCCGTCGCCCCCAATCTACCGGCCTCCGACGCCTCCAAGGTAATCGATGTCGCCGGCCTCATCGTGACCCCCGGGCTCCTGGATATGCACGCCCATGTCTTCTCGACCACGGGAGTCGCCGACGCCTGGGCCGGTGACAACAGCGTCCGTCCCGACGACTTCAGCTTCCGCACCGGAGTCACGGCCATGGCCGATGCCGGCAGTTCCGGCTGGCGCAACTTCGAGCAGTTCAAGCTCACGGTCATTGATCGGGCGAGGACCAAGGTCTTTGCCTTCATCAACATCGCCGGGCTCGGCATGATGACCAACATCGTCGAACAGCATCCCGAGGACATGAAGCCCGAGGAACTCGCCCGCCTCGCGAAGAAGTTCCCCGACGTCGTCGTTGGCGTCAAGACGGCCCACTGGGAATCGCCCGCCTGGACCGCTGTCGACAAGGCGCTGGAGGCCGGCCGCCTCATGAACAAACCCATCATGGTCGACTTCGGGTACTTCAAACCCGAACGGCCTTACTGGCAGCTCGTCACCCAGAAGCTGCGCCCCGGCGACATCTCCACTCACGCCTTCCGCGCCACTGTCCCCTGGATCGATGCCAAAGGCAAGATTTACAGCTACTTACAGCAGGCACGGGATAGGGGCGTAATCTTCGACACCGGCCATGGCGGCGGCAGCTTCGCCTGGCGCAACGCCGTGCCCGCCATCGCCCAGGGCTTCTACCCCGACACGATCTCCACCGATCTACACACCGACAGCATGAACGGAGCCATGATGGACATGCCCACGACGATGTCGAAATTCCTGGCCATGGGCATGCCCTTGGATCAGGTGATCCTGCGCTCCACCTGGCGGCCCGCGCAAGTCATTCATCACGAAGAGGTGGGCCACTTGACCGTTGGTGCCGAAGCCAATATTGCCGCTTTTGCCCTGAATGACGGCAAGTTCAATTTCATGGATTCCGACAAAGGGACATTCCCCGGAAAGCAGCGCCTGCAATGCGAACTCACCATCCGCGCCGGCAAGATCGTCTGGGATTGGAACGCCCGCAGTGGTGTCGACTACCGGACTCTGGGCCCTGCCTATGGCGTCCGGGCGGGCGAGTCGATCGTTCCTCCGCCCCAGTAGAATCTACGACATGGCGGGCCGCCGTAGGCCTCTACGGTGAGCCCGCCACACCAGAATCGACGTGATCCAGTAGTTCCAGACTGACGACAGCGTGACGCCCGCCAGGCCGGCTAGCCAGACCGAGACGCCCAGCGCCCGCAAACTGTTGGCGATTTCCAGATTCACGATCAGGCCAATGGAACAGGCCGCGTAGAACAGGACTAGTCCGCCGACGAGGCGCGTTCCGTGCAGGCGCCTGGAGCGGAACGTCAACGCATTGTTCAGGAAGAAGTTCACCGCAATGACGAGCGACGACGACCAGATGAAGGCATTGGAAAACTCCATCCCAAAGCGCAGCATCAGGAAGATGATGGACAGGTTCACCAGGACACCGAAGGCGCCCACCATGCCGAAGATCACGTAGGTGACCGGCACGTACTCGCCAACCCATTTGTCCAGAATGAGATGCAGGTACTCCAGGCTGACGATGATGTTCAGTTTGCTCTGGCCACGCTCGCGCAGGCGGAACGTGTAGGGCACCTCGCCCAGCTTCACCGGCCGCCGGGCGCTGGCCAGTAAGTCCAGCAGAATCTTGAAGCCGGTGCTGGAGAGTTCGCGGACCACATCGTCGAGGAAACGCCGGTCCAGCAGGAAGAAGCCGCTCATTGGGTCGGAGACGGGAGTCTTGCAGATCGACCGGCTCAGGGCCTTGCCGGCGTTCGAGAGCAGCACGCGTGCTTTTGAGAACTCGCCCATGCCGCCGCCCTCGATGTGACGCGAGCCGACGACGATATCCAGCTTCTCCTGCTTCAACTTAGCCAGCATCTGGGGCAGGATGCGCTCGTCGTGTTGCAGGTCGCCATCGATCACCGCCAGATAGGGCGTGCTGGTCGACATCATGCCCTCGACAACGGCTGACGAGAGGCCTTTCCTATTGATTCTTTGGAGGATACGAACCCGAGGGTTGGCCTGCGCGAGGGCCCGAACCTGCTCGGAAGTGCCGTCGGCTGAGTCGTCGTCGACGAATACGATCTCGTATTCGATGCCATTCAGCGCGCGACCGACCGCTTCCGTCAATGGTAGAACGTTGGCTTTCTCGTTGAAAGTAGGGACGATGACCGCAAGTTCCACCATGGCCGGGAGGATACCACACTAAAAAGCCCCGGTGAGCCGAGGAGCTCCACCGGGGCTTTCAGTCGAAATTTATAACGCGTACCAGACGCTACGGAGTTGAGTTCAAGCTGGTTGAGTAGCTCGGTGCCGGCTCATGATCTCCTGCATCTGATCCTTGATGTGGAGCTTCAGTTTCTTCAGCCGGTGTTCCTCAATCTCGTCTTCTGCAGTCATTGGCGACTTGTGTTCGATCGCGTCGATTTGCCGCTTGTACTCGGCATGCTTCTCGGCGAGCGCTCGAAACTCATCGTTGGCTTGCGTCAGGTACGCCTTGAGCTCTTCCTGCGAGAATTTCTCCATATGGGTGGTTCTCCTTGGTATCGGGATCCACGCCGAGTCGGGTTGACAAGGACACTGGCTCGGTGGGCTCTCAACTTACGCATCATAAGGTTCAGCGGAGCCCCTCTGGGGCCGCTGACACCACGACACTATCATTTTTGATGGCATCTTACAATCCCATGAACGGTGTACCGAACCGGCGCCTGCCGGCCCCTTGAAAACAGGGGCTTTTGATCCTGTTATCCTCGGGTCATCATGATGGAATCTTCCACTGGATGGTGGTAGTACTTCCTCCGATGCCCGGTTTTTCGGAAGCCGAACTTGCGATAAAACTCCAGCGCGGGCCGGTTGTTCTCTCTCACATCCAAATAGATGACTTGAAAGTCAATTTTCGCGAGCAAGGCGGTGGCCACCCCTTTCCGCTTGTGCGCCGGGTCGATGGCCAGATTGAGGATCTCGGCTTCGGTTCGTCCATCTACCCCATTTGGAAGGGGATGCACGCAAAGGAAGCCCACCACGGCTCCACCGATCTCGGCCATCGTGGTCGTGTAGGCCAGATAGTCGATAGGGTTCCACTGCGCACCGGTGGGGTTCGCTTCCTGAATCCGTTCGATCACGGCAAGATCCGCCATTGTCATCGGCCTGATCGTCATCGCTTCCGCCATACGTCCACCTGTCTCTCCGCTAACGCGGGCCAGCCATACTGTTCTTTTGCCAGCAGATAGGCCTCCCGGGCGAGGGCCGTTCTTTGCTCTTTATTCTCCAGAAGATGCTGGATGCCTTCCGCGAACGCCCGGGCCGTCTCGGCGATCCAGACGCTCTTGCCGTGTTCGAGGCCCAGGCCTGCAACACCGGAGGGCGTCGAGACGATGGCGCGCTGCATCGCCATTGCTTCCAATGCCTTGAGGTTCGTGCCCGCCGAAACCACTGTCGGAATCAGTACCAGGTGAGTGTCCTTGTACAGCGGACGCACATCGGAGACGAAGCCCTGCAGGCGGATGCGGTCGTCTCCGGGCGGCTGGCTCCAGTAGAGATGCGGGTCGGGGCCAGCCACAACGTCTACCTGGAGATCGCCTATCTGGTTGGAAAGAATGGGCCAGACCTCTTCCCGGAAGAAGCGATAGGCGGCCACGTTGGGGAAGTGGCGGAAGCTGCCGATGAACAACAGGCGGCGCGCAATGCCCTGCTCCGGTTCGGGTTGGAAACGCTCCAGGTCGACACCGTTCGCAATCACGGTTGTGCCTGGATGGTTCAGAAGCCCGGCATCTTTGTCACTCATCGCCACAACTTTGGGGAAAGTCTTGAGGACCTTCTTTTCAAAACGCTGCCAGCGATAGAGGTCCCACCAGGACTGCAAAGAATGCTCGCGTGTATGGATTTGCTGAAAGAGGTCCCAGGTGACATCGTGCTCCACCAGGACGTCACCGCCGTAGCGGCCCAACATTGTGTACTCTACTTGCAAGATTTGACCATTCAATTCCTGCTGCAATTGGCGCTGCAGTTCGGGGGTGTAGAACTCGCAAACTTCGGGCGGCAAAAGTGTCGACCAGCGCGGTTCCCGGTAGCGCGGCTTCTTCGCGATATACAAGTTTGTGCAGAATTCAGTCAGGTGCGCGAAGTCGGATTCGGATTGGCCGTCCTCAAAGGCAAATATCGTCACATCACAATATGACGATGCGTTCTTGAGTAAATTGTAGATGCGAACGGCTCCGCCATGCGACAGAGGGTAGGGGCAGTAGGGGCTCAGGACGGCCACTTTGAGCGCCTCGGGCCGCGCCGGGCGGCCTGGGATTCGACGCCAAACTCTAGGCAAATCAGAGACTTCGCGCTTGCGTCCGGGCCACCAGGACGGCCGCAGCCAGATTCGGTCCAAGGGCACTCCGGCCACGAAAAGGGCCGAAGCAATGGGTGTCGACCAGTGAATATGGTGACGGTCCAAATTACCGTGAAAACCGAGCACTTTGCCGGCACAAACGGTACAAGCCACCGTCAGAATTCGACGGTCCGAAACGGGCACCGCGGCGAGCCCTACCCGGTAGGGGGCCAAGGCGCGTCGCGCCCTGAGCCAGATTTCGCCAGTACTATCCCCCTTCTCGACGGGGATATATACCACTCGTCGATCGGGTACTAGTTCGCGCAGTTTGTCACCATGCGGCCCGGGACCAAAAACGGCGATCACCGCCTCGGGTTCCTTGCCGAGCAGCGAGAAGAGAGCGCGCTTGAGAAACTGCTTCATGCTTTCGGGCGCAGTGCGAGATGCAACACCAGCCAGGATGCCATGGGCAGCACCGCGACTCCTAAACAGACTGGAGTGAAACCATACCGATCGACGACGCGGCCGACCCCACTCGAAAATACACCCTGCAGCAAACCATAGACACTGGTCAAGCCGGAAACGGCAAACGCGGCATGTCCTGCTCCAAAGAGGTCAAGCGGCAACGCGTAGATGTTGACGCTCGATGCGACGCAGGCGAAGAACGACAGACAGATGAAGGCGGTGGCCAGGCCCGGAGTGGGCATGAAGGGCACCAGGGCTCCGACGAGGAGCAGTAGGGATCCACAGAGGATGACACGCAGACGAGCGGGCGTCACGTCAGCCTTTTGGCCAGCCCAACGCATGGTGAGCCAGCCTCCGAAGAGGCCTCCGGCGGTGGCGAAGATGGGCGGGATCCAGGCCAGTTGGAAGTTGGCCTCGTGCTGCGGCATGTTGTGGACGCGTACGAGAAAGACAGTGGTCCAGTTCACCCACAGCGAGTAGACCGACATCAGCAGAACATTCGACGCGAGCAGCGCCCAATAGCGGCGATCCTGCAAAATCGTTCGCGCGGGGGAGGCTGTCTTTTTCTCCGGCAACTGGGGGACGCGCTTGTGGACGAGGAACCAGAGCGGGATCCAGAGGAACCCGAAGGCTCCCAACATCACGAAGGCCATGCGCCAACCGTAGAGTCTCGCTATTGTTTCGGCGAGGAGTGGGGCGGCGATGGCGCCCAGGGTCAGGCCGACCTGGAAGACGGCAGCGCCCATGGCTCGTTCGCGCGGCGGCAGGTAGAGTGCCGAGGCTTTGCCGGTGGCTGGGATGCCTCCGGATTCGCCTACGCCCAGGAGTGCGCGGCTGAGCGTGAGGCCCAGCAGTGAGGACGTCCAACCGGTGGCCATTCCGGCGAAGGACCAGACACCCACGGCGATGGACGCACCGTATCGCAGCCCGAGGCGATCGATGAGCAGCCCCGCCAGAGGCGCGGCGAGAGCGTAGGTCAATGAGAAGGCCAGGATGACGTCGCCGTAGCCGCTGGCGCTGATGTGGAACTCACGCATCAACTGCGGAGCGAGGGCGGCCAGGATCTGGCGGTCCATGAAGTTGAGGGCGTTGGCCAGCGCGAAGACGGCGATGGCGAGCCAGCGGAGTTTGGAAGCCATTACTGGAATTCGACCGTCACGACTTCCTTGGGACCGGGCTTGTCCGCATATTCGATCTTCACTGGGCGGGGCGGGCGCTGCGGCCCGCAGGAGAGCTGGATCTGCGCCTGATTGGCTCCGAAGATGGCGACCTTGTCAGGAGCGGTGATGATGAACGAGACCGGTTTGCCGTCGGCTCCACGGGCCGTAAGCGAGGCCTTGCCGCCGGGGCGGCAGACGACGGAGTCGAGGGTTCCGGTGAAGGCCTTGGCCGGTGGACCGTCCCACCATTTCTCGACCTTTTTGTTGCCAACGCCTCCGCCCTTCGCATTGGCGGCGGCCTCCGCGGCTCGGATGCTGGCGAGGCTTTCGTTCTTCACGCGCTCGAGTTCTTCCTGCTCTTCCTTCTTCAGGCGGGCCTTTTCGGCGGCCTGGAGGTCGTAGCGCGTCTGCTCGAATTGCTCGCGGGCGGCGGTGAGTTCGGTGCGCTCCTTCTCGGTAGCGGCGACGCGTTCGGCGGCACGCCAGGACTTCTCGGCATCGTCGTATTTCTTGCCGTCGAATTGGGCCTTAGCGAGTTCGCGCCAGTATTCGGCGTGGCGGGGGGCGAGTTCGGTGGCCTTCTTGTAGAGCGCAGCCTTGCGGATGGGGCCAGGCTCCATTTCCGCGAGCCGGACATAGGGCTCGGGCCAACGGGGATTGCGGAGGGCGGCGCGTTCGAGCAACTTGTGGTCCTTCTCCAGCAGGCCGAGTTCGTAGAGACCGCGCGCTCCGGCGGCTTCCTTGTCGAGGGCCATCTGCTGGAGCGCTTTTTTTGCGTCTTCGGGCTGTTTTTCGGCCAGGAGCGCGAGGCCCAGTCCTTCGAAGCCGAGGGGCCCGGGGCGCTCGTTCTGGGCGTTCTGATAGGCTACGCGGACTTGCGCAGGCGGGGCCTGCTGGGCCATCAATTCGTCACCCGGCAGGACTCGCAGGCGGGACGGCAGCATGGGCACGAAGTTGAAGGCGCGATCGGGATCGATGGGCTTACCTGGCAGAGTGACGGTGAGGAACTTGCCGGCGGCCAGGTAGCCTTTCACTTCCACATCGATGGCCGACTTGGTCTTGCCGAAGGCGTTGCGGAAGGCGGCATCCGGCTCGGCTCCGTTGGCGAGGTTGGAGAGCATTACCTTGGTGCGGACCGCGGTTTCGGGGTTGGTGAGCAGGTATTGGAGGAGCGCCCAGGTGGGGGTTCGGGCGTCCTCGGGAGGAGGTGCTCCGAGGATGACTTTGCCGCCCTGGATCTGCATGGTGGAGAAGAGGTCGGCCATGGCGGACTCATACTCGTCGGGGATACGGCCGGTGAGGTTGTCGTCGATGAACATGACGGCGAGTTGGCGGAACCAGGCGACGGGTGGGGTGCTGCCGGCGGGCCAGGTGATGAGCCAACCGTCGCGGCCGAAGCCGATGCGCGCCGGGGCTGGGGTCTTGGATGGTTTCGAGACGACGACGGTGATGGGCCAGACGGAGGTGAGCTCGCGGCGGCCGATGGCTTCCCCGAAGATGAAGCGGAATTGTTCAAGGTGGTAGAGGGCGGTGCGGGCACGGTCGTCGCCGGCGTCGGTGTAGACGATGAACGGTCCGGATTTGGTTTCGTTCCAGGCTGCGGAGAGGGGGGGCAAGGTGGCTAGGAGGAGGAGCAGTGGAGACCACCATTGGAGACGCCGGGGCTGACGGGCTTCCGCTCCCTTACGGTCACGGCTCGGTTTCGTGGCGTTTTCCGGGTGGTTGGCGGCCCGGCCGGCGATTCGGGGCTCGGTGGAAGAAGTACGGTGCGACGGGCGCGCGCTTAGCCCGTCACTTACGTTCCGGGACTGGGCCAAGTAGGACGGCTTCGGCCGCTTTGGCGGACGGGGGGGCCATGGTTGACTCTTTTCCAGGCGCGGTTCGTGACCGGGGAGAGACCACTCCCTCACGGTCGTGGTTCGTTTCGGGGCGGCTGGCTCGTGGGGGGCTGGCATGGCTTCAGGAGATGGGTCCGTCGCCGCTGGAGAGGGCGGACAGGATGGCCTCTCTTCTTTTATCGGCGGCTTCGACGGAGGCGTCAAGCGATACCCAGTAGGTCATGCAGGCTACGAGGAAGGCGCTACCGAGGACTGCGTAGAAGGCCCAGTGGGATTCGAAGGCGTAGCGGGCCAGATAAGAGAGCGCCACGGGGATGGCCAGGATGGGATAGAAGAGCAGCAGCATGCCCTGGATTTTGCCGCTGGAGGAGCGGCGCCAGGACTGCGAAGCGTCGACAGGGCGCGGGTAGTGAGTGGACGCCAGGTTGCCGATGGCCAGCAGGAAGATGCACAGCAGCATGGTGACGGCGTAGGCCTCGGGGATCTTGTAGAGGGGGAACTTGAGGCGCAGCAGGAGGACGACGCAGGTGACGATGGTCACTTCGAGCAGCAGGAAGAAGACAGCGGTGATGTTCTTGGCGATGAGCACCGTGGTGAACTTCACGGGCATGACGTAGTAAGCCTGGGCGGCCGTGCGGTCGAAGCCGAAGCAGTTCCAGAAGAGCACTTCGCCGAGGAGGAGGGCGGCGTAGAGGCTGACCCAGACCAGGATGTTCTCACCGAAGACGCCTTGCGTGCCGTTGCGGCCCAGGATCATGGGCAGCCAGATGACGAGGCCGAAGCTGAAGCCCATGAAGAAGACGAGGCGGAAGCGCGGGGCTCGGACGAGGGAGCGGATCTCCTTCTCGACGAGAATGCCGAGAGGGTCGGGCAGGAGGCGGGATGGCCACTGGAAGAACGCTTCGGCGAGCGAGCGGGCACGGGGCGAGGCGGTGGCGCGTTCGCTGGAGATGACGGCGGCGGCATCCCATTGGAGTCCGCGGTGGAACTGGGCGTAGCCGAACCAGGCGGCGAGGGCGACCCAAAGGACGAGGGCGATGAGGGGGACGAGGGCCAGTTCGCCGGCGGCCAGACGGGCGGTAACCCGCCAGGGCCAGGGGATATCGGGGATCCGGTGGGCGTACTGCAGATAGAAGCCCTTCCACTTGCTGGGCGGGAAGAGGGTGACGACCAATTGGGGCAGGGCGCTGAGCAGGACGAAGCCGAAGATAACGACCTCGCGGACGCCGCGGCGCGACAGGAGGCGGGTGAGGAGGTCGCGGATGCCGGCGGAGAGCAGCAGGTTGAAGGCGCAGAAAGGGAGGATGACGAGAGGACCCCACCAGGGGACGATGGGGCTGCGGGCGAGGCCGACGGCTCCGCCGGCCAGGAGGATGAGGACTTCGATGCCCGTGGTGACGCGGAGCAGTACCTCAATGACGAAGAGCTTGGAGGGCGCGACGGGGTAGACGATGAGGCGGCGCAGGTCGAGAGATACGCCGGTGGTGGCGAGCATCACGGGGACGAACTGCCAGTAGAGGGTGGCCAGAAGGAGGCCGGAGCCGATGACGGTGGCGAGGGTCGTGTTGCTGTTGATTTCGGGGATGCCCGTGGCCGCGAGGAAGGCCAGGAACGTGACCAAGCCGTACCAGAGGAGGGACGAGAGCCAGTAGAGGGCGCGACCGGAGGCAGAGCCGCCGCCGGAGAGCTTGTTGTAGATCCCCTTGAACTGGGCCCAGAGTATGGCGCGGACCTGGTCGTTGAAAAAGTTCATCGGCGTGTCAGAGCCAGTCGAGCGATTCGGAGGCGCGCGCGGGGCCGCCGACGACACGAACAAAAATGTCTTCCAGTGTTTCGGGTTGGCCCGAGCGATCGGGGTCGGCGGAGAAGGCTCCGGCACGGAGTTCGGAGAGCGGTCCGTCGACGGCGATGCGGCCCTGGTTGATGATGGCGACGCGGTCGCAGAGGCGTTCGACGACTTCGAGGACGTGGGAGGTGAGGAAGATGGTGGCGCCCTGGCGGACCTGGTCGAGGAGGATGTCCTTCATGAGGCGGGCTCCGACGGCGTCGACGCCTTCGAAGGGCTCGTCGAGGAGGTAGAGTTGCGGGCGGTGGATGAGGGCGGCGGCCATGGCGACACGTTTCTTCATGCCCTTGGAGTATTCGCCGATGAGTTTACGGCCGGCTCCCTGGAGTTCGAAAAGTTCCAGGAGTTCGGTGGTGCGCTGATGGGCGAGGTCGCGGCCGAGGCCATACATGCGTCCTACAAATTCGATGAATTCGCCGCCGGTGAGGTGGTCGAAGAGGAGTGTGTCATCGGGGACGAGGCCAATCTTGGACTTGATGGCGACGGCGTCGGCGGGCATGGCGTGGCCGAGGATCTGGATGGAGCCGGAGGTGGGCGGGGCGAGGCCCATGAGCATGCGGATGGTGGTGGTTTTGCCGGCGCCGTTGGGTCCGAGGAAGCCAAAGAAGCAGCCGCGTTCGACACGGAGGGTGAGTCCGTCGACGGCGGCTTTTTCACCGTAAACCTTGCGTAGCTCGGTTACTTCGATGGCGGGCGAGGAATCGGGAAACACTCGCAACTATCGTAGCTGGTTGGTTGGGGGAATGACATTGGGGATGGGACGGGGCAGCCCCAACCTTCGGTTTGGGGGAACTCGTGGGGGTTCGGGGAGCTCGCGGGGGTTCGGGGAGCCCGTGGGGTGGGACGGGGGGTGGACGGGGCAGCCCCAACCTTCGGTTTGGGGGAACTCGTGGGGGTTCGGGGAGCTCGCGGGGGTTCGGGTAGGCCGTGGGGTGGGACGGGGGTTGGACGGGGCAGCCCCAACCTTCGGTTTGGGGGAGCCCTTGGGGTTTGGGGAGCCCTTGGGTTTGGGGAGCCCTTGGGGTTGGGGGAGCCCTTGGGGTTTGGGGAGCTCTTGGGGTTTGGGGAGCTCTTGGGGTTTGGGGAGCTCTTGGGGTTTGGGGAGCTCTTGGGGTTTCGGGAAGAGCCAGTGCCTTTGCAGAACTTGACAGACACAGCTACGACTCGTGGGGTTCGGGGAGCCCGGCGCGGCGGGGCGGGGTTATTAAAATTGCTCATTCTCACTGGATATCGGCGGGGTGTCCGCCGATAGAGGAAGCGTGAGTCCGAGTATCCTGCATCGAGTGTCATTCCGCGACCGGGCTTTGCGGAGCCTGGATAAGCTGCCGCCGTTCTCTCCGGTTCTCAATCACCTGATTGCGAGTCTGGCTGACGACGACGTGTCTTTCGCTCGTTTGGCGGACGTGATTGAACGGGATACGGTGCTGTCCGGCAACATTCTGCGGCTGGTGAACTCGGCGTTGTACGGGCGGCGGGGCATGATCAGCAGCGTGCGGGCCGCGGTGTTGATGCTCGGGATCTCCAAACTGCGGAACTACCTGTTGGGCCTGTCGGTTTCACGGATGTGGGCCACGGTGGCCACGCCTCCGGGCTGGTCGACGGCCCGGTTCAATGACCATTCCGTGTCGGCGGCCATTCTGTCCGATCTACTGGTGCAGAAGACGAAGGCGGACTTCCCGGAGGGGGCGTTCGTGGCCGGGTTGCTGCATGACCTGGGGCGAATGATGATCGCCATCGCGCTGCCGGCGGAGTTTGAGCGGATCCAGAACGACCACGCCGAGACGGGGAAGCCGCTGGAGGTCATTGAGCACGAGTTGCTGGACGTGACGCACTCGGAGTTGTCGGCGGCCGCGCTGACACGCTGGAATCTGCCGCTGAAGATCCAGAAGGCTGTGTTGTACCATCACCGGTCAGCGATCGATCCGACGGTGGGCGCGCATGGGCCGATGGCCCTGAGCCTGATGGTGGAGACGGCGAATGCGCTGGCCAATGGGTCGAGGCACGGAATCACCGATACGGATGAGAAGCTGTGTGAGCCAGCCAATGAGGCGATGCAGCGGCTCGGGCTGGTGGATGCGGAAGCGGGGTTGATGGTGCAGTTTGAGGCGGAGTTGCAGGCGGTGCGGTCGCAGTTGTAGGTTCCGCCGGAGCCGCTGAAGGCTCACGGGGTTGGGCGATCTGCAGGAAGTGGGTTGGGACAGGGTCCCCTGGTCGAGGTCCGCTTCGGGAACAACGCGCCCCTGACGGGTTCCAATTGCCCATGGCGATGTCGCGGGTGTTGAGAATTATCGGATTGGCGGGCCTTGGGATTGTTCTGCCCTTCGCTGGACTTACCTTGTATGTTGTTCTGCTTGGTCCGCTGCTGAAGCAGACTGGCATCCCACCAGATGCCTGGTTCGGTTCGGACTATGTCGACCGGCGGTGTGCCGTCGTCTCCAGCGCTGTCGAACTACTGGTTCTCAGCGCATCGAGCTATGCCGTTGGGGGCCTCTTGAGCCGGCACGGCCAATGTTCTCCGCGTATGGACGCGTTTTGGATGTGCAATCCCGCGTCTTCGCTTGCCGGACTGCTGTTCGCACGCCAGATCGCCCGGAATCTCGAGCCCTACGAATTTGTTGCCGGCGTGGTCTATCTTTGGCCGTTCGCATGGCTCGTGACGTGGCATTTGACGGTGCTTGGAATGCGTAGGACTGAGTGGGCGAGAGCAGTCTTGCTGACGGTTGCCTATAGCGCGACTCTGGGCGCAGCCGGCGTCTATCTGGCCTATCGCTCATTCCAGTTCGAGTAAACTTCTTCGTTGCGGAGTTCATCGCACGTTGCGTACCCGCAGCTGAGGACACCGGGAGAGCCGGCCCGGGGGCCGGCTGCGGACGACGCGTCCGCCCTACTTGCGGGGTGGTCGACCTAGTTGCCGTTGGGGATGGGACCGGTTTTCGCTAGATGCGCAAGACGTCTCATTTCGCTGGGCGACAGGGCTTTGCTGAAGACCGCTACTCCTCCTATATAGCCGGTGAAGCCTACGGTCTTTGAGGTGTGGATCACCCGGCCTATGGTGAAGGGACCACCTTCTTCCTTGGTTCCTGGGTTGTAGAGGTCGTGGGGGAACCAGTAGGGGTTCGCTTTCAGGGCCACCAACTCGCGGCGGACTGGCTGCCAGGGCCCGTTCCCCTCCCTCCGGTAGGTCACGCGGACCTTGGTGAAGCCGAACGTTTGCAGTTCCTGGCGCTCCTCAGTGGTGCTCCGCTCCACTACCCTTTTTCGCGGTTTGCTTTCCGGGGGTTCGTAGTATTGGTCCTTGGGGAATGCCGGGTCCTCGCCTTCCTGGAGACCGGGTTGGCGGTGGAGTTCGGCTTGCTGCCAACCTCGGGCCGGCCAGCGGAAGAAGGGGTGGTGCTGGGGATCCTCGATCCAATAATCGGTGGCTTGGCCGTTCAGATAGGCCGTTACGGTGTGGTTGCGGTTGTCGAACGTGAATCCGGCGACCTGCCAGGATTGGTCGAGCTTACCGGGAGGCGCATCGGCGGGGACGGCGGGCATGACTTCGGGTGTCGTCGCGAGATTGCGGGCGTAACGGTCGCCGAAGGAACCGCGGCCGTTCTCGGAGACGTGGACGGCGGCGGCTCCGTTGTTGGCGGCGAGACCGGCGAAGAGGGCGTATTGGCGTTTGCCGTGCTCAACTCGGGCGGCGGCGTTTCCCAGGTCGGTGCCTTCGTGCCAAATGCCGGCCACGGCGTGGTTGCCGCTCTCGCGGATCAGCCACACGACCATGGACATGGAGCGGCCTGGACCTTTCACGTCGAGGGGCGTGTCGTGGAGACGGTCTCTCGGGATGACGAGGCAGGGGCGGAAGTCCGGGTTCGTTTCGGCGCGGATCCGGATGGCCTGGCCGAAGGGTCCGCGGCCGAGGAGGGGAAAGTCGGCGTTGGTGGCGGGGCGGCCTTGTTGCCAGTAGTCGAGGACGTAGTTGATGGGGTCGAGGTGGAAGTCGTGGGGTGAACCGGGCGGCTGATGGGCGGTGAACCGGCCGCCGGCGTCGCGGAGAACGAAGTCCCAGAGTGCAACGAATCCTGGGGTCCGTGTCACTTGATGAATGCGGGCTTGAGCTTCCGAGCCCGCCGCGTACGCGTAAGTTAGGAGAAGAGCCAGGACCGGTTTCCACATGCCGATCCTATTGTTTCATCGGGATGGGGGGCGCCGCTGGATGGCTTGCGCGGCGGTTTCGCCGGATGTTTGCCGGGCGAATTAGCTTAACCAAGGAAGCGCCTGAAGACCATATACTGGGGAGCACGGAGGGTTTGTTATGAGTAGCGGAATTTGGAGGATGGCGCTAGCCGGATTGGTCGCGCTGAGTTGCGTGGCCCAGAGCGCCCCGCCCAAAAAGAAGGTTGCCATATTGGATTTCGAGTATGGGACCGTGCAGGGCGGCGTGTCGGCGATCTTCGGAGCGAATGTCGACATCGGCAAGGGCATTGCCGACATGCTGGTGGAGAAGTTGGTACAAGGCGGCGTCTATACGGTCTTTGAACGCAAGGCCCTGGACAAGGTGATGGCCGAACAGAACCTCTCCAATAGCGACCGCGCGGACGCGACGACGGCGGCCAAGATCGGCAAGTTGCTGGGCGTGGACGCGATTATTTTGGGCAGCATCACGCAGTTCGGGCGCGATGACAAACAGACCAGTGTGGGCGGCGGAGCGTTTGGCGGGATGGCTAACCGTTACGGGTTGGGCGGCATCGGCAAGAAGGAAGCGAAGGCCGTGGTGGCGATCAGCGCCCGGGTTATCGGTACGGACACGGCGCAGATCTACGCGGCGTTCACGGGCAAGGGCGAATCGAAGCGGTCGGGTGCTTCGTTGCTGGGGGCGGGCGGGAGCTACGGCGCGGGCGCCGGCGCGGCCATCAGCATGGGCAGCACGCAGTTTGCGAATTCGATCCTGGGTGAGGCCACGGCGCAGGCGGTGGCGCAGACCGCGACCCAGTTGCAGGGCAGTGCCACGTCGATTCCGGGGCACGCACGGGCGATGATCGAAGGCCTGGTGGCCGACGTGAGCGGGAACAGCGTGACCTTGAACGTGGGCAAGAAGGCCGGCGTCGCGCTGGGTGACCGGTTTGACGTGGTGCGGGTGACGCGGGAGATCAAGGATCCAGCATCGGGCAAGGTGATCCGGCGGGTGGAAGATCGCCTAGGCTCGATCACGATCACTGAAGTGGATGATCTTTCGGCTGTCGGAACGTTCGCGGGGAGCTCACCGTTGAAGGTGGGCGATGCGGTAAAGACTGCGAATTGAGGCAGCAATGGACTACACGATTGGTTCGCGCATCGGCGACTACGAGATCCTGTCGATCCTGGGCGCCGGGGGGATGGGGAAGGTGTACAAGGTCCGCAACCTGCTGACCGAGCGGCAGGAGGCGATGAAGGTCCTGCTGATGAATGCGGGTGAAGAGCAGGACCAGGCGGACCGTTTCCTGCGGGAAATCAAAGTTCAGGCGCGGCTGACACACAAGAATATCGCGGGTCTGCACACGGCGCTACGCGTGGAGAACCAGGTGTTGATGGTGATGGAGTATGTGGAAGGGACGACGCTCGAGCGGCTGCTGAAGATGGGGCCGGTGCCTCCGCAGAAGGCCGCGCAGTTGATGTGCCAAGTGCTGGACGCGCTGGCTTACGCGCATGAGGCGGGCGTGGTTCACCGCGATCTGAAACCGGCGAACATCATGATGACGACCGACGGCGTGGTGAAGCTGTTGGACTTCGGCATTGCGAAGCTGAAGCAGGACCAGTCGCTGACGAAGACCGGGTTTACCGTGGGTTCGCTCCCCTACATGTCGCCGGAGCAGATTGAAGGCGCGACGGACCTGGATCAGCGGGCGGACATTTACGCGCTGGGGATTTCGCTGTACGAGATGGTGACGGGGCGGCGGCCGTTTTTGGGCGATAGCGACTATTCGCTGATGGTGGCGCATCTGAAGCAGATCCCGGTGCCGCCGATCGAGATTGACCCGAATGTCCCGCAGGGGTTGAACGATATCATCCTGACGGCGATTGCCAAGGACCGGGAGCAGCGCTTCCAGTCGGCGGGGGCGATGCTGCGGGCGATGCAGAGTATTCTGGGCGATGCGGCTCCGGCAGTGTATACGCCTGCTCCGGTGGCCACTTCGGCGCCTGTGCCCGATGCGGTGCCTACCCGCACGCAGGGCGCGCATGCGGCGCCGAACTATGGGGCTCCACCGCCGGCAGGGTCGTCGGGCTCGGCATTCATGCCCGCGGCGGGGATAGGATCGCCGGCTCCGGAGTTCCCTGCTCCGCCGGTGGCTCCGGTGCCCGTGGGTAAACCGCTGGGACACCGGGGCTTGTATATCGCGCTTGGGTCGCTGGTGACCGTGGTGGTGCTGGTTGCCGCGGCGATGCAGATCCCGAAGTACTTCAAAACCCAGGCGGAGGGTGGGTCGCCTCAGGTATCGACGAAGCAGGAACCGGTGAGCGAACCGCCTCAGGTTTCGCAACCGCCTGCGGCGCAGCCGACCGCGACCGAGACGCAGACGCCACAAACGGCGAGTCCGCAGGCGGCTTCGACTTCGGGTGGATACACGCCTCCGGTGGCGCCTGCCGGCGGTGGGCGGCGGCCCCATTCGGAGGTCGCTGGTTCGCAGCCCGTAAGTCCGGTGGCTCACGGGCAGACGGCGGGCGGGGTGGTTCAGAATCCTCCGGTGGCCCCGCCGCCCGTGGTGCAGCAACCGGCCGGGCATCCGGCGGTGGACGCGAACGAAGGGGCTCTGCGTGAGGCTCGCGAGTCGCTGATGCTGCTGGGGACTCGGGCCAATACCGTGAAGAGCAGCTTGTCCCGACTGAAGCAGGAACAGGCACGGCAGGGGTTGGGGCTGCGCGGGGATATCAATACTGCGGAACAGCAGATGGAGTATTACCTGGATGAATGCGAGGGGGCTCTGAAACGGGGCGACCTGGCCGGGGCTAAGAAGTACCTGGGGTTGGGGGAGCGGACAGTTACCAAGTTGGAGGAGTTTCTGGGGCGGTAGCGGGGGTGCGGAGAGCCGGCCGGGGGGCCGGCTGCGGACGAGGCGTCCGCCCTACCTGCGGGTTCGGATGGCTAGCCCGAAGTTCCCCTAGCAATCGTGCATAGAATCTCGATCAAGTAGTTCTAGCAGCTGCAGTTACGGGAGTTCCTTCAGTGATTTGTGTTCCCATGTAATCTACATCATTAGCATTGACATAGAATATGTCTACTGATACTATGTTGCCATGTACGTGGAGATCGTCCCCAATCGCTCTTCACCCCCTGCCGTGCTCCTGCGTTCCGCTACCCGTCAAGGCAAACGGATCCTCAAACGCACTCTCGCCAATCTCTCCGATTGGCCGCCCGCTCAGGTCGATCTCCTCCGTCGCGTCCTCAAAGGCGAGTCTCTGCTGTCTCCTTCCGAAGCCCTGCAGATTCAGCGCTCCCTCCCTCACGGCCATGTCGCAGCCACTCTCGGAGTCCTGCGCCGCCTCGGCCTCGACCATATCTTGGCGAGTACCCGCTGCCCTCAACGCGATCTGGTCTGCGCCATGATCGTGGCCCGCATCCTCGCGCCCGCTTCCAAACTCGCCACCTCGCGCGGCTTGTCCGCGCATACCGCCACCAGTTCGCTCGCCACCCTGCTGGATCTCCGCAATCCGGACGAGGATCAGCTCTACGCCGCTCTGGACTGGTTGCAGAGCCGGCAGGCGCGTATCGAAAAGCAGTTGGCGCGGCGCCACCTGAGCGAGGGCTCACTGGTGCTCTATGACCTCACCTCGACCTACTTCGAAGGCCGCCGCTGCCCACTGGCGCACTATGGCCACTCGCGCGATGAACGACCCGGCAACCTGCAAATCGTCTTCGGCCTGTTAACCAACCAGGATGGCTGTCCGGTGGCGGTGGAAGTCTTCGAAGGCAACACCGGCGATCCGAAAACCGTGGCTGCTCAGGTCGGCAAACTCCGTCAACGCTTCGGACTGAATCAAGTGATCCTGGTCGGCGACCGCGGCATGCTCACCTCGGCCCGCCTGCGGCAAGACTTGGCGCCGGAAGAAGGGTTGCGCTGGATCACGGCGTTGCGCGCAGTCCAGATCCAGCAGTTGGCCTCCGATGGGCATCTGCAGTTGTCGCTATTCGACCAGCAGGACCTGGCCGAAATTCGCCACCCGGCCTATCCCGGCGAACGCTTGATGGCCTGTCGCAATCCCTTGCTGGCCGAAGAGCGCAAACGCAAGCGCGAGGAACTGCTGGCGGCCACGGAGAAACAACTCGACAGGATTGTGACGGCGACACAGCGCAAACGGCGGCCGCTGCGGGGCAAGAAAGAAATCGGCTTGGCCGTGGGCAAATTGCTGGGCCGCTACAAGATGGGCAAGCACTTTCAGTTGACCATCGAAGACGACACTTTCCGCTGGACGCGCAAGCCGGCCAGCATCGACAAGGAAGCGTCTCTGGATGGCATCTACGTGATTCGCACCAATGTGTCGGCCGAATCGCTGTCTGCCGCCGAAGCCGTTGCGCATTACAAGAGTCTGGCCAGCGTGGAGCGTGCCTTCCGCAGCATGAAGAGCGTGGATCTCAAAGTGAGGCCGATCCACCACCATCAAGCCGATCGGGTGAAGGCGCACATCTTCCTGTGCATGCTGGCTTATTACGTGGAGTGGCACATGCGCCAGGCGCTGGCGCCGATGCTATTTGACGACGAAGATCGTGAGGCCGCCCAGGCGCAACGGCGCAGCGTGGTAGCCCCGGCACAGCGATCAGAGAGCGCTCAAAAGAAGGCTGCCAGCAGGCACACTCAGGACGGACTGCCGGTGCACAGCTTCCGCACGCTGCTGCAGGATCTGGCCACTCTCACACGCAATGAAGTCAGCATGGGCGGGCAGACCTTTCAAATGCTGGCCTCGCCAACGCCCGTGCAGGAACGTGCCTTCCAATTGCTGCAGGTCTCACCGTAGGACCTGTACCCAGTAGAGCCCACACGAAAACCCCTTCAAGCTACTGGAAGTGTGCCTGTTACCCCCGATCACCGGGGAGGAACTTCGGGCTAGCGTGGGCGGTCTTCTACAGGGGTTCGGCCGGGGTTGCGGAGAGCCGGCCAGGGGGCCGGCTGCGGACGAGGCGTCCGCCCTCCTTGCGCTAAAGCGGGCGGCATTCGACTACGTAGTAGCCGTTGGGTTGCCGGCCGGCGGATACCACTTCGAGTTTGGCCTGCGCGGCCAGGTCGCGGAATTCGTCGATGGTGCGGTGCTTGCCGGCTAGAAGCACCATTTCTATGGAGATGCCTCGGGGTACTCCGGATGGGCCCACACTTTTCAGTACGACCACACGGCCGTTGGGACGCGCGGCTTCGGCGGCACGGGTCAGGATGGCTACTGTTTCGGCGTCGGGCCAGTCGTTGAGGATGCCCCGGAGGAGATAGATGTCGGCTCCGGGCGGGAGGGGGTCGAAGAAGCTCTGGCCAGCCAGGGTGGCGCGGTCGGCGACTCCGGCGGCTTCCAGGATTTCGGGCGCCCGGGCCACGGTACGCGGGACGTCGAGCAAGGTTCCGTGGACGTGCGGATGGGCTCGCAGGATTTCGGCGAGCATGGCTCCGGTGCCTCCGCCGAGATCCGTGACGGTTTGGATCGATGCCCAGCCTCCGGTGATGTCGAAGTGGGGGTTCGGCGTGCCGTGGCCCTGCGGGCCGATGACGGCGTCGAACTGAGCACCGATGGCGGGGTGGGCGTCGAGGTCTTCCCAGAAGGAACAGCCAAAGACTTCCGGATAGGCCGATTTGCCGGTGCGGACGTATTGGAGCATGGTGCCCCAGGCGTGGGCCATGCGACCACCGAATCCGTCCAGGTCGAGACCGAGGAGCATGCCTGGGTTCAGCAGGCCGCGGGCGGCCTCGTTGAGGGCGAAGCGGCCCGGCTCGGGTTGTTCGAAGACTCCTTTTTCGATGAGCGTTTCAAGGAGGCGGTGGAGCACGAAGGGGTCGCAATGGGCGGCGGCGGCGAGATCGTCGATGTGGGTGATGCCGGCGTCGATGTGGTTGGCGATGCGGAGGGTGGCGGCGGTGAGCAGGCACCAGGGGGTCTGGAGGTCGGCGAGTTGCCAGAGGTCGACGGGCGGCATTTGTACGATTACATCATGATTAGTCGGAAGACGAAGCCTTGGTCGCCGCCTTGGGTGCCGGATGCCTGACGGTGGGGCTGCGCTAGAATGTGTGAGCCGATGGCGCAGACCACTATTTTCCCGAACGGGCAGTCGCGTTGAAGCAGCTCCCTGACGATGCCGTCCGCATTGTCTGCGCGGTCAATCACTCTTACCTGCTGCCTCTCGCGGTAATGCTGAAGTCCCTTCAAGCACATCTCCGCCCTGAGTGCCGCTGTGAGCTTTACCTGCTTCATACGGGGATTCCGGAAGAAGGCATAGCGGCAATCTCGTCGACTATCGAAACGCATTCCATCCTCCTCTCCCAGGAACAGCTCGCGGAGGCGCCATGTGCGGCTCGATTCCCGCCTGAGGCTTCGGCTCCACTGCTGCTGCCCGAGTTGCTGCCATCCGTGGTGGAGCGAGTGCTGTTCCTTGACGCCGACCTGTTGGTGATGCGAGATGTGGCGGAGCTGTGGGAGACACCGCTGGATGAGCGCGTGCTGGCGGCTGCTCCGGATGCCGCAGTGCCGTTGTGCTCGGCTCCGCGCGGCGTGAAGGGGTGGCAGGCGTTGGGTATCCCTCACGACGCCGCCTATTTCAATTGTGGTGTTCTCCTGATCCACCTCGGGCGCTGGCGCGAGCGCAATGTCACGCAGCGGGCACTGCGGTACTTTGAGAACACACGCGAGCCTATCGACTTCCTGCACCAGGAAGCTCTGAACGCCGTGCTCTGGGATGACTGGAAACGTCTGGATCCCCGCTGGAATCTGCTGGCGAGCCGCGCCGGCCGATCGTTCGACCGGAGCGGCCGTGAAGACTGGAAGCGACCGGGCATCGTCCATTTCGCGGGGCGGATGAAGCCATGGCGCGCCGCCATCGGCGGGCCATTCAACGCTCCGTATCAGAGGGCGCTGGCGGATGTCCTGCCGCTGCTCTCGCCCGAGCCGGCCGACTGGATGGACCGGTTCGTTAGTCTCTATGACCGGCATTTGCGCGCGGTCCTGTACCCGCTGGAGCAGTATTTGTGGAGGCGCCGTTTTCTATGAGACCTCAGGTTACGATCCTGCTGCCCGCGATGAAGGGCTATGACAGCGTGCTGGCTGCCTTGGATTCGTGGGAAGCGCAGACGCGCAGAGATTCGCTGGAGATCCTTATTCTTTGTCCGGAGAACCTTGGGCCAACGGCGGCACAGGCGGCAGCGCTCACGCCCGGCCAAGTTGTCGTCGATGTCGGCCGGGCTGATCTGCATGAGGCGCGGGCCCGCGGGATCGGCGTTGCGTCGGGCCACTATGTGATGCTGGCGGAGGATCACTGCCTGCCGGACCCGGCCTGGTCGGAAGCAATCCTGGAGCGTCTTGCGGAAGGCTGGGATGCCGTGGGGCCGGCGCTTCGTGCGGGCAACCGGACGACGTGCTGGGCGGAGGGGTCGTTCCTGATCGGGTATGGCGAGTGGATGATGCCGGTGACCGGCGGTCCTACGAATGTGTTGTGCGGGTGGAACGTCGTGATTCGTGCCGAGCTGTTGCGCCAACGGGGGCCTGAGCTCGTGGGCGACATGCTCATGGGCGCGTTCCTGGTCCGCCGTTTGCGTCAGCAGGGAGGGCGCTTTTATCTCGAAGACCGGGCACGGATGCGGCACTTCGATCCGCCGGGCTGCGCTTACGAGATTCTGTTGCTCTCCATCGTTGGGCTGGGTTTTGGAGCAGTGCGGACTCGGCAATGGGCGCTGCCGTTGCGGCTTCTGTATCCGTTGGCTGCTCCGGCTATCGCGTTCCTGCACTGGAAGCGAGCGTTCGTCCACTTCCGGCGTGCCGGGCGGGGCTCCGGCGTGAGTCTGGCGGCGCTGGCGGCCACGGTGGTGCTCGCTTCGGCTTGGGGACTCGGCGAAGCTGCCGGCGCGGTATTGGGGACACGTCGGGTCGCGCCGTATCTGTGGCGTACCGAGGTGAAGCCTGTGGGGCGGGCGGATGTGGCGCGGTCGAGCGCCTTGGAGGGCGCCGGGACCGGCGGACGGGCGTCGGCGGCGGGGGTATGAGGGACTGGCGGCTCGGCTAGAGCCAGGGTGATTTGCGCGTTCGGATGTCGTCGGAGAGGCTGGTGCGTAGCAGGCTCGCCGCTTTCACGATTGCGTTGCGGGCTGCGTCGCTGATTGGTTTGTCTGGCTCGGCCTCCAGAGTCGGATCGTCGAGTACTTCCTGCAGCCGTTCCTTTAGCTCGAAATAGGGCTTGCGGCTGCGCTTCGAGAGATAGATGCCGCCCTCGCCGAAGTACCATCTACGGGTCTCTTCGCCCACCTGCCTGACGATGTTGTAGGTGAGGGTGAAGTGCGGGGCGAATCGGGCCAGGGGCTCTGTCTTTGGCCAGAGGTCCTTGTAGAGCTCCAGTCTTTTGTCGTGTAGGCTCCGATCGTATTCGACTGTCATTTCGAGGCGGATTTTGGAGCGCGTCCCGAAGTAAGTCAGGAGAGCGGAGATGACCCCACTGACCAGTCCGGTGGCGAGAGACAGCAGGGTGGCGGGTGTGGATAGAGTGTCCATTTGGAAGCATCTCCTGCGAGAGGGGCTCGGGGTTTGCGGGGGACGTGGCGGACGGAGACCCCTCGGTTGAAGAGGCCGGGGCGCGACGCGCTTCCGCTCCCTGACGGTCACGGCTCGGTCCGATGGCGTGTTCCTGCCGACTGGCGGCCTGGCGGGCCATGCGGGGCTCCGTTGAAGGCGCGCGTAGCCCGTCGCTGACGCTCTGGGACTGGGATGGGGGGCGCGGTTTGCTCCGCTTTGACGGCCTGGCGAGCCATGCGGCGCTCCGTTGAAGGCGCGCCACGAGCCGGTGACCGCTTACTGACGTGCGCGGTTCGCGACCGGCGAGAGCCCCCTCCCTTACGGTTGGGGTTCGTAGCGGGGGGCGGCCGCGGTTGGCCAGCGTCTGGCCGGACGGGCGCCCGCTCCGTTGAAGACGTGCTGGGAGCCCGTCACTTACGTTCCGGGACTGGGCCAGGTAGGACGGCTTCCTCCGCTTTGGCGGCCCGCAGGGCCATGGTTGACTCCTTGCCAGTCGCGGTTCGCGACGTAGGAGACTGACGGGGGTTCCCTTGGTCACGGTGTCAGCCTTGGTGAGACTCGTCACCACCGGGGATTGTCTCGTACGGCGACGAGATGATGCCGAGCTCCTCCAGGCGGCGCAGGACCGCCGACACACCCTCTTCCGGCGTTTGCGCGGAGGAGTCGATGGTCACGTCCGGAGCGAGGGGCGGCTCGTAGGGGTCGGAGATGCCCGTGAAGTGCGGGATCTCGCCCGCCAGTGCCTTCTTGTAGAGACCTTTGACGTCGCGCTCCACCAGTACCTCGACGGGGCAGTGCATGTGGATCTCGACGAAGTTCTCGATGCGCGCCCGTAACTCGTCGCGACCCGCGCGGTAGGGTGAAATCGCGGCCGCGATCGCTATCACACCGTTGCGCGACAGCAACTCGCAGATGAAGCCGATGCGGCGGATATTCTCCTCACGGTCTTCCTTACTGAAGGTCAGACCACGGCACAGGTGAGTGCGGATCACATCCCCGTCAAGCACCTCCACCCTGGCGCCCATCGCTCGCAAGCGGGCGCTGAGCATTTTCGACAGCGTACTCTTGCCACTGCCCGACATGCCTGTAAACCACAACGTACAGCCTGTTTGCATTCTGCGCCCCTACTCCTGTGATCCCGGGGATTTCACGGCTTCCGCGGGGTGATGCCTCTTGCCGTGAGCTTTTCGGCAATGGCCATCGCTGCCTCATCGGAGGTACCAAACACCGTCACATCGACGTCTAGAAAACGGTCGGAGTCGATTAGCGCTCCGGCCCGTTCCCGTTCCACCTCGTAGAGGAAATCGGCCGCGCAGATGGTGATGAGCCCGGCCGCGGTGAGATTGTGCGCGAGTTCCAGGAGGACGCTTCCGTCTGTCTGGGCCGCAATGACATGGGTGAGGTAGCCACGCTGGAACAGTTCGCGCTCCACGGCGAAGCCGATGGAGGCGCCGCCGTTCATCCAGATCAAGGCCGATGGGTGTCCGATCCGCTGCTGCCGGTCGGTCTCCGGGACGCGGTTCTCTTCGGAGAGCGGCGCGTCGGGCATCGTGGGATCGGCGACTCGCGGGTCGCGCCCGGTGACCATGCCGGCGGCAACCGTGGCGTTGGACACAGGGTCCACCAATACGAAACTACCCGTCGCGCGGTTGCGGCGGTACTGGTCGACGAACAGCGGTGCGTGCGTGTCGATGACCACGGTCCCGATCTCGTTGAGCCGCAACTCGGGGGCCGGGAGCTTTTCCAGCGTATTCACGTTCACCCGGTAGCGGATGAAGCGGACCTGGGCTTTCACCGATTGGGTGGTGTGCTTAATGATGTACTGGCGGCGGAGGTCGAGAGGCTGGTCGCCCATCCAGACCAGGCGGGCATCGATGCACCGCGTGACGTGCGGAGGATGCGACGGCGGAGCGAACATGTTGCCCCGGCTCACATCCACGTCGTCCTCCAGCGACACTGTCACCGACATGGGTGGAAACGCGCGAGTCACCTCGCCATCGTAGGTCACGATCGACTTCACACGGGAGGTCCGGCCTGACGGGAGGACCATCACGGGATCACCGGGCCTGAGGACTCCGGAAGCCACCTGCCCAGCATAGCCACGGAACTGCTGATTGGGCCGGAGCACGAGTTGGACGGGAAAGCGCATCTCGGAGAGATTGCGGTCGCTGGCGATGTGAACGGTCTCGAGGTGGTGCAGCAGGCTGGCGCCTTCGAACCACGGCATGTGGTCGCTCTTGGTGACGATGTTGTCGCCAAGCAGCGCGCTTACCGGGATGAAGTAGAGGTCGGGGATATTGAGTTGGGCGGCGAAGGAGCTGAAGTCGGCGCGGATCCGGTGGAAGACCTCCTCGCTGTAGCCCATCAGATCCATCTTGTTGACGGCGACCACGACGTGATGGATGCCGAGGAGGGAGGCGATGAAGGCGTGGCGGCGCGATTGAGGCAGGACTCCGTTGCGGGCGTCGATGAGGACGATGGCCAGATTGGCCGTGGAGGCTCCGGTGGCCATGTTGCGCGTGTACTGCTCATGGCCGGGCGTGTCGGCGATGATGAACTTGCGTTTGGGCGTGGCGAAGTAGCGATAGGCCACGTCGATGGTGATGCCCTGTTCGCGCTCAGCGCGAAGGCCGTCCGTCAGGAGAGCGAAGTCCAGGGTGCCGGCTGTCTCGTTGACCGTGGCCTTGCGAATGGAGGTGATCTGGTCTTCGTAGACGCCCTTGGAGTCGTAGAGAAGGCGGCCGATCAGGGTCGACTTGCCGTCGTCCACACTGCCGGCGGTGATGAAGCGGAGCAGGTCCTTTTCCTCCTCACGCCGTAGGAACTGGTCGATGCCGATTTGGGCTTCCGATGGTGACGCCACGCTAGAAGTACCCTTCCCGTTTCTTGAGCTCCATGGAACCTTCCTGGTCGAAATCGATGACGCGGTTCTCGCGCTCGGAACGGCGGACCAGGATCATCTCCTCGATGATCTTCGGCAAGGTATCGGCCTCGGAGTAGATGGCTCCGGTGCATGGGCTGCAGCCCAGGGAGCGCATGCGGCACATGACGCGTTCGCGGCGTTCGCCCGGGCGCATGGGAATGTCCACCTCGACGGGAATGAGCGACGAGCCCCGGACGATCATCTCGCGCTCCTTGGCGAAGTAGAGAGGCACGATGGGGATGTTCTCCAGGTGGATGTATTGCCAGACATCGAGCTCGGTCCAATTGGAGAGAGGAAAGACGCGGATGCTCTCGCCGGGGTTCAGGCGCGAGTTGAAGAGGTTCCAGAGCTCCGGGCGCTGGTTCTTGGGATCCCATTGGCCGTGGGCGTCGCGGAAGGAGTAGACGCGTTCCTTGGCGCGTGATTTCTCTTCGTCGCGCCGGGCGCCGCCTATCGCCGCATCGAACTCGCCTTCGGCCAGGGCGTCGAGTAGGGCTCGGGTCTTCAGAAGACCGCAGCATTTTTGCGTGCCGAGATCGAATGGATTTGCGCCCGCCTGGATGGCTGCCTTGTTCGTGTGGACGATGAGGCGGGCTCCGATATCGGCGCAGAACCGGTCGCGGAATTCGATCATCTCGCGGAACTTGTAGGTTGTGTCGACGTGCAGCAGCGGGAATGGAATTCGGCCGGGGTGAAAGGCTTTCTGGGCCAGACGCACCATGACCGAGGAGTCTTTGCCGATGGAGTACAGCATCACCGGACGCTGAAACTCCGCTACTACCTCGCGGAGGATGTGGATGCTCTCGGCTTCGAGCATGCGGAGGTGCGTGAGGGTCAGGCCGGGGGGCGTGGTGCTGGTCATAGGGCTCCGTTGACGGTGCGATGGGGGTGGGAGGCCACTCTGCTGTAGGCGCAGGTGTAGCCCGTCGCTGACGCTCCGGGACTGGGGCAAAGGGTGCGACTGCCTCCGCTTTGGCGGCCCGCTGGGCCGTGTTTGACTCGGTGGAATAGGCCGCGGAAACGGGTGCCCGCTCCTTCCCAGTCGCGGTTCGCTGCGCGGTGAGGGACCACTTCCTTACGGTCGTGGTTCGTAACGTGGTTTCCGGTGACTGGATGGCCTGCGGGGTCGGACGGGATGCCATTGACCGCTCGGTTCCTCGGGGCCGGAAAGAGCGGGGTCAGGGGACCCCGCGCGGTCCAGGGGGACCGCCCTCCTGGCAAGGGGCTTCGCCTCCGGCATGCGCCTTCGTTGATCCCGCCATGCGGTGGGCGTTGCGCTTTGTGCCTGGGGGTGACCCTACGGGTCATTGGAGCTCCGTTCATTCAGTGGCGCTTCACAGTGCACTGCTCCCACATTTGTTCCAGGAAGCTGTAGGGCAACATAGCATTCCCATTGATGCCATGGCCCAGACGGATGCCCGGTTTGTTGTCTCCGTGGAAGTCCGACCCTCCCGTCGGGATCAGGTCAAAACGCCGGGCGATCTCCGCGTATTCGGCGCAGTCGGCCGGTGAGTGCTCACTGTGATGGACCTCGATGCCCTGCAGCCCGGCTTCGACCAGGCGTTGAACCAGCCTGAACAGATCCGCGCCGCGCTGCGGCAGGCGGACCGGATGGGCGAGTGACGACATGCCACCCGACTCTTGGATGAGCCGGATGCCCTCCTCCAGCGTGGGTTCGTCCCGCTCCACCGCCGCCTTCGCCTCATCGGCGAGATAGACATCGAAGGCTTCCTGAATGGTCGAGACGTAGCCTTTGTCGCACAACACACGGGCGATGTGGGGCCGGCCGACCTGATTGCGCCCGTACACCTCCGCGTCTTCCAGCGTGATGGACACACCCAACTCCCGGAGTTTCGTCAGCAGGTCGACATTGCGCCGGCGGCGGCTGGCCTGCTGGGTTTCCAACCAACAACGGAATTCCGTTGTTGGCGGCTCCAGCAGCCAGTAGCCGAGCACGTGCACGGAACGTTCCCGTTTGCCGGGCTGGCGGCATTCGTTCGGACGCGTACTCAACTCGACGGCGCAGATGAGTTCGAGACCGCACGCCGCGGCTGCGGGACCGGCGGCCTCATATCCGGCAAGCGTATCGTGGTCGGCGATCCCCAGCGCCTGAAGACCTTCGGCGACGGCTTGGCGTACCAGGTCCTCCGGCGCCGTGGATCCGTCCGAACGATCGGTATGTGTGTGCAGGTCGATCACGCGTGGTCCCTTTACTTGATTGGGGCCGAGTACATGTCACTGACCCGGTAGCTGCGGTAGACGACGATGCCTTCCACGTCGACGGCGAACACGACCTTGCCTTCGGCATCGGTCTCGACAGTGCGGCCGTAGGGTGAGGCCGGATTGATGAAGCCCGCCTCGAAGCTGTAGCCGCCGTTCTTCAGCGTCTGGGCCGATCCGACGGCGATGGCGTAGACGCCGAGGTCAGCGTTGAGGACGGGCGTGGCCGTGAGCTTCTCCTCGTCGAGTCTCCAGGCCTGACCCCGGTTCTTGGCGTTCTTGTCGTGCTCGAAACGCACGTGACCGTCGTCGAGAATGGTGAGGATGTTGGAGCCGGCAGGCTCGAAGCCTGCGTCGTGCTGATAGGAGAACCAGGGGCTGGGATCGTCGGACCTGGCCGTGAAGTCGCCATCCTTGCCCAGCCGCCAGAGGATTTTGCCACTGCCCTTCCCGTTCTTCCAGTCGATCTTCAGAACCCAGTTCTGTTCGGGCATCGAGATGAGGAAGTCGCCGCTGGAGGCGATGTAGTTCAGGGAGTTGCTGTGGGTCCAGCCGTTTGCTTCCGCGGCCAGGAAGATGGGCGTGCATCCACCGCCGCCGCGGCCTTCCTTGCATTTGGCGTTGTAGAGGGACGCCCGCTTCAAGTCACAGTGGTCGAAGGTGTTCCAGAAGGCAGTAACCTGGAAGTCTTCGTCGAGGTCGAGAACGATGTCACCGAGAACATCGACCGGCTCTTTCGATCCCTGTGTCCCGGCGGGCAGGATGCGTTCGAGCCCCGCGATGGCGAGGGTGTGGCCGTTGGGGAGCCGGATGGCTTCGTGGTGAAAACCGGGGACACATTCCTTGCTGCCCTTCTGGCAGTCGGAGTGGATCCCGCGGAGTTCCAACTGCTCAGCAACGCGGCCGATGTTGGTCTCGCGGATGACGTTCCCGGCCAGGTCCACCTCACGCAGTACCTGCAGTCGCCGCATGGCGTTGACGGAATTCTGGCCTTCCGCCATGGCGAGAAACCGGCCGCCGGGGAGGACTCGCGTCAGGAAGTCGGCGGAGCGCATGTACCAGATGGTGCGGCCGTCCAGATCGACGGCGAAGGGCCGCCGGCCGGAGGCGACCGAGGCCGCGCTGAAGATCAGGACGGGGTCGGAGGCGGGCTGGCCGCCGGTGCGGGGTACGGCGATGGAGACGGGCGAGAAGTCTCCGTCGATCATGCCGGTGTGGAACGGCAACCAAGCTTCCGCCTTTGCGGTGCCTCCGGTGACTACCTCCGAGCGCAGGCGGTACTCCGTGTCGGCGCGCATCCCGGCGATGTAGATGTTGTTGCTGAGAGTGCCACGGCAGGGCTGGTCGGGTGTGCGGGTTAGTGTTTCTTCGCCTGCCGGCTGGAATGCGGCACGAAACTGGCTGCCTTCCGGACAAGGCGGCGCGCTGAGGAGGGCGACGAGGGGATGCGCTGTCGGCGTGACGACGGAGCCTTTGCCCTTGACTCGCGAGATGATGCGGAAGCGCAGCTCATCTTCGGCCAGCTCCTTCGTTTTGTTGTTGCGGGCGATCAAGTGGATGGCGGCGTCGTGCTCGTACAATTCGGGGGTCCAGACGAACTCCTTGTCCTGGCTGAAGTCGCGGACCACCCGGAACGGCCCGCCATCGACGCTGACCGAGTAGCGATAGGCGTGTGTCCCGACGGCGTTGTCGACGCGGGGCGTCAGGCCGATGGAGGTGCCCACGGGTTGAGGTGAGGGCAATGTTGCGTGGAGATGAACGGCCAACGGTGCCGCAGCAGCGCTGCCGGCCAACGAGGCAAAAACGAGCAGCCGACCCAGAATGTCCCGCATGGGCCAGTAGTATGGCATACGGATGACAATCTTGAAAGATCTATATGGAAATTTGTCGGTAGTAAGTCAATCTGTCCGCTTTTATTCACACACGATCTGTCCGCATCAGTTGACCGCACCCGATGATCCTTTTCTGCTCGCCGAAGGCGGCTTCCGGGTCTTCGGACGTACCTTTCTCGTCGTCGTCGGGGCGGTGGGAAAGTGGGAATCCCGGCTCGGCGGGATTTCCAAGGGACGGTGGGAGCCGTGGGAAACCGCCTCGCGGTTTTCCTCGGCTTCCTCGGGCCCGCCTTTTCCACAGTCTTCCTTTCGTGATTGTCGAGTGTCCCGCAATCGTGCGCCCTCGGCTGTGTAGCGGCCTACCACATGCGGTCCAAATCGGATCGACACCGTTCCATCCAGGTGCTCGTGAATGGTCACTGTGCTCTTCGCCAGGGAGTGGCGGAAACGGCTCTTCTCCAGTTGCCAGCTCTGGTCGCCGATCGCCACCGTGTTATCCCGATCTACCACGCGCTCAGTCTGCACCGTGAACACCCAGTTCAGATCGGCGCGCGTCGTCTTCCGAAACGCCGTCCCTGTCTCCTTCGCCTCAACCGTGAACTTCTCGTTGAACTCGCCAATGTAACGTTCGGCCAAGAACTCATTGGCCCTTTCCGCGGTGGTGATCCCCGCCAGCCGCAACTCCTGTGGCAGTCGGCCCTGCCAGGTCCCGAAGCTCCGCTCTGACCGGCCTCGCGCTTGTGGCGAGTAGGCCGCGATCATCTGCACGCCCAACTCCTTCATCGCTCGCCCAACCTGCGTCAGACGGCCCTTATCAACCTTCCCGCCCGCTTTCGGCGTCACGAAAAAGTGGCTGCCCCGGTCGCTGTACAACGCACAGAACAGACCCTTCGACTCAATCACATGCCGCAGGCCCGCCATCACCGTCCGCGTCGATTCCTCCTCCACCAACTGTGCGTAGTAGATCTCCTTCGTCGCATCATCCAGGATCACGATCAGGTCATACCATCGCTCATCGCTGAACCACTGGTGCTTGCTCCCGTCGATGTGCAGCAGCATCCCCGGCAGCGGTCGAGGCTCCCGTCTCCGCCGATGCTTGGCCCGCCTACCCCGCTTGGCCACCAAGCCCGCACCCTGCAGCGCCTTCTGCACCCACGTGTAGCTCAGCTGGATGCCGTGTTGCTCGCGCAGCTTCTCGTGAAAGTGCCGCATGTTCAGGTCATAGTAGGTTTCCTGGTACAGCCGCAACACCTCCTCCGCCATCGCCAAGGGCACCCTCTTGTCACTCGGCCTGCCTTTCCGCCGGTCGGCCAAGCCCGAATAGCCGTGCTCTTCCAGCCTCTCCCGCCAGCGTCGCATCGTTCGGTCGCTCACTCCGATGATCTCCGCCGCGCTCCACCATGTGATCTTCTTCGCCATGGCCTTCAGCAGCACTTCTTGTAGCTTCATCATCCGCTCCACTTCCGCGGCCGGGCAATCCTTGGGGGCTTCCACCTTCCAAGACTCGCCCGCCGCTCTGCTCGAACGGACAGATCACGTGTGAACTCATGCGGACAGATCACATACTAGCGACAGATCTATATGGAAATTAACTGAAGGCCTTCCAACACAACTGCAGTCCGAGAATCGCCAGCCAGACGCACAGGGCCAGCCGGAGGGGACGGGATGGCACGACGGACGACAGGACCGCCCCGGTGACGGCGCCCACCACACCGCCCGCGACCAACTTCATCAGAATGGGCGAATCGAAGTGACCGGCGTTGAGGTGGAGGCCGCCGCCGAGGATGGAGATGACGAGGCCGAAAACCATGTCCGTGCCGACGACGTGGGCGGGTGTCAGCTTGGTCAGGTTCAGCAGGGCGACGGCGCCCATGGCACCGGCTCCGGCCGACGAGAATCCGACTTCGCCGCCGATGAGCGCCGCGATGGGTGGAAGCCATTTCGCACGGTCGATCCCATTGACGGGCGTCCGGTTCCGAATCGCCCTGTAGAGGTTGGCCAGCGAGACGGCCATAATGGTGACGCCGAGCATGCCGAAGATCACGCCGTGATAGTGGCTGGCGTCCAGGTTCTCCATGACGTAGAAGCCGAATAGCACGCCGGGAATGCCGCCCGCGCAGAGCAGGCCCAGGATGCGGTAGTCCACCTGCCGCCGCTTCATGTAGACGGGCAGGACTGCGAACTTGATTGCTGCCGCGAAGCTCAGCGCCGTGCCCACGGCGAGCGCCGGCGGCAGGTTGAAGAACAGGATCAGCACGGGGGCCGTAACACTGCCCGCGCCGACACCGGTGAGACCGACGGCGGCCGCAATCAGAAAGCCCAGTAGGTATTCCATCGACTTCTTTGACCCTGGCCCCCCGGTCGGGTGTTCGGAACATAATAGCAGCAATCGGGGCGGCGCCAAGCCAAGTGCGTGTCATACTGATCTACCAAGTATGAGATCCCTAACGATGCTCGCCCTTGCCGTCGCTGCGTCATGCCCGGTCTGCTGGAGCGCTCCGACGGTTCGTCTCCTCGCCAATTTGCCTTCTCCTCAAAGCGTCGGGACAGTCATCGGGCTGACCGCGATGCCCAAGGAAGAGGGGGATCCACTGAAGCTTCTGGGGAAGTACCGGTTCCGATTCAGCGTCAGCGTCGACGGATCCGCCTTCCGAGTCGTTCGGGATTTCAGTCCACAGCAAGGGTTTGCGTGGCGTCCGGAGTTATATGAGCACGAGGCCCGCGTCAAGGTGACGATCAAGAACGTCGCGACGAAACTGACGGCCGAGGCGGAGCTGCCGTTCCGCGTAGTGGCTCGGGTGAATGGACAGAAACCCGTGGCGACGCCGACATCGAATCCGCTGGTCGCCTTGTTCAGTGCCCCACCCTGCCCGGAAGGTAGCCGTTTCCGTGTGGCGTTCCGGCGTGAAGGCGACGAGGGGAAGGGCCAGCGTACTGGCAGCCAGCCTTGTTCCGGGTCACGGAGCAGCAACATCTATGTGGCTGGGATGCTGGCTGACTCCAGCTACGAAATGCGTGGCGAGGTGATGAAAGGCGATTCCGCGACGCCCGGGCCTCCGGTGAGTTTTCACACGGGCATTGCGGACGGAACTTACGCGCCGCTGCGGGTGGTGACGCCGCGCGACGCCAGTGCCTCGTCGCCCGAGCCTTTCCTGGTCTACAGCATCGAGATGCCGGCGCAGCGTCCGCTGGCCACGGATCTCGACGGCAATCTGGTGTGGTACCTTCCGCGCACGGAGCTCTCTCTGACGCGCATGCTGCCAGGCGGGCGGTTTCTGGTGTTTGGAGGCGGCATCAACGAAGAGAACAGCCGGCAGCAGGTGCTGGCCGAGATGGATCTGGTGGGCAACACCATTCGCGAGACCAACATTGCACGGGTGGCCGAACAACTGGAGGAACGCGGGATCCATTCCGTTTGCAAGCCGAACGGCCAGCAGTGCGTGCCAGGCTTTCATCACGACGCCATTCGCCTGCCGAACGGGCACACCATCGCCATCGCCAGCCTGGAGCGGATGATGCCCGATGGCGCCCAAGGCTCGGAGGAGCCGATTGATGTCATCGGTGTGCTGATCCTGGATCTCGACGAAGACCTGCAAGTGAAATGGTTCTGGAACGCCTTTGACCACCTCGACGTGACTCGGGCCGCGCTGTCGGACGAGAAGTGCCGCGGTCCAGTTGGAGGGGCCGGGTGCTCGCCGGTGTTTCTCGCTCCGTCCGCAAATGATTGGCTGCACGGCAACGCGGTCGCCTACAGCCGGCAGGACGGCAACCTGGTGTTGTCGATGCCGGAGCAGGACTGGGTGGCGAAGATCGACTATCGGGAGGGCAAAGGGACGGGCAAGGTACTGTGGCGGCTTGGGGAGGGCGGAGACCTGAAGGCCGAGACAACAGAGAAGGCTCCGTGGTTCTCGTACCAGCACGATGCGGGGTTTGAACCGCCGGGTTCGGATACGCTGCTGCTGCTCGACAATGGCCCCCGGCGCAAGAAGAAGGACTCCGGGGCGCACACTCGCGGACAGCAGTGGAAGATCGATGAAGTGTCGCGGACGGCGACCCTGGTGATGAGCACGGATCTGGGTGTGTATGCGCCGTGGGTCGGTTCGGCCCAACGTCTGAGCAACGGCAACTTTCACTTCACGACGGGCTCGCTGCTGCAGGACATCTCGTTCGCGGGCCGGTCGATGGAGATCACTCCGCAGGGGAAGGTGGTCTTCGCCCTGGAGACTACCGGTGCCATGATCTACAGGAGCAACCGGGTAGCCGATCTCTACACTCCGCCGGATCGCTGAGAAGTCACCGGGGTATTTCGCGCGCCGGGAATCGGGGGATTCGGAGCATCAACAGGAAGGTCACTGTCAGCAGGCAGATGTTCACCGTGAAGGCCACGCGCAAGGCGTGAATGAAGGCGTCCACGGACGTCGACTTGCCGAGCGCGCTGAAGAACACCGTGCCGATTACCGCCACTCCGGTGGCGAACGAGACTTGCTGCACGGTGCTGAGAACGCCGGACGCGGAACCTGCGTCGTGCCCCTTGATGTTGATCAGAATGGTGCTGATGAGAGTTGGCATGACGAAACCCTGACCGGTGCCATAGACCAGCAGGATGGGGGCGAGATCGAGTCCAGCCAGGGCCGGACCCCGAGATGCCGTCAGCCACAACAGGCTGGAAAGACCGGTGATCATCAGCGCGGCACCGAGATTGATGATCCGGCTGCCCAGCCGCGGCTGCACTCGTACGGAGGCTAGAGAACTGCCCAGGAAGGCGATGGCGAACCAGGCGAAGGTGAGGCCAGCGTCGCGTGGGGAGTAGCCGATTCCGTTCTGCAGGAAGATCGTGAAGATGAGGAAGAAGGCGGCGGCACCGCTGAAGAAGCAGACGCCGCTGAACAGGCCGGTGACGAAGGCAGGGTCGTGAAAGAGGGAGAGCTCCACCAGTGGGGATCCCCCGCCGGCTGTGACCCGTTGCTCGTATCGGACGAAGACGGCCATCACAGGCAGGAACGCAGCCAGGCAGACGAAGGCCCAGAGGGGCCAGCCAGCTTCGCGGCCCTGGATCAGCGGATAGAGGAGCAGAGTTAGGGCGAGTGTCATGAGCGCTACACCGACGAGGTCGAGGCGTCGCGCTTTCGGCGAGCGCGTCTCCTTCAGAACTCGTGCGGCGGCGAGAACGGTCAGCAAACCGATCGGCAGATTGATGAGAAAGATAGGCCGCCAGCTCAGACCGAAGAGGTCGGCGCTGACAAGGAGGCCACCCAGCACGTTGCCTGAGAACGAGGAGGTGCCGATGACGGTTCCGAACAGGCCGAAGGCTTTGGCGCGTTCGTTCTGCGGGAACGTGATCTGCATGATGGACAGGACTTGCGGGAAGAGCATCGCGCCGGAGACGCCTTGAATGGCCCGGGCCGCGATCAGAAAGATCGGCGACGGCGCCAGGCCGCACAGGAGCGAGGCCAGGGTGAAGGCGACCACGCCCCACATGAACATGCGCTTGCGGCCGTAGATGTCTCCGAGCCGTCCTCCGGAGATCAGGAGCACTGCATACGTCAGACCGTAGCTCGCGATGACGAGTTGGACTTCGGCAAAGGTGGCGTGGAGGCTGGCGCGGATGGAAGGGATCGAGACGTTGACGACGAAGAAGTCGAGGCCCACCAGGAATGCGGCGGCGAGTATCACGGCTAGCGATCGCCAGCGGCCCGGATCCGGCGCATCGGGAATGCGGGCCTGCTCGCCGACAGCAGCGGAGGGAACGGACGGCGGGGGCGGAGATTTCACGGACGGCCTCTTTCGGTACCGCTTCCCAGAGCGGCAAGGATTGGGCCATAATACACCCTCCGGCTGCTAGACTGACGCCAATGGTTTGATTTATGCCTTTTCCCGAGCCCGCTCGACTTCTGGTGCTACTGGGGGGACTCGTCGCGTTGGCGGCCATTGGTCCGGCCGCTGAGCGAGCGAAGGTGGTCATGCTGGGTACGGGGACGCCGATTCCCGACCCGTCGAGCTCGGGGCCTTGCGTCGCTGTGGTGGTGAACGGCCACAGCTATCTTTTTGACGCGGGTCCTGGGGTCGTGCGCCGCGCGCAGGCGGCAGCGGAGAAGTTCGGTATCGCGGCTCTGGAGGCGACGAATCTCACGCACGTGTTCTTCACACACCTGCACTCCGATCACACGTTGGGCTATCCCGACCTGCTGCTGACTCCGTGGGTGGTGGGCCGGCGCAGGCCGCTGGAGGTCTTTGGCCCGAAGGGTATCGCGGCCATGACCGAGCATCTGAAAGAGGCCTACGCGGCGGACATCCAAGTGCGGACAGAGGGATTCGAGGGACTGAGCAAGCGCAACCTTGCCGTCAGTGTGCATGAGATCGAGGGCGCCGGCCCTGTGTACAAGGACGAGAACATCACGGTGCGCGCGGTGGCGGTGCCGCATGGTTCCTGGCCCCAGGCGTTCGGCTATGTGATTGATGCAGGGGGGCGCTCGATCGTAATTTCGGGCGACACGGCTCCCAGCGCCAGCATCGCCGAGGCCTGCCAGCAGTGCGATGTCCTGGTGCACGAAGTCTACTCGGCGGACCGCTTTGATCTCGTCTTCGGCCAGCGGCGCGGCCAGTATCACGCGAGCTTTCACACATCCACAAAGCAGTTGGCCGAGCTGGCGTCCAAGGCGAAGCCGAAGCTGCTGGTGCTGTATCATCAGCTCTACTTCGGGCCGCGGGAGGAAGTTGATCTCGAGAAGGAGATCCGGCGGACGTACTCGGGTGATGTCGTGAACGGCAAGGACCTGACTGTCTACTGAAGGGCGTGGACACTGGGCGGGGCAGCGTCTTCTTTTGTCGTTTACTGGGACTTCACCTATCGACTTGCGGGTTTGGAACAACAGTGGTCTAATTGATTCCACTATTCGGGCCCCTTGTTCGCGGGGCTCGCGAGAGCACTGGGTCAGAGTAACGGGGACAACAGGTCCGGAGAGAGGGGAGACGACTTCAATGCAAGTAACATGGCCTCGCAAGACCAAGGAGATGCACAACCAGCACATCGATTCCACGGTCTGGAACGACTTTCAGTTTCGGGATGACGACATCATCATTTCGACGTATGCGAAGTCCGGCACGACCTGGATGCAGCAGATTGTTTCGCAGATGCTCTTCGGCGGCGACACGGAACTCGACACCCAGGCAATGTCACCATGGGTGGACTTCCGGGTTCCGCCGAAAGAAGTGAAACTGCCCGTACTGGAGGAGCAGACCCATCGCCGCTTCGTCAAGACACACCTTCCAGTGGAAGCTCTTGTTTATTCGCCCAAGGCCAAGTATCTCTATATTGGCCGGGACGGCCGGGATGTCTTGTGGAGCCTCTACAACCACCACGCGAACGGCAGCCAGGTGATGTACGATGCGCTGAACAAGAGTCCCGGACTGGTGGGCCCGCCGCTGGAGCCCCCTCCGGCCGACATTCGCGAGTACTGGCGTGCGTGGATGGATCGCGACGGTTTCCCCTACTGGTCACTGTGGGAGAACGTTCGCAGTTGGTGGGCGATCCGCAATCTCCCGAATCTCCTGCTTGTCCACTTCGACGCCCTCAAAAGAAACATGCCCGGCGAGATGCGGCGGATCGCTGCGTTTCTCGATATTCCGATAGACGAGTCGAAGTGGGACACGATTGTTGAACACTGCACTTTTGAGTGGATGAAGGAGCACGGCGAGAAAGTTGTGCCGATGGGCGGAGCGGCCTGGGTAGGTGGAGTGAAGACCTTCATCAACAAGGGCACGAATGGGCGGTGGCGAGAGACGCTGACCGCGGCGGAGTCGGCGGAGTACGAAGCGAAGGCGCTGGCCGAGTTGGGCCCGGAGTGCGCTCATTGGCTGGCGACTGGGGAGATTCTGGAGAGCGGAATCGCCCCCAGCACAGCGGCGTAATCAGAAGAACAGCGCCTCTGCTGTTCTTCTCAGCATCCAGGACTTGTCATCGCTGCTGAGGAACGGCAACCCTTCGGCCAGCAGGGCGAGTGAGGCCGCGTAAGTGTGGCGGTCCTGGATTTGGAACGGGCAGTCGCTGCCCCACATCAGGCGCCGCGGCCCGAAGGCGTCGAAGACCCCTCGAACGAACGGCATGAGGTCGTGGTAGGGCGGCTGCCGCCGACCCAGTGCGTAGAAAGCCGATACCTTCACGTGGACTTGGTCGTGTTTTGCCAGCGCGCAGAGCTGCCGCACGTCGTTCTCCCGGATCTGTCCATCCACACCGATTCGCCCCAGATGATCGATGACAACGGGCGTCTCGGGATGCTGCCGGCACATGCGGTCCAGTGCCGCGAGAGCGTCCGGGTTCACCAGCGGGCAGACGGCCAGTTGCTCCTCGGCGGCGCACGTCCACATCGACTGCATCCCCGGAGCGGCCAACCACTCTTCGGGTGAGGACTCAGTATGGATGCGGAAGCCACGGACGCCATGTCTGGCGAGTCCCTTCATCGCCGCGGCAACGTCAGCGGAGCTACAGTCCACCACTCCGATTCCGGCGAACGTGCCCGGATGGGCCCGCAGGCAATCGAGCATGTACGAGTTGTCGAAGCCGTAGAAGCTCATCTGAACCAGTAGGGCTCGCGCGACACCGTTGGGAATGGAGTGGCGAAAGAATTCTTCCGGCGGAAAGTGAAGCGGCGTGAACTCCGTACCGGGCCAAACACGCGGGTATCGGTCTACATCATCGGTCCACACGTGAACATGTGAGTCGATCATATTGCTTCTTGGGGGAAGACCCCTTAGTATACCCAGGTACCCCTCGCTCATGCCCTCTTCCCCACTCCATTCCGCGAACGGCATTCTTGTCCTCCTCATCGTCTCTATTGCGATCAACTACGTCGATCGAGGCGCGCTCTCCGTCGCCGCGCCGTTGGTCTCCAGCGAGCTGAAGCTAACCACCTCCCAGATGGGCCTGCTGTTCTCTGCCTTCTTCTGGAGCTACGCCAGTTGCCAGGTGGTCGGTGGTTGGCTGGTCGACCGCTATCCGGTCCGCTGGGTGTACGCCGGCGGATTCCTTCTGTGGTCGCTGGCCACTGCGGCCGTTGGTCTGGTGGGCAGCCTCCCCGCCCTGCTGGTCACGCGCTTCCTGCTCGGAGCCGGTGAGAGCGTCGCCTATCCGGCTTGCTCCAAGTTCCTGGCTCGTGAGTTCCCCGAAGAGCGCCGCGGTCTCGCGAATGCCGCGATCGACGCCGGTACAAAGATCGGGCCCGCGCTCAGCATCCTGATCGGCGGGCTGGTGGTGGGCCGGTTCGGATGGCGTTCCCTCTTCGTGATCGTGGGCCTGGGCAGCCTGTTGTGGCTGATCCCCTGGTTCGCCTGGACCGGCCGCCACAGCCGGATCCAATCAGACGCCACGGTGCACGGCCCCGGATGGCTGCAACTGCTGCGGAAGCGCCAGATGTGGGGCACGTCGCTGGGCATGTTCTCGCTCGGGTACGCCTGGTATTTCCTCCTCTCGTGGTTGCCCAGTTACCTGGTGCGGGAGCGCGGCCTCTCGACTTCCGACATGTCCTTCCTCGGCTCCATCCCGTTCTGGGGCATGGCCATTGCCGCGCTTCTCGGCGGCTGGACTTCCGACTCGTCGATCCGCGCCGGTGGCAATCCGAGCCGTGTACGCCGCCTCTATATTGGAGGGGGCTTGCTGCTTTGCGGAGCGGCCTTGCTACCGGCAGCCCTGGTCCAGAACACCACCGTCAGCGTCGCGCTGGTCACACTCGCGTGTCTCTGCCTCGGCCTGTTCACCTCCAATGTCTGGGCCGCCACACAGACTCTCGCCGGACCCGAGGCGGCCGGCAAATGGACCGCTATCCAGAACACCATCGGCAACCTGGGCGGTGTGGTCTCCCCGCTGGTCACGGGCTGGATCGTTGACGCCACGGGTTCGTTCCTCATCGCATTCGCTGTTGCGTCCGGGATCCTCTTTACCGGCGCCGCACTGTACCTGACCATGGTGACCTCGGTTCAGCCGGTAGCATGACTGGAAGCACCCCCGAGCGCGAGAGCGGCTACCGCGAGCCGGCCTTGAGCAGCGGTGAGGACTTGAGGACGGCCCGGCACCACAGGATCTTCTCCCGCACATCCTGGGGCAGGTAGAAGTACTGCAACGATGCCTCAAAACCCACACGGGGATCTGCCTCGCAGATGGGCAGGAACTGCTCCGCGATCCGCAGCTCATCCTCGATCAAGGCCCGCAGACGAGCCTGCACGCCGGGCTTTGCTCGGATGCTGTGGATCTCCACCTGATTCGCGATGCTCTCGAAATACAAATGGCCAGCACGGTGGATTCGTTGATCCGCCTGCGCCCTCGCACCGCAACTGCGAGCAACCGACTCAAATGCACGGACGCCTTCGCTCCACGCCGAAGCCATGCCTCGGAATGCCTGGCTGACGGCTTCCGGACCGTACGGCTGCGTCCACCCGAGGTCGTCGAAGCTATTCAGGATCTTTGGCCGCTGTCCGGATGGTTCCAGCCACAGCGGATGCGCGGGGCCCTGCTGGACCACGCTCGAATAAACCAGGCCGTTCGAATAGGGGTATTCGGCGAAAGCACGGGAAAAGATCGACCACGCTTTGTGGGCGCCGTCCACACCGGCCTGTCCGTAGCGCTGTAGGGCTGCCCGCGTCAGGGCGTCCTGCACGCTCGGCACGTTCTCCCCGAAGAACTCACGAGCCACCAGCCAGTTCGCACTTGGCCAGGTGCCTAGGGTCCAGGAAAGCATCGCTCCCTGGACGCCGCTTCTCCGCAGGGCTGCGCACTTGGCTGCAATGAGGTCCGGCACGGGAATGAACGGCAAGAGGCCGAGTTCCCAGCTATTCCCGATTTGAACCTTGGCCATCGCGCTCATCCCGCGCTGTTTCGCTTGTGCGATGTGGCGTTCCGCACGCGGGGACGGGCCGGGGATGGAGAGCGAGTACTCATCGATCAGCGTCCTGCGGCCCATGCGCACGGCTGGCGTACCTCGTTCGAAATCCACCTGGAGGGTCACGTCCTTGGGCAGAGACGCGATGGTAGCGCTTTGTGGATCATCCTCCACGACACCCCAGCTCCAATCCCAGGCGAGGATGCGGACCTTGGGAGCGGCACTCCGTGCGCCCTTCTGAATTTCGTCAACCACCTCGCCGATGACGCTGGCGGGAGAACGCCGGGCACAACGCGGGCAAGCGGTCTTGCGGCGGAGGGAGTAACAGTTGGTCGTGTTCTCGGAAGCAGTGATGAGGATCAAGCCAGCCAGGCCGGGCGCCTTACCCATCAACTGCTGCACCGCCTCGCGCAACCAGCGCCGCACCGGCTCCGTACTGGTGCACAAGGATGTGAGCCCATCGCCGGGCCGGCCCAGGTCTCCGCGCAGTTCCGGATGCGCATCGAAGAAAGAGGTCGGCATCGCACGCGGCTCGTTCAGGTAGAGATAGACGCCCAGCCCGTGAGCGGCGCTGCGTTCGATCAAGCCATTCAGCCGCTGCAACCGGATACCCGCCTGCTCGCCGTAGCCCGGCAGCATCGCATGAACGGTCAGTTCTCGAAGCAGCCCGTGCAGCCAGATCCCGTTCAGCCCCTGCTGCTTCATCGATTCCAAAACAGCGTCCGGATAGTAGCCCTGGAAATCCGGATCGCCCAGCACATCTCCGTACACTGCCGAGTAAGGAAAACCAATCCGCGGGTCGAAAGCGGGGCTGGCCGGATGGGCCGGACGGCCGGGCATATCGCGCTGCAGGCTGCGGGAGAAGTCGAAACGGGCGATAGGCGTGGCAGCCCCGCGGATTTCGTAGTCCAGGTCCAAGTGCTTGGCCGCCTCGACATTGATCCGCCGCGCTGCCGGCTTTGGCCCAAGATGCCCGTTGTAGAACGCATCCTCCGCCAGAAGCGCCGTAATCTCTGCTTCTGACATGTTCGCCAGGACGGTGAGCTGCTCCATCGGAGCAAAGGTCCAGTTGCGACGAAGGATCTGGAATCGCTGCCGCCGCGCATACCGGGCATCCGTCTCCTGGCGCCCCAGCTTCATTTCCGTGGCGAGTTCACCCACTGTCGCGAGGGGGCAGGACAACGCTTTCGCAATCCGTTGGGCAGGTACGAGGTCCCAATTCCGCCACACAAGCTGATGGGCGAGAGACGCAAACTGCGGCAACGGCCGCACCGGCGTCTGCGCAAGTAGGGTGGCGGGCAGCAGGCCGACAAACTCACGGCGTCTCATGCAGCCATCCTGTTCGCAATCCCAAGGCCCAGAATCGCCAGGCACAGGAGTCCAACCCCGATCCACAATCGACGCACGGCAGTGGCCGGCGCGCCCTTCCACTCACCGGTCGCGATGCCAAGAACGTTCGCCGTCATCACCATGGAGCCCATCAGGACGGACCATCCAAACGACGGACCCATGCTGCCCAACTGCCGGGTGCCTGCTCCGTAGAAGACAAAGCCCAGCATCCACAACACGCCCATGGAGATTCCGAGCAGCACGTTCCGGGCGGCCCCCGCAGTCGTGAACAACGCTGCGCTGCGCTCCCGGGAGAGCTTGAAGCCGGTGTAGCCGGCATTGCAAAGGAAGAGGGAGATTGTCAGCAGCGACCACACCACATTCGGTGCGAAATCGGGCGAGACACCCGAGGCCACCGCGAGATCAATGATGGGTTTCCCAAGAACCAGCCCGATATTACCGCAGGAGGAGAGAAGCCCCGAGAGGACGCACAGCATCACGCCCCACGCATACTTCGGCTTACCCTCGACGGATTCGCGCCAACTGCCCGCCAGCGAGCAGACCGCTACACCGGCCAGCATCACGGCCAACGAGATCAGCGTCAGCACCAGCACATCGGTCCGTGGTGGAGCTTCATTCAGGATCAACAGCGGCACCAGGGTTCCGCTGGTCGCCGCCACACCGAGGATGACCGCAAAGCCGATGGACAAGCCCAGCGCATCGACGCCGAGCCCGAAGGTCAGCGCGCCGAGGCCCCACAAAAGGCCCATGGCCATGACGAGACTGATCCGTGACTGCCCAGCCGTCTGATAGATCTGCCACGCGTTGGGCGCGGTCATGGCCACAAACAGCCAGGGGCAGACGAGATAGGCGGTGCACGCGAAGACGAGCCACCCGTTCTCCCACTTCCAACCGCGCATCAACTTCATGGGCGCCATGAAGCCGCCCTGGCAGAGTCCCGCGGCGAGCACGAGCAGCCAGCCGGTCATCGCGCCAGCACTTTCTGAAGGGCCTCAACCAGCAGTTGAATGTCGGATTCGTCGCTGTAGTAGTGAACCGATGCCCGCACGCGCCCGTCACCGCCCCAGACCACGACGCCGTGTTCACCCAACTGCCGCATCACCTGTTCACCCTCTGGATGCTCGAACGAGACGATGCCCGAGGTGGTCTCATCGCCCTCCGGCGTCAGCAACGGCAGGCCGAGCGCGGAAAGGCGCTCCCGTAGATGGCGAGTGAGCTGGTCCGCCCGCTTCTGCTCGACAGAGAGATCCAGGCTGAGCAGCCATTTCAGGGACGCAGCGATCGAGTACAGCGCCGCAAAGTTGGGCATGCCCGCGACGAGGCAGGCGGCCCCAGGCTTCAGGTCGTACGTCCCCGTCCGCACCGCCCCCATGGCATTGTCCACCGAATACCAGCCGACACCCGCCAGGGCGAACTGCTCACGAAGCAGGGGGGACATGTACGTCACGGCCGCGCCGTGCAAGCCCAGCAGCCACTTGAAGGTGCTGGCCATCAGGTAGTCAACGCCGGCCAGCGGAACAGGGCAGCGCGCCAGCGCCTGTGTCGCGTCGACGCACAACACGCCGCCCACAGCATGGACAGCATCGCCCAATGCCTGGGTGTGCGGAAACCATGCGCCGGTCTTGTAGCTCACCTGGCTGACGGTCACCAGTCGGGTCCGGCTGTCGATCGCCGCGAGCAAGTCCTCAAGTTGCAACGCTCCGCCGCGTGAGGCCACCACTTGTACATCGACACCGCGCTCCCGCAGCGCGAGCCACGGCAAAACGTTGGAGGGGAACTCGAGGTCCGTCGTCACCACGCGGTCGCCGGCTTGCCACGGCAGTGACGCAGCCAGGATATTCAGCGCATCCGAGGCCGTAGGCAGAAAGACGGTGTCCGCTACCGGAGCGCCCAGCAGCGCCGCTGCCAGCCCTCGCGCCTCCGTCTCGACCCCGAAATGCCTCAGCCGTCCAGGGGTCCCTCTTCCCTTCTCCCGCAAATACTCCGCAACGGCTTCGTCGACGCCAGGCGCCGGCAAGCCCTCCGCCGCGGTATCGAGATACCCCCCCTGCACGGCACGTGGAAACAGTTCACGGCAGCTCATATCAGAATCCACGGATGATTTCCTTATAGACGTTGACGGCCCGCACCACCTGATCCATCGCAACATACTCGGCCGCCGTATGCGCCTGATCGATGGAGCCCGGACCCATCACAATACTCGGGATGCCCGCGCGCGTGAACTTGCTCGCGTCACTCCCAAACGGCACACCGACCGGCTCGGGAGGCAGGCTCAGCCGCTCCAACGCTTGTTGGGCGATACGCACGATATGGCTGTCAGGTGAAGTCTCCATGGGCCAATCCTCCAGTAGAGTCGTATGCGTGATCTGCATGTCAGGAAACCGCGCGCGCAGGGTCTCCGACAGTTCTTCATACTGGCGCTGGATCACCGGCGGCTCTTCGCCGGGCACCAGGCGTCGGTCGATCTCGACCTGGCACTGCTCCGGGACGATATTGACCTGCACCCCGCCGCGAATGAGGCCGACATTGAGCGTCGGCTCGCCGACCAGAGGATGCTTCACCGTTCTCAAGGAGGCGTCCCCCTCTTCCATGACAACGATCAGGCGAGCCATGCGAGAGATGGCGTTGATACCCAGGTGCGGTGTGGAGCTATGCGCGGCGCGGCCGCCGATCGCCACCCGCCAACGCAGGCAGCCCTTGCTCGCCACCACCAGGCGCAATTCCGTCGGCTCCGCGACAATGGCCGCCTCCGCAGTCAGGTGCTCGCACAAGTGCGCGGCGCCGCGGTAAGTCGCTTCCTCGTCCATCGTCGCCGCCAGCACAACGTCGCAGGAAGGAACGAATCCTTCCGCGTGCAGTTCGACCAGCGCGTGCATCATGGCCGCCAGGCCGCCCTTCGTATCGCAGGCCCCCCGGCCGTAGATCCTGCCCTGCAGGATGATTGGCTCGAAGGGCGGCGACGCCATGTTCTCCACCCCGGCCGTGTCCACATGCGCCTCCAGCATCAGCCGGCGTGAACGGTCGCGGCCTGGAAGCGTGGCCAGGAGATTAGGACGCTCAGGGAAGACCTCCACCAGTTCCGCGTGAATACCGGCGCCGGTGAAGAAATCGTGAATCCAGGCCTGAATTCGGCCTTCGGGCTGGCCCGAAGCATAGGCCGGATTCACACTGTTGATGCGGATCAACTCCTGGAGAGTAGTAATGACGGATTGTGGTCTCATTACCGGACAGGGCTCCAGCTCTGCAATTCAACATCACGGCCCGATTGTGCGGATTCCACCAGCGCCAGGGCCGTGCGCATGGTATTCGTTGCTTCTTCCAGCGTGATGGCCGTGATCGGCTGCCCGCTCGCCAGGCAGCGGTAAAAGTACAGCAGTTCGTTCAGCAGCGCGCCGTGCGCCGCGCCGTACATACGTGTTTCGTAACCCGCATCGGGCGCTGAGTACCCCTGCTCCGACCAGACGCTCAGGCCGGCAGGCTGCATCGACAACGACATGCTGCCCAACTCGCCCGTGATCTGGAGTCCATCATCCAGACCTATACCCGCGGCGTCCGGCAACAGCCAGTTGGTCTCCACCCGGCCAATCGCGCCGCTGGCAAACTCGAGAACACCCATCACCCAGTCGGGATTCACAGTGGAGTGGATCTTCTGCTCGAAGCCCCGCACGCGCACTACAGGCGACCGGTCGAGGCTCAGCAGAATGTCGATATCGTGGACGCAGTTACAAAGTGCGGGATGCGTGCGCTCGTACATTTGGAACCCGCCCCGCATCCGGCCTCGCTTGGCGCTCATGGCGACAATCCGGCCGATCCGCCCTGCCGCGGTTTCCTCCCGCAGCACGGCATACCGAGGGTCGAAGCGCAGCAGATGACCGACCATCAGCGCGCGGCCCGACGCTTGCGCCGCCTCGGTCATGACCTCGCAATGCTCTAGCGAGGTGGCGAACGGCTTTTCGACCAGGACGTCCTTGCCTGCCTGCAAAGCGGCAACGACGGGCTCCCGGTGGCAATGCTCCGGAGTCGCAACGTGGACCACGTCCACACCAGCGTTAAGCAACCCTTCCAAACTCCGCGCCACCACCGGAATCCGGTACTTCGCGGCCAGCGACGACGCACGCGCGACGTCCAGATCGAACACTGCCGCCACCGTCACACCCGGCACGGCCTGCAGCGCCGAGAGATGGCTCTCCCCGAATAGACCGCAGCCCACCAGCCCCGTTCGAAATTCCCTCATGCCTTCTCCTTCGTGGAACCGATCGGAGCGCCTCCACGCAGCTCAGCCATCACCTGCTCGCAATTGAGCACCTTCTCCAGTAGGTCGATCGGCGTGTAGTAGTAGTGATTCGAAGCCTCGTAGCCGATCAGAGATTCCTCGCGTACCACGGCATACTGCTGCAGGGCCAACACCCGCTCGCGCTCGGCAATCGCGATCATTCGCGCCCGGATCTGCTTCCCGCGTTCCGCCGGAGCGCCCGGAGCCTCATCGCGCAGCAGGTAGAACTCCAACTGATTTGCCGTGCTTTCAAAATGCGTGTGGCAGGTGCGCGCAATCGCGAGTTCCAGCGCCGCCTCTTTCCCGGCCGGCCGGATCTTCGCCAGAATCGCCACCCCGTCGCCCCAGCGTTTCGCCATCTTCGCCATCAGGTCCCGCACTGTCGCCGCCGGATACCCGCCCTTCCACGACTTGTAGGCGTCATAGGGAAACAGGATCATGCCCGGAGCCAGCCCTGTCGGCTGCAGGCGCAGCGGGTTGGCTGGCCCATGCTGCACGGGCAGCACATAGATCGCTACCCCATACGGAAACGACTGGAACGCCTCACTGAACACCGTCCACGCGCGAACCGCCTCCTTGGCGCCCCCCGCCCCATACAGCCGCGTCGCCTCCTGCATCAGGATCTGGTCTCGCGACGGCCGAGGCTCAAACGCGTACGCCGACGACGCGCGGAGATTCGACGACGGATACCCTCCGCAGGTCCACGACGCCATCACCCCAGTGATCCCTTCCTTGGCCAGGTTCTCGCAGTGGTCCAGCACCAGCGGCAACACCGGGATGTACGGCACCGCCGAGATCTCCCAGGTATTGTTAAACTGCGTCTTGGCAATCGCCCCCAGCCCGCGTTCCTTGGCCAGTTTCCAGTTCCGGCTCGCGCGCGGACCAGGCCCTACCACCGACATCGAATACTCGCCGACTTCAGTCTTCACACCACCCCGGAACACCGGCTGAGACCATTCGCTGATGCTGATGACGCTCGTATCCTTCGGCAGTTTCGGAATCAGGCTCTTCGCCATGGGTGTGCCCCAACCCCAGTCATAGGACATGATCTCGGCGGTCTTGCTGTGCTCGCGCACCCCGTCGCGCAGCGTCTGGATGAACTCGGCAATCGTGTCGGCGCCCGTCCTCTGCGAACAGCGCGGGCACCCTGCAGCCTTCGGATCCCGGTCGCCCCATGCGCCGCCATGCGAGAAACAGTTCGTGTGATTCTCGGACATCGTGATCGTCAGGATTCCGCCCAGTCCGGGCGTCTTCTGGAATACGTGGCCGATGCTCTCCCGCAGCCAGTCGCGCACCTCCTGGGTCGAGGTGCACATCGCGAACACGTTCTTGTCCTGCGTTCCCTTCAGGCCCGGGTGCTTCGCGAAGAACTCCGCGGGCATCGCACGCGGCTCGTTCAGGTAAAGGTAGATGTTCAGGCCATACCGCGAAGCCCGCTCCACCAGGCCATTCAGATTCCGGATCCGCGTCTCCCAGCCTTTACCGAACTCGGGAAAACTGCGCGCCGGAGCCAGCGTGTTCAAGACACCCTGGATCCAAACTCCATCAGCGCCGCTCTCCGCCGCACGGTCCAGGTACCCATCCGGCAAACCCGCCGAATCTCCTTCCATCAGCGGATCCCCGTAAAGCGCGAAGTACGAATACAGGAACCGGGGCGCCCAGATCTCCTTCGTCGAGGTCTTGCCCGACGGCCACTGCTGTTGGCTCCGCAACGCGTACAACGCCCGGATGGCAGCCCGTTCCGTCGCCGCTGTGATCCGCGCCCCATCGGCGGTAGGCTCCACGCTGAAACTGCCCGCGCTGCCAGCTTCCGACAGCACAACTTCGATGCGCTTTCCCTGCCCGCCCGCATTGCCAAAGCGCCGCGCGGCCGCAGCTAAAGCCTGCCGTCCAGAGGGCACTTGCACCTGCCAGCCCGGCCCCGCCTCCAGCGCGGACAACTGCTCCACGAACGCGAAGCGCGCCTGCCCCAGGCTCTTCACCCCGCCAGGCAGCACCCGGCTGAGACTCGATCGGATCGCCGCCGCCTTCGCCCGCTCCTGCGCACTCGGAGCCGCATATCTCAGTTCTTCGCACGCAGGTTTGGCCAGGCCCAGCTTGTGCTCGAGGAAATCGTCTTCCTTCAGCGTGAACTCAAACCGTTCCGCATCCCAACCCAGCAACTGGATGATCTGCGGCTCCGGCAGCACATGCCAGTTCTGCTTGATCACCGTGATGTAGATCCGGCGCTGCGTATCCGCGCTGACAGTCCGCTTTGCCGGCAGGCCCATCTCCGAGCCGAGCCGAGCCAGATCGCCAGGCTGCGCCTTCACCACTTCTGCCATCCGCTCCAGGTTCACCAGATCCCAGTTCCGCCAGACGAACTGATACAGGCGATTGGGAAAATGCGGTTCCGGCACCGCGCGGACCGGAGGCAACGCCGCGTGAGCGTTACCTCCCCAGGGCCACAACAATGCCGGTGGAACCGTCTTGAGGAATGTCCGCCGTTCCATTCTCTAGAACTCCGCTCGGAGACCAAACTGGAAGCGCCGCGGATTATTCTTGCCGAAGATCTTGCCGTAGTTCGGACTCACCAGTGACGTGTTCGGCGTATTCCAGTTCTGGATGTTGAACACGCTGTACGACTCGGCCCGGAAGTCCAGCCGCACCCGCTCCAGGTGGAACGACCGCGCCAGCGACACATCGTACGACTGGGTCGGCGGCGCCGTCAGGACGTTCCGGCCCGCATTGCCGAACTGATTCGCCGGAGGAGCCACAAAGCAGTTCGTGTCGAAGTAACGATCCATGGTTCCTCCGCTCAGCCGGCCGTCGCATACGCGATTCGGACGAGCCTTGGTGAAGGTGGCCGCCACGTTGGGCCACGACGTCGGCATCGACAGCGAGAGCGGCAACCCCGAACGATGCTGGATGATCGTCGACAGCTGCCAGTCACCCAGGACCGCCGCACCCACTCCGCCCTGGGCGAAGGACTTGCCCTTGCCGAACGGCAGCTCATACACAATACCCGCCGTGAACGCATGGGTCTGATCGTAATCGGACCGGCCCCGGTCCAGTTGCGTGTTGCGCGCATCCTGGTTGTCCCAACCGCCGCTGTTCGACGAGAAGAGGTCCAGGCTCTTGCTGTAGGTGTAGCTCGCCGTCAGGTCCAGGCCCTTCGACATGGTCCGGCGCACGTGCAGGTAAGCTCCGTTATACGAGGAGTTCGCACTATTGCCCTGCAGCAGAATGTCGCTGAAGAACGGGTAGGGCCGGCGATCCTGCAGCGACTTCGGATTGGCGGGGTCGTAGAGGGCCGCCTGGTTCACATTGTAGGGTGCCATCAGGTGGCGGCCCAGAAACGCGTTGTAGCCCGCGCTCAACAGCCAGCGCTCACCCAACTGATGTTCGACCGAGAACGTTGCCTGGTGGACGAACGACTGCGGAGCGTAGGAATCCTGGGTGACAAACAACGTACCCGGAGTGATCTCGCCAATAGGTGGAGCCGGGAAGATCTGCGTGTCCAGACGCGTCGGTGTCAGCAGCGAGGGGTCGTTCACCACGTTCGTGTTGTTCGTGAACGGCGGGCCGCCGAAGCCCAGTGAAGAGAACAGCTGGAAGTTCGCCATGCCCTGCGTGTAATAGATGCCGTAGGCGGCGCGAATCGTCGTTTTCGGAGTCAACAGGTAGGCCAGGCTGACGCGCGGCGAGAAGTTCGTCTTCTTCCAGTTCTTGAAGACGCCGCGGGGCAGGTCGCCGCTGAGCGTGGTGTAGTCCTGCTGGAAGTTCAGAGGGTTCTTCAGCACGAAGACCAGCTTGCCCTGGTTCTGGTCGAAGGCCACCATGCGGTTGTAGCGCTCCACCGGCGGCGTCCAGTAATCCCAGCGCAGGCCGAACGTCATCGTCAGGCGGCGCGACATCTTGATCTGGTCCTGAGCGAACCAGCCATAGTAAGTCGTATTCAGGATTGGCGCAAAGCCGGTCGGATTCCCGGCCGCTGACGCAAAGGCGCCCAGCACGAAGTCGGCAATTCCGGCTCCGCCCGAACCGCCCGGAGCCTGCCGCGTAAAGCCGCCGTCGTAGCTCAGGCTCCCTCGCGGATAGATGCCGTTGTTCTGTGGATACTGCGAAGGCTGGATGGTGAAGCCGAGATCGATCGTGTGCCGGCCCGTGAAGAACGAGATGTTCTCATTCACGCCCAGGCGGGTTGTCGCGCGGTTGAGGTTGAAGATCGCCGTGCCCGGCACGCTCACGCCCGTCACACCCACGTTCGGCAATCCGAAGAAGGCCGAGTTCCTGCTGATATTCTGCAGACCCAACTCGCTGCCCGCGATGTCCTGCGTCGTCGGTACCGCGCCATAGTTTGTCTCGGAGCGGAAGAACCCGACACGCAACTGGTTCACGATCCGTCCGCCGAAAGGCTGCGTATATTCCACCGATGCGGTCTGCCCCTTCAAAGGCTGAGCGAAGCCCGCGAACGTCGAAAGCCCATAGGAGTAGGCGCCCACGTTGTCCCAGAAGTACTTGAAGAACAACCGGCCGCTGGTGCCCAGCGACTGGTCGACGCGCGTCAGGTACTGCGTATCGTCATTGCGCTGCGATCCGAACACCGACAGGTTCGGCTGCCCGAACGCCACCGCGCCCAGATTCGGCAGCGGAACGTACTTCTTGTAACCCTGCGCGAAGGGGCTCAGCAGATTGGCCGGAATACGATTCCCGGCAAACGGCCTGCGGGTGTTGTTGGTGGTGTCCACGTCGAATGGATTGTAGATGATTTGCGGGTACTGCGAGAAGTCGCCCGCCCACTGAGCTTCCGTGGGCACGATCGCCTGCTGATTGCTGCCCGAGCGCTGGCGCGTCACCTGAGCGGAGAAGAAGAAGAAGGTCCGGTTCTTGCCGCTATAGAGACCCGGGATCATCACCGGGCCACCCAGCGTCGCACCCGCCTGGTTGTACACCAGCGGCGGAACCGCCAGCGCGCCGTTCGTCCGGGCATTCGTCACCTTGTTCTGCAGGAACCAGAACAGCGAACCGTGCAGGTCGTTTGTCCCTGCCTTGGAACTCGTATACACCACCGAAGGGGAACCGCCGAACTGCGCGGAGTCGTAGCCGCGCACAATGCGGTAGCTCTGCAGTGCTTCGACAGAAGGCTGATACAGCGCGCCTCCATAGATCGGATCCCGCACGTCGAAGCCGTCTTCCACGAAGCCCGTGAACTCGGGCGGACCGCCGGAGATGTTTGCGCTGATCGGCTTGAATACGGCACCGCCGGTCTGCGACTGGCCAAAGACCACGCTGCCGATGTTGCCACCCAGGATGGGCGACACGCCCGGCGACAGGATCAGCGTCGAGATGTAGCTGCGGCCCAGCGCCGGCAGCTCCACTAGTTGCTTCGAAGCCACGGTCACCGCCAGCGACGCATTTTCCGTCTGCAACAGCGGCGTAGTGGCGGCCACGGCAATGCTCTGCTGCGAATTGCCGATCTGGAGTTGGAAGTCGGCGCGCAGGTCCAACTGCTGCGTCAACTGCTGCGCGGAGCGTGTGGAGACCTGAAAGCCGGAGTGCTCCACGGAGATGTCATAGATACCGGCGGGGATTCCGGTGAAGGTGTATTGCCCCTGGGTGTTCGTCTCTTGAGAGCGGGTGAAGCCCGTCTGCGTTTCCCTGATCGTGACCTGTGCTCCAGGCACTGCCGCGCCGGAGGCATCGGTGACGAAACCATTCAGCGAACTGGTGATGACCTGCGCGGTGACCAGGACTGTGAGGAAGGCGACCAGCAGACAGAGCTGGGTTCGTTTGAGGAGAAGCGTTGGAAGGTGTTGCACGATGAGACTCCTGAATCCACGTGCCGGAAGGCCGACATCTCAGTCGAGTATGGGTTCAACCCGTCTGTCAGTCCATTAGAATATTCCGACAGCTCGTTCTAATTGTGATACAGATATTCCATGGATCTGCGCCAGATGGAGATGCTCGTACACCTGCTGGAGGCGGGCAGTTACGTGGCCGCGGGGGAGCGCCTGCATGTGGCCCATTCAGCCGTTCATCGCCAGATCCGCCTACTGGAAGAGGAACTGGGCCAGCGCCTCGTCTACCGTGATGGCGGTGCCGTTCATCCTACGACGGCAGGGAAGGATGTCGTCGAGGTCGCGCGCCGAGTGCTAAAGGACATCAGCAATCTCTCGCACCGGCTTGCGGATGAGAAGGAACTCCGTACCGGGCACATCCTGTTGGGCACCGGGACGACCATGTTTCTGTACTTCCTGCCCAAGGTGCTTTCGATCTTCCGTGAGCAGTTTCCGCTGGTCAACGTGCAGATCCTGACTGGCTCAGCGACGGACGTGCTGACAGGTATCCGCGAGTCCACCATCGACCTTGGCATCGTCTTCTCCGACGTCCCGGACGAACCCGCCAACGGCGGCGTCCAGTTTGAACCCCTCTACACAGAGGAGTTCGTCCTCATCGTCCCGCCGGGACACCCTCTGGAGTCAGTCGGCTCGCCCGGAGCAGCCCAACTGAATGGAATCCCGCTCATCTCACTCTCCCGCACCAGCCGAATTCGCCACATGATCGAGACCCGCCTGGAAGCCGCCCGGATCACGATGCGGGTGGTGATGGAACTGGAAAACGAAGAGGCCATCGAGAAAATGGTGGGCATCGGAGTCGGCGCAGGCTTCATCAGCCGCCGGCGCGCCGAGGTCGGCGGGCTGCGCTATCTCCGCTTGAAGGATCTGAAGTTACTCGCTTACACCTGCGCCGCGTACTCCACCCGCATCCCCATCGGTCCGGCGGCCCAGGCCTTCCTCGCCATGTGCCTGGAACAGGCCCGCCTGCACATGCCACCGCCGGCCTCACCAATCAACACGCGAACAGTGTCCCGAGCCAGGCGTCAACGTGTCCGGCCAGCGTGACCGCGAGGGTCGACTCGTCGCCACCCTCTGTGACCTCGCCCATCCCGCAAGTCCAGTCCGGGTACTCCAGGAGGGGATCGGACTCAAGGCAGCGATACAGTGACAGCCTCGGCATTCCACGAGGAGGCGACCACGGACCGGGGCCCTGTGGCCGATTCGCGCCAATGGAGTTGCAGCGGAATGACTCGCGATTCTCCTGGCTTCAGCCAGAAGAAGTTGTCGCCCGCAAAGAAGGCACGCCGTGCGCCTTTCACGTCGATGGAGGTGAGAAACGACGGGCTCTTGCCTGTGTTCCTGATCTGAATCTCAACGCGTGTATCTCCATCGGCTGACAGCTTCGCGGAGAGGACCTGCAGTTGGAGCGCTGTCCGCGTCCTGGCGACTGACGGCTTGAGCCACGGCCCCTTGGCCAGGGTCGGCCATTCCGTCGGTTTGGCTCGGAACTCCGCTCGGGCCTGATCGTTCGCGAGCATCGAGAGAGTCCGCGGCCAATAGACTGAGCGCGAGACCAGCTTGCCGGCCGAATTGTGCAACTCGGAGACCACGAACAGAAACCGGTCCTGGTAGTCCTTGGGCACTTCGAACTGGCCGAGGTCCACATCGCCGACGGAAGGTCCGGCTTTCAGCGAGAGCGGAGCCTGCTTGCGCCACAGCGAGCGGAAGGAATCATCCTGCACTTCCACCATGAGCGTCATGCCGGGGGTTGGTACAGGGTTCGCATGAACGGCGCTGGCTTTGATGGCGATGGACTCTCCGGCGGTCCACAACAGATGGGGCAGGCGGACGAGAACATGCGTTTCCTCATAGGTGCGCTTAAGGAAGTAGTACGGTGCCGTGGGGTGGCCAAAGCCGTCCATCAATTGAATGGCGACGACGGGCCAAGGGCGCTTGAAGACCCACGGCATCAGGCCCGCGGTGACGGGATAGTTCGCCTGGAGCGCGTCGGAGAAGACCTGATAGAACTCGCCCGCCCCGATCTGCGTGCCTTCGGCGAGCGTATCGATGCTCGGCGCCGTGATGTCATCGATGTGCGACGCCCGGCTGAGCATGCGCGGCACGCGCTTGGGGTTGAACTCGACGAAGTGATGGCGGAAGTCGGGGAAGTTGTCCTCGAACTCCTTGCTGAACATATTGCTCAGGGGCCGCTTCAACTCTTCCGCTGACACCACCTCGCGGAGCGTGTCCGCGTTGGGAATGTTGTGCATGCCGGTCTCGCTGATGAAAGGAACGAGCGGATACTGGCGCGCGTACCAGGTGGGATCCATGTCCGGGTAGGTATGAATGCTGCCGGCGTCCGGCGACGTGCGGCGGAAGGGGCGGCTCGGATCGAAATCGCGGACAGAGCGCTCGAAAATGCCGATGGCGGCCGCATTGCCCTCGCCATAAGGATTGAACTCATTGCCGCCGCAATAGACCGCGAGGGAAGGGTGATTGCGGATGCGGAAGATGGTCTGCATGACCTGTTCCTCCCAGACAGGCTGCGGGAAGTCCGGGACGAACGTGTTCCCAATCGGAAAGTCCTGCCAGACCAGGATACCCAGCTCGTTGGCCACCGAATAGAAGGCCTCGGGCTCGATGAGGCCGCCGCCCCAGATACGGACAAACTGAATTCCGGCATTCTTGGCGGCACTGAGCAGCCAATGATACTGCTCACGCGGTAGATCCAGTAGAAGGTCGGCAGGCATCCAGTTCATGCCCTTCACAAAGAACTTTCGCCCATTGACGGCAAACTGCCAGTTCTCCCAACGGTCGACGGTTTGGGGCCCTAGTGTCTTCAGGGTCTCCAGAGTGCGAACACCGTAGTCGAATCGGATGGTGTCGACGGCGGCTTTGCCTTCGACCAGTCGAAGCTCCACCGTATAGAGATTTGGCTCCCCCATTCCAACCGGCCACCAGAGCTTTGCCGTGGGTAGCGTGAGGTCCTGCTCGATCCAGTTCCTGCCCTCCCATACCTTGGTTTCGAATCTACGAGTGAGCGCGACACGGCCGCTCCGCTTGTCCGTCAGCGACACTTCCAGCATTAGGGACCGCGGCAACGGTTTGGAGGTGGATTGGTCGCGATAGAGACTGAGGATCGTGTTTTTCCAAGTGTGGAACTCCTGATCCAGCGATTGAACGTCGGCGAGAACCTCCAGCTTGAGTCGCAGATTCGCGCACTGGCCGCTGACCGATTTCGTCACCAGGAACGGCCGCTCCATGTGGACCTTGGGTACGATCTCCACGCGAGCCCCCTGCCACATCCCCAAGGGGAAGAACATCTCCGCGCCCAGGCCGCCTGTCAGAACCCAGGGCTTGACGATGCGCCCGGGCTTACGGGAGTCAAATCCGCGTTTGTTCCCCCAATTTCCGGCTCGAACTTCGACCACTATGTCATTGGGCGCCCCGAAGCGCGCGTATTTGGCTGTTTCGATGACGGGTCCGCCGAACATTCCTTCGTGCTCGCCTAGCAACTGACCGTTGAGCCAGACGCGGCTGAAGTAGTCGATCCCGTCGAACGCAAGGAAGACGTACTGGCCCTGGGCAGACTCCGGCAGAGCGAAGCTCTTGCGGTAGTACCAGACCTTCTCGTCGACCCACTCATACTTCCTGGAGTTCAGGTTGTAGTAGGGATGCGGCAACTCGCCTGCGTGGTAGAGCGCCATCTGCACGCTCTGCGGATGACCCACTTTCCACCATTTGGGTTGAGAGGACAGCTCCGAGATGCTCGCCACCTGCCCGTCGCGCCAGGACAGTTCCCAATCCGCACTGAGGTCGATGTGCTGTCCGCCAGCACGGGGCTGGACGTAGTAGGGGTTTGTCAGGGAGCCTGCGGCCGTCGCCGCGGAAAGCGTCAGGAAATACAGAATACCGGAAAGAATGCGCTTGTTCATGATAGAGACTCCAATGGCGTGAGGCCCACCTGGCCGGGCATCAAGGCTGCGCCTCGACCCGAATCACGAGGGAACGCCGAAACGGCGGCAGGGTAACTCGTCCATCGCGCACGCGTGCGGTGGAATGGCGATTGGTCCAGGGGTCGTAGATCGCCGCCTTCCTGCCGGAGACCTGCAACGTAAGGCCCTTGAGGATGGGGGCGGGCCTGCCTTCGACAAGTTCAGACTTCCAGTCCGAACCGCGGTCACGGACCCAGATCAGCGAGTGGCGTTGGCCGCGTAACGTGTAAACGCGCAGCCTCTCGTGCACCACGGTGATCGGCTCAAAACGCTCGACGCGCGGATCGAGCCCGCGCACCGCTTCGGCGAAACGGGCAAAGTGGCTCCATAGGTTCTGCCTCTCGATGTAGTCCTGCCAGTGCCAGAAGTGGCCAGACCCCGCCGACCCCGCGAAGAACGGAGCGAAGAGTCCGTCATGAAGAAGAATCCCTTCGCGATCCGTCTCGTAGAGCTTACTGGGTCCGGAGTGATTAGCCTCGACGGCACCCACTTCCGAGAGGAACACGGGGCGATCGTTTGCGAACGCCCGCAACGAGGCCACGGCGCTGGCGGCCACGACATCGAAGGGACCTCGGCACGCTTCGAGCCTGGCCCCGGGATCGAGATATCGATGCACCTGTGCCAACTCGTTGCCGGGCATTGTGCTAAATCTGCGGTAGAGTTCCGCGGACGATTCCCTATCGAAGCTGCCGAGCGTCTGCATAACCAGCTGGCGAGGAAAGCGTTTCTTGGTCTCCAGAAGCATCACCCGAGTCCACTCTTCCCAGCCGGTCCCCTGCGAGGCGTTGATCTCGTTCCACAGCTCCCATCCCAGAATGGTGGGCTCGTCGGCGAAACTCCTGGCCAGGATGTTGAGCTTCCGCAGGTACCATTGCCGCCCGGGTTCGTTCGTGTAGAACGAAGTGATGTCGCCGAAGAGGGGCGCCAGCTCCGGTTTGCCGAACGAGACCGATCCGGGAAAGACGACAGGCAGTGCCTTGAGGGTCCGGAAGTGCTCGATACAGAGCTTCAGACGCAGTCCGTGTTGGCGCGCTAGCGAAACAAGACGGGCAATCCGGTTCAACTTAAGCTGGATTTCAGCGGCGTCCGCACCGGGGTCGAAGTCGTAGAACGGATGACTCAACCAGACACGCGCGAGGTTGCCGCCATTCCTGGAGAGGTTCCGGAAACGCGTCCCGGTGCGAGCGAAGACCTCGTTCTCGTCCGTGGCGAAGCGCTCCCAACCGATGTTTTGGCCGATCGGAAGGAAAGCGTCGCCCGAGCTCAACTCAAGGTAGTGCGGATCTGACTTCGAGACCTGGACGAACGCCTGGCCCCAGACCAACTGGCTAAGGACCGCGAACCACAGCAGTCGCATGTTCACAACCTCTTGTGACGTTCGAATACCGCTACGGGATCGTCACCGCGGGCGAACTCCACACGGGCTACATCTTCGATACCCATCACGCGTTCACATTCTTCCAGTACCGGCAGTGTCAGATCCTTAGGGACGACCATGACGCCATCGAGATCACCGAAGATGAAGTCGCCGGGATCGACACGGACGGTTTCGGTCAACTCACCATGGACCAGCACCGGCACCTGATAGTCGAGCATCATCCAGCGGCCAAACGCCTCAACCGGATTGCGGTAACGGGCGAAGACCGGAAAATCCATCTTGATCAGATGAGAGCTGTCGCGGATGCCGCCATCGACCAATGCGCCCACTGCGCCGTGTGCTTTCGCCGTGGTTGCGCTGAGCTCCCCGTAGAGGGCCACGTGGAACGGCGTGCCTGCGTCGCGAACCTCGATGCATGGATGCGTCATCTGCTTAATCATGGCGAGCCGTTTGTAACGCTTCGACTCGTCCTTCTCGCACGTCGTCGTCCCTTTCACCGTGAAGGCCGGGCCGGCGATCTTCATGCCTTGTGCCAGCGGGACGAGCTCGTGTGAGACGGCCTGGTAAGAATGACCCATATGCTCCAGGACGTCGAAGATCAGTGCGGCGTAAAGACGTTTGTACCGCTCACAGATCTGCTCCATGTTCTGGTTACCTTGAACGATTGAATTTGTCACCGTGTCCATCCCTTAACCTGAGAATCCGCGCGCGTAGGGAATGCCGTTGGCATCCAGCGCGCCTTTCATATATCCAATGGCGAGAATCTTGCCCTTCATCGCGTAGCCCGGCCGATCATTGGCTTCGCCCTGCATCGTCGGGGCATGGTCAGGGCGCAACGGTCCGTCGAACCCGGCCTCATGGTAGAGCCGAAGCGTGGCGGCGAGGTTTGTCGGCCCGTTGTCGTGGAAGGTCTCACGGAACCTCTCTCGAGTCCCTGTGACATCGCGCAGATGAACGAAGTAAATGCGGCCGAGTCCACACCATTCGCGGATCAGGGCTCCGATGTCTTCGCCCATGAGTCCGAATGTTGCCTGGCAGAAAGTGATGCCGTTGGCTGGCCCGGGGTGCATGCCGAGCACACGGCGGAAGGCTTCCGCGCTGGTCAGGATGCGCCCGATGCCGCGCAGGGGTGAGACCGGCGGATCGTCCGGGTGCAGCGCCATGCGGACACCCGCGGCCTCCGCCACGGGCAGGACCGCCTTCAGAAAGTACTCGAGGTTGGCCCAGATCGTCTCTTCGTCGATCTCGCCCCACTCGGTCAGTCCCTCGTGCCGTGCATCGTCGATGTCGAACCCGCTCACCAGCGCCCCGCCGCGCTCCGCGATGTTCACTCGCGTCCGGTACCACCCGAGTCCGGCCATCCAGTTGTAGCAGAGCGTGCGCACACCCACTTCACCGAGAGCACGAATCACGGCGATGTAGTTCTCGATCTCCTCATCCCGTCCGGCCAGGCCGAGCTTGACCCTTTCGGCGGACACCGGATGACTCTCCACACCGGCGAACACCAGCCCGGCTGCCTGCATTTCGTCCTTGACGCGCCTGAGGGTGGACAGATACTCCTGGCGCGGCACCTTAGCCAGCAGCGGCGCGGTGCGGACAATCGCGTGCGTGATGCCAGCCTGAACGGCGATGCGGATCTTATCCGTGTCGCCGGGTTCGAACAGTTCGGCGAGCTGAATCACAGCAGCAGCCCTCCGTCCACATAGAATGTTGAGCCGGTGATATAGCTGCCGGCGTCGGAGACGAGCAATACGGCCGTGCCGACCAGCTCGTCCACGCTCCCGATACGACCCAGCGGGATGGTCGAAACCACCCTCGCTTCGTACACAGGATCCGCAAGAACATCGCGATTCATATCGGTGAGAATGGCTCCCGGTGCCAACGCGTTGACACGGATGCCGTACTCCGCCCACTCCAACGCCAGATTGCGGGTCATCATGCGCATGCCGCCTTTAGCGATGGTGTAGACCGAGTTGTTCCGGTGGGCCCGTTCATCGTGCACGCTCGAGATGTTGAGAATGACGCCGGAGCGCTGCGCCTTCATCCTTTGAGCGGCTCTCTGCGAGAGAAAGAACGGACCCTTCAGGTCGATCGCAAGGATGCGGTCCCATTCCTCGGGCGTGACGTCGAGGGCGGGCATGCGCGTCTCGACCGCGGCATTGTTCACCAGAATATCGAGCCGCCCGAAGGCGTCGAGCGCGCCCTGAACCAGGGATTCGTGCTGGTTGGTCTGGCCAACGTCCGCTTGAATCGCCAGCGCTCGTCCGCCCAGCGACTCGATCTCCCGCACGACGCCGCCTGCCGCTCCCGCCGAGTGCGAATAGTTCACAACGACGCTGGCGCCCTCGCGCGCCAACCCCCTCGCGAGGGCTGCCCCGATGCCGCGCCCGGCTCCGGTGACGATGGCTACTTTGTCCTTAAGGCACATACAACTGTCCTTGCATAGCCTGTTCCGCAATTTCAACTGGCGTGAGTGCCCGCCCGTAAACGGCCAGGCCGCCAAGTTGGCCCTGAAAGAAGTTGCCCACCTCGCCCAACCTGTGGACGGCGCCAACCGTGAAGTCCGCGCCCGCCTCACCGGCGTCAAACAGCCCACCTTTGTAGGCGTAAGGATTCCGGCCCGCACGAGCGTCGAGAGCCCCGTTCAGGTACGACCGTGCGTAAGCGCCATCGTATGTGAACGCGACATGCTGCCATTCGCCGAACCGTACGGGTGTCGCGCCGATCGACGCATCCATGCACCAGCGTTCGCCCGGTGTCGGTCCGCCGACAGCGGAGACATGCCCGCAAACCTGGTCCGCGCTACCGAAGATGCGCAGGTTGAGGAACAGACAGTACTGCCGCCGGGCGGCGGTCTCGAGCCACATGCCGGCCACCGCTTCGCACTCCTCCGGACGGCTGCTCTTCCGCTCTCGTTTGATCCAGGCAGCAACGGTCACTTGGGCCTCGGCGCCGTGCAGATCGAGCCCTGGTATGTGCGCCCTGCTCGCGCTCAGCCACTGTCCGGGGCCAAGGCGCGCCGAGTATGGTCCAAAGACGCCGTCGTTCGCCCGCTCCACCGGCCCGGCCATCTCACACAAGGCATAGGTGAACCCGCCGGTCGAGAGCCGCTCGCATCCCGCAGGCTCCTGAAAGGCCCAGAATGCGACCAAGCCTTCGATGTTCGTGGGAGCCCTCATGCCGTTGCGGACTCCTCGCGCATTCGATGCGCGCCCCTTCGAAAGAAGAAGAGGCAATCGATGAGTAGCAGTGCACCGCCCACCACATAGAAGATGCTGGTGGCCGATAGCCCGGCACCGAGGCCATACGACTGCGAAAGGCGTCCGGCGAGCAGCGGTCCGGCGCCTCCTCCACAGAAGCCAACAGCCAGCATCAGGCCCGTGGCGGTCGCTCGCGCGTCCGGCCGGACGACTTCGAACGGAGACGCAAAGAGGTTGGAGTCGTAGACCCCGCGAAAGAAACCGAACAGCGCCAGCGCGGCGAAAACCAGAACCGGGGTGGACGCCTGGCCTGCCATGAAGATGAACGGCGCTCCGAGGAACAGGCCCACCGCCTGAATTGCGGGCCGGCTAACGACACGGCGCAGAGCCAACCGGTCCGCCAGCCGTCCTCCGAGGAGTGTGCCCGCCATCGCCCCCAGGTGGTGCCACAGCGTGGCGTTGAGGCCCGCCGAGGTGAGGTCCATTCCGAACTTGCGGTAGAGCAGTGTCGGCGTCCAGGTGAGATAGGCAGTCAGCGCGACCAGCATCGCCAGAAACGCTGTCATATGAAGCCAGAAGGAGGGTGTCTTCAGGGAACTGGCACAGCGGCTCCACGCGTTGCCGTTGACCCTCGGTGCCGACCGGTCCGAAAGCCCACGCTTGGGTTCCACGAGGAACTTGGCTGCGCCTAACGCAACCACGATCCCCGCCAGCCCGAAGACCATGAACGCGCTGCGCCAGCCGTAGTGTTGTCCGATGTAGCCAGCCAGTCCGCCGCTCACCATCACGCCAAAGTAATTCGCCGTCTGATGGACGGACAGAGCGGTGGAGCGTGACTCCTCGCCGTGATAGTCGCTGATGATGGAAGCCGCGGACGGATAGTAGAAGGCCTCGCCGGCCGCCGTAAAGGCACGCAGCACAACGAGGGCAGCCAAGCCCATGGCAAAGGTTGAGCCGAATGTGGCGGCGCTCCACACAGCGAGTGAGCCGATCACGATCCACTTCCGGCTGAAGACGTCGCCCAGCCCGCCGGCGACCGGAACGAGCAGGGCATAAACCCAGAAGAACGCGCTACCGATCACGCCAAGCTGCGTGTCGGTCAGATTCATGTCCGTCTTCACCAGCGGAAAAACGGAGAAGATGACCTGCCGGTCCGCCTGATTCAGGAAGAAGACAAACCAGAACAGGCCGACGACAGCCCAGGGATAGAAGGGCGCTATATGGGCAGGAATGCTGGAGGCACGCTGAGTCGGCCGGGTTGTCATGATGGCTGCCATCGTATCCTCCAGAGCAGAGTCGCGTGAGAAAAGGGCCGCGCTCGACGGCCCCTGATGGAAGTGCCGCCTAGAAGTACAGCTTCAGTCCTAGCTGAATGGTTCTCGGCGCTGTGCCCGCCGCCACTGACGTGATGGAGCCAAAGCTGCCAGCGTCGATATTGGTGCCGGGATTGCCGAAGGTCGGCGTGTTGGTGAAGTTGAACGCCTCGGCGCGGAACTGGAACTTGTAGCGCTCTCTCACGGTGAAGCCTTTGAGCAGGGACAGGTCGATGTTGTTCCAGCCGTCGGTTCGCGTCCTGGGCAGGTTGCGAGCCACATTCCCGAAGGTGAATGCAGGAGAATCCACGAACGCTGCCTTGTTGAGCCACATGTCGATGGTCGGATTGCTCAGAGACGGATCGCCGGCAACATTCGGCTTGCTGCTTCCAAACGAGGTGGAGTTCTGCGAAACCGAGATGACATTGCCGCTTTGGAAGGTGGTGATGGCGTTGAATTGCCAGCCACCGACGATCTGTTTCAATACGGCCGGGCCGGTCTTGCCGAAAGGCAGCTCGTAGCTGCCGGAGATCACCAGACGCTGCGGCAGGTCGTTCGATGAGACGGCGCGTTCCGCGGCAAGGTTATCCCAGTTCCGAACGCCCTCATCACCACTCTCGACGAAAGAGGAGTTCCCTCCCCCGCCCTGGTTGTTGTCAATCAGCTTGGAGAACGTGTACGCCGTGAGGAGGCTCAAGCCTTGCGAGAAGCGCTTCTCCACACGCAGGGTCGCCGCGTGATAGATGGAGTCCGCCATGGTGGCGTACCCTCCAGCACCCGAGAACTGCGGATAGGTGTCAAGCAGCGTGGCGAGGGTAACTTGCTTCTGGCCGAGAGAGAGGTTGGAAGCGATTGTGCCGTAGTACGGGTTGTCGACCAGTTGCTGCAGTTGCGTGCCTAGCGCCCGGTACTGCTGCGGAAGGTAGTCAAACGTGCGCCTGCCCGGCAGACGTACGCCTCGATTCCCCATGTACCCCGCTTCCACCAGCCAGCTTCCGCGGAACTCGCGCTGGGCTGAGAGGCCCCACTGTTGCGAGTAGCCGCGTGCCAGCTTTCTCAGATTGCCACTGACGCTCTGGCCCAGAAGGCTGAGCGCGCCCTGGCTGCTACCGATGGGCGCCAGCTTTCCGTCCGGAAACGGATTGGCCAGTGTTTCGTTGGGCGTGAATCCACCATCGACCGACGAGACGAGCGGCGTGCCCAGCGAGAAGCCAGTGCGGTCGAGTCCCGTATAGATGCCCGAGGTCGGCAGATACGAGATGCTGTATCCACCACGGATGACGGTTTTCGGTATCACCTGCCAGGCGAAGCCAAACCGCGGCTGCAGGTTGCTGTACTCGGCGTCGCGATGGCCGCGATCCAGGCCATTCACGCCCGGGAATGCCAATCCGCCCGTCAGCGTCAGTCCGTTGATGCTCGACTTGACGGCAGGATCAAAGTTACTGATCGCACCGAACCGGTCGGTGATCCCTCCTTCGTATTCCCAGCGCAACCCAAGATTGAGCGTAAGGGTCGGCGTGACCTTCCAATCGTCCTGCGCATAGAGTGCGTAGTTCTTCACTGTCTCGGTGGTGGGCGCATTGAAACTGACGGTTCCGCTGCCCGGGGTGCCGAGCATGTAGGATGCAAATCCAAAGCCCGAGGCAGCGCCGCTGGTATTCGGGTTCGGCCCCTGTGTGAACCCGCGGCTGAAGCTGAACGACATTCCGGCGGCGCCTTGTGTGTTGTTGAGCTGGTAGACCCGGTTCTCGCTGCCGAACTTCCAGGTGTGCGTGCCCCGGATCCACGTCAGCGAGCCAAGATAGCTGAAGGCCTTGTTGGACTGCACCAGTTGGTCGCCCTGGTCGGCGCCGATCGATGTCATGTCGCTCATGTCAAAGCGCGGGAAGCTGGGAATCTGCATCAGCCCGTTGAGTCGCGAGGCCATGCCGATGGTGGTGACATCGAAACCAAAACTGCGTGTGACGCGATTCGGCAGATAGAAGTTCAGTCCGGCACGCGCGTCGAAGAGCAGGTTTGACCCGAACGCGTCCGAGAAGCTAATGAAGGCGCTATGGCGCTGCAGCGGGAGATCGGACGTCTGGATCTCCGCAACGTTGTCGTAGAAATTGGGGACGCCTTGGGTGGTCTTGTCCCAGGTATAGCGGCCGGCGATGCGGCGCGTCGAGTTCAGGTAGTGGTCGAGCCGCAGGCCATAGATGTCCTTGTCGATGGGCGAGGACGCCTGGCCGAAGAAGTTGTTGGCGTTGGTGTTGAAGACACCCGTGGTGTTCGCCTTGGGATAGAAGGCGCTCACCGCCTGCGCGGTGGCGGACACCCGGCTGCCGGGGATCCGGTTGCCTGGAAACTGATCGCGAAGCCGATTGGCGGGATTGGCCGGGTCAGTGCGCGTGCTATAGGGATCGTAGATCTGCACCACCGCACCGGCTGAAGTCAGCGTCTGGCTGAAGTCTCCCAGGCGTTGCAGGTCCGTCGGAACCGTACGTGTGGCTGTCGCCAGGGTGCGCTGTTTGAACTGTTCGTAGTTGAAGAAGAAGAACGTCTTGTCCTTCTTGATCGGCCCACCAACCGTACCGCCCCACTGGTTGAAGACCAGCGGACTGCGCGCACGGCCGGCGCGGTTGCTGAAGAAGTCGTTCGCCCGCAGCACCTTGTTGCGGTGAAACTCATACAAGCTCCCGTGGAAGTCGTTAGTGCCCGCCCGGCTGATCAGGTTGATGATGCCGCCGCCCGTGCGGCCGTACTCCGCGCTGGGGTTTCGCACGATGAGCCGGAACTCCTCGGTGGCGTCGACGGAGAGCGGGGTCTGTAGCGAGCCGGAGGTGAAGTTCTCCGATGCGATGCCGTCCACCATGTAGTTGTTCGCCGAGACCGCGCCGCCTGCGATCGAGGCGCGTCCGCCGCCATACGCCGACACAGGCAGGTCGCCGAACGAACCAACCGCCCGGACGCCTGGCACCAGCAGCGCGAACTGCAGCGGGTTGCGGCCGACTGTCGGCATGTCAAGGATCTTCTGGCTGGGGATTACGGTACTCACCGTCGGACGCTCCGTCTCGAGCAGCGGCGCAGCTCCAGACACCTCGATCTTCTCCGACACCGCACCCACATCCAGCGTGAAGTCCAGGCGCATCGTCTGGCCCTCATCGAGAGTCAGACCATTGCGAATGAGTTCCTTGAACCCGGCCTGAATGACGTGGATCGAGTACTGGCCGCGCGCCAGCAAAGGCGCGGTGTAGTAGCCGTCTTCATTGGACTGGATCTCGCGGCTGACGCCGGTTTCGGTATTGGAGACCGCCACCTTCGCGCCAACGATCACGGCTCCGGTCGAGTCCGAAACCCGGCCGGTAATTTGAGCGGTTTGTGCGTGGAGGACTACGGCAAGAGAAGACAGCAGCCCAAGGAGAACAAGCAAGCGGTTCTTCGAACAACAGGTCATCGTGGACTCCAACCAAGAGATTCTGTTCAAACTCTATGTTTCGCCAACATAAAGCGCAAGCGAATCTATTTCAATCTTCTTTCACCAATGGTTAAATGAGGACATGGAGTTCCGCGAGCTGAAGAGCCTGAGCACGCTGGCCGAATCCGGCAGCCTTTCCGAGACCGCGCGGCTGCTGCACCTGACGCCGGCTGCCATCCACAAGCAACTGAAGCGCCTTGAGGAGGAGTTGCAGATTCCGCTCTATGAGCGCCGCGATGGCCGCCTTCGCCTCACTTCGGCTGCGCAACTGCTGCTGCCCTATCTGCGGGACATCCTCGGCCGGTACGAAAGCGCGGTGGGTGCCTTGGAAGAGTGGAAGGGCGTGCGCCGCGGCCTGCTGCGCATCGGTTCCGGCCCAAGCCTGGCCACTTACCTGCTGCCCCCGATCCTGCGGCGCTATCATGAGCGCTTTCCCAACATCGACCTGGATGTGCAAACCGGCAACAGCCTGCAACTCCTGTCCGCGTTGCAGGGAGGCGAACTGGACCTCGCTCTCGTTGTCGCGCCGGCAGCCGTTGAGGCGGCGCCGCTGGAGGTGGTTGTCGAACACGTCACGGAAATTGTCTTTGTGTCATCGCGCCGCCGGGCGGCAAGGAGGAGCAGCGTCAGGACGTTGGGAGACCAACCGTTCCTCCTGTTCCGCAAGGGAGCGCGCATCGAGGATCTCATCGAACGTTACCTGGCGGATCACGGGCTGACGCCCAACGTCATCATGCGGTTTGACAGCGCCGAGGTACTCAAGACCGTTCTCGTGGCGGGCGTTGGAGTGTCCATGCTGCCCCTGTATACAGTGCAGGACGATATCCGCGGTGGCCGTTTGCATCGCATCCGGCAGACTGAGGCGTCGCTGCACATGAAGGTCCATCTCGTGGCACAGGCAGGGGGCTACGTCCCCCCCGCTGTGACCGAGTTCATCGACGTCGCCCGTCAGGTGCTCGCGAACTTTCACCACAAGTAAATGGCTGTTGAGAGACTTTCGATCCACGGCGCCCCAAGGTTGTCGTATTGTCTTCGCATATGGGCCCGAGAAAAGATCTGCGATTGTGCTCCCGGCGCGATGTCCTGCGCGCGGGGCCCTGCGCCTGGGCCGGCCTCCGGTCGGCCGACGGCGCAAGTGGAGTCACACCGGCCGTGGCGATTGAGCAGGCGCATGCCGAGATGTGGCGCCGGTTCATCGACCGGCACGGCGTGATCATCGACTTCACGGCGCTCGACGGTTCCGTCCGCCTGCCGTCCCCGGAGGAGTGCCGGTTGGGTAAGCCCAACGCTCTGGGATGGTGGAGCCCCATTGAGAACGGCGCCATGTTCAACGGACAGTACATGGATGCGATTGTGAATCGCTGGCGGCTGACTCAGTCCGCGGACGATGCACGGAAGGCACGGCGACTGATGCAGGGGCTGCTCCTCCTGAACTCCATCAGTGCGGTGAAGGGGTTCATCGGCCGCGGTGTCTCCAGCGATGGAAGGTCTCATTACCCCATGGGTTCGGACGATCAGACGCTGCCCTGGTTCTACGGTCTTTGGCGCTACTACGAGTCCGGAATCGCGACCCCTGCGGAAGAGGCCCGCATCCGCGCGCATCTCACGGAGGCCGCCGGCGAGATCGTGCGTCTGAACTGGTCGATGCCAGCCGAGCCACCATTTGGAACCCGAGGCACGTTCCGCGGCTTCACCTTCAAGGGTGCGGCCCGGCAGTTGTTCGTCTGCAAACTCATGCATGCCGTGACCGGCGGGCCGCAGTGGGCGCAACGCTACCAGGAGGGGCTGCGTGAAGAGGATCCGGCCACGAAGAAGACGCGACTGAGCCTCTGCGAGCGGGGACTCACCGCCGAGGACGGGCGTTTGGACTTCTGGACTTCGTGTTCCGATGTCGCCTCGCTTCGCGGCCTGTGGGAACTCGAGCGGGAAACCGCGGTGAAGGAGGCGTTCGCGCGAGGACTGGAGGCGTCCGCTGCCCGCGCCATGCAGGGCCTTCCACTCGCCGGGCGGTTCGATAGCAACGATGGGACGGTCTTCGATCCGGACTGGCGCATGATGAACCAATGGTGGAAGCCACAGACGTCCGCGCAGGAGTCCGAGAATCTGGCCAAGGCGCAACTGCGGGAGTTCCTCAGAGTCTCTCCGCGCCGGGCAAAAGAGACGGCTTACGTTCGTGAACCAACCTCGGCATCCTGGGTGGTCACGCTCGCGCCCGACGCGGCAACCCTGAGGCAGCGCGTTCCGGCCATCGAGGCCGTCATCACACGCTACGACTACGCCCGCCTGTACTACTCGCAGTTCTTCTGGGTTGAGTCCGCGTGGTGGCGGCTGAAGTCGCTCGGCTGAGAAAGGTCGGCGGGGCGGCCGGCGCGCCTGGCGGCCTCCACCCCGCGACACAAACGAACGGGCCAGGCCGTCCGAACTACGACTTCAACTCCCATCCCTTGCGAAGGAATGGTTTGAGATGGCGGTTCGCCTCTTCACTGTTACTGAAACGCCGTTTGGCTGCATCCCACTTGAGTTTTCCGGGGACGCGGAGAGCGATCGCGCCCAGCGATAGCCACTCAATATACTTGCTTGCCACGGCGAAGTCGGACACACCCGGTCCGCCGCCTTTGCACGCGCGGATCCAGTCCTGCTGATGATTCACACCGCGCGGCAGCATCTGGGGCGGCAGTTTGTATTCCGCCCAGCGCGACGCCGGCAGCAGCCAGACACCCTCGCCGCGGGCGGTGGTCGCCATGTGGCCCTTCGATCCAACGAAGACCGCTCCGTTGCCCGGTGCGCGCATCTTGGGATCCTGCGACGCGCCGGGCGGAACCGGACGTGCGCCAGGAGCCCCGGGTCCGCGTCCAGCACCTGGGGGAAACGGTCCACCACCGCCCTGCGGCGGCATGGGTTTGCCGTCGACGGTGAGTTGCGTGCTGACCAGCATCATCCCGTCGCCGCCCTGGACGAACGGCCGGCCCTTCTGCGTCAGATTGTTCATGGGCGGGAACAGACGCTCGCCTTCTGCCATGCCCGGCGGGTTCTCGAAATCGCCGCGCATGTTCTGATAGGTATGCACCGTGACCGGAGGCATGCTGCCCCGCGCCGGAAACTCAAAAACCACGTGCGCGCGCAACGGCCATAGCCACTGATTTTTGCCTTCGACGAAGACGCACTCAACCGAGGTCGGGCTGGCTTTATCGAGTTGCAGCGCCAGGTGGGCCGGTCCGAGATTGTGCACCAGCCAGTCACCAAGCGATCCACCCGTCGAAAAATCGATGAACGCGCGCCACTGGTTCGTCATCAGCGGATTGAATCCACGCGGCTCCGCACAGCCGAGCCACAGGTCCCAGTCAAGTGTCGACGGAACGGCCTCCGGTTCCGGTCCTGTTGCCGGGATATTCGGCTGGCCGCCGTAGATCCCGCCCGTCCAGGCATGCAGTTCTTTTACCTCGCCGATCTCTCCAGACCAGAGAATCTCGCAGGCGGTCTTCGTTCCCTCGTGGTTCCAGCCCTGGTTGCCCATCTGTGTGGCGACCTTGTACCTCACCGCGGCATCGGCGAGCAGTTGCGACTCCCAGGGTGTCCGAGTCAACGGCTTCTCGCAGTACACGTGCTTGCCCTGCTGCATCGCCAGCAGCGCTATGGGCGTATGCATGTGATCGGGCGTGGCGATCATCACGGCGTCGATGTTCTTGCCTTCGGCTTCAAACATCTTGCGGTAGTCTTTGTATTTCTTCGCGCTCGGATACTGTGCGAAGCCACGGGCAGACCGCGCTTCATCCACATCGCAGAGCGCGACGATGTTCTCCGTCGCGGCGGCACCGACCAGGATGGCGGGCCCACGAATTCCGACTCCGACTGCTCCGATGTTCAGCTTGTCGTTCGGCGACTTGTAACCGAGCCCTGATAGTGAAGGCGTACTACCGAAGCCACCGTCCGGTACCGCTCCGCTCAACAAGGTCCCATAGAAGAAATAGCGTCTGGAAAACCGATGAGTATTCACCGCGCGTCTCCTTGCGAATCACTTGGTCCCTCAAACTCTATCAGATGGAATCCGGAAATCCAGGGGGGGGCATATTCGGAAACTGGAAAGGGCCGGGGATTAACTCGCATTTCGTGCACGCCCGTTAGGGAGTTCAATTGGCCACGGACCGTGGATGTTCTGCACCGTTGGCCGCCTCCCCGCCTATTCCAGGCAGAGTTCGACCAGGGCTGCGATGTCCGCTTCTCCAACGCACATCACCGTATCCGCCGCACCCCAATAGATCTTCACGGTCCCATCCGTCTCGGGCACCGCGCCGCACGTGAATACAACGTTGTGGACGTAACCCGTCACTTCCCAGGGATCCTCGGGCTGCAGGATCCACTGGTCGCTCACACCCAGCAACTTGGCCGGATCCTGTAGATCGTGCAATGCCACTCCCAGCCGGTAGACCGCCCCATCCATGGTCTTGAAAACGCCGTGATAGATGGAGAGCCAGCCCCGGTCCGTTTTGAACGGCGGCGCGCCGGGACCGATCTTCATTTCGTCCCAGTGATACAGCTGTGGGCGCATGAGTAGCCGGGAGTCACCCCAGTAGCGCAGGTCTGGCGAGTAGGAGATCCAGATCGACCATGGTGTGATTTCCGAGTGAGGACGGTCCAGCCGCGCGTAGAGTCCGTTGAATCGCTCGGGGAAGATCACGACGTTTCGGTAGTCCGCTTCAGTGATGAGCGACACGCGTTCCAGTTGCACAAAGTCCGTGGTCTTGGCGAGGGCCACCCGGACGCCGTTTCGCGAATAGGCGCTGTAGGTGATGAGGTACTCGCCTTCCACCAGGCTCATGCGTGGATCTTCGACGCCGAACTCCTCATAGGCGGCGAAGGGTCCCTCCGTCGCGGGAGTCAGAAACGGCTCCGGGTCGGCCGCGAAGTGATAGCCATCGTGGCTGCGGGCGAGACCGAGAATCGACCGGCCGGTCCTCAGGTGGGAACGGAAGATCATGATGTACTCTTCGCCATGCTTCACCACCGCGGCGTTGTGAACGGTCTCCACGGGGTAAGGAATGGCGGCCTTCGTGAGAATGGGGTTGCCACGGTAACGCCGAACGATATCCTGATTCATCTCTTCTTCGCAGCCTCCAGGTCAAAGATCGTCTGATAAACGCGTTCGTAGGATTTCACCATGGCTTCAATGGAGAAGAACTCCTCCACGCGCCGCCGGCAAACGGCGCCGTCGATCTCAGGCAATCGCTGCAGGCATCGCACGGCTTCAGAAACGGTCCTGACCAGGAATCCCGTCTGCCCATCCTTCAGAACTTCGCGGCACGAACCCAGATCCATGGCGATCACCGGTACTCCAGCCGCATTGGCCTCCACCAGTACGAGACCGAAACGCTCGGGAATTGTGTTCAGATGCAGCAGTGCGCGGGCACGGGCGAACAGTTCGTTCTTGCCGGCCACATCCACCGGACCGATGTACCGGATCTGTTGATTCAGGTGCGGCTCCACCTGCTCGCGGAAGTATCCCTGATCCTGCACGATCCCCGCGATCAGCAGCGGCGCTCCGCTCAACTGGGCCACCTCGATCGCCAGGTGCACGCCCTTGTCGGGGTGGATGCGTCCGAGGAAGACCAGGTCACCGCCAGCCCGCTCCCTGAGGGGATACAACGAGAGGTCGATGCCGTTGTAGACGGTGCCGAGGTAGGTCAGATCCGGTGCGCGATCGGAGTCGCTGATCGAAACGAAGTAGCCGTCACGATACTTCTCGTACACGGGCATGATCTGAGCGGACGAAAAGCCGTGAATGGTCGTCAGGACCGGCGTCTTCACCAGGCGGGTGTAGCACAGCGCCATGAAGTCGTAGTGGCTATGGATCAGATCAAACTCCGAGGCGTGTTCGAACGCTTCGGAGATATGAAGATACTCAGCCACCTTCGCGTCGATGGTCTTGTCTTCTTCATACCCGCGGGCCACAACACTGTGCAGACGGGCACGGGTCAGGGAATCGCCCGTCGCAAACAACGTCACCTCCCAACCCCTGGAGGCGAGTCCCTCGGCAATGTTGCCGGCGACGGTCTCCCAAGCCCCGTACTGCCTGGGCGGCGTCCGCCACGCGACGGGCGAAAGCACCGCCACTCGTTTGGTCCGCGCCGTCATGTCGTTGATTCAGGGTCCACCTGCATCTGAATCGACGCCTCCATCTGCGACGCGATGCCACCGCTGAACAGACCGGCGATGGGCGCGGCAAGATTGTGATCGAAGCCCGCGGCCACGGCCACATGCGCATTGGAGACGACGAGGCCGCGGGAGGGATCGTAACCGCGCCACCCGGCGCTGGGCAGATAGACCTCCGCCCACGCGTGCATATAGGAGTCGTCGCCGCCGGCAGCGGCACATTCATAGCCGCTGATGAAGCGTGCGGCAAAGCCCATCACTCGGCAGAGATCGCAGAAAAGAACGGCCAGGTCGCGGCAGGACCCTTCCCTCGCTGACAGCGTCTGGTCGGAGTTCCAAGGCGCGCCATCCGGCCTGGTCACGTGCCGGCATGTGAGGAACAGTTGCTGATTCAGGGTGGTGAGGAAGGTCAGAGAGTTCCACTGCGCACCCGCGGCCAGCACCTTCGCGTACTGCGCCACGAGATCGCTGACATCCGCCTGCATCCGGTAGGACGCCAGTGCCGTACTGAGAGGGTCGGGATACCTCAACGGCAGGTTCAACGAAGCCTCGCTGAGGGCGAAATCGAAGGGATTGTCACGGAGCATGGCGACACGGAATCGGCACAGCACCGTCAATGCCGTGGTGGACGTGTCAAACCACGCATTCAGGGCAAGGTTGCCGTCCTGGTCGAGACACTCAGTTTGACCGGCGGGCTGCGGGCTGATCTGCATATCGAATTCGAGCAGCCTTTGAGTGCTGTTCGTGCGCGGCCGCAGACGGAATGTGTGCGGCTGAAGGATGACCGGGTACTGATAGCGGTAAATGGTGGAATGCGTCACGGAAATCTGCATAACGAGTCGTCCGGGCGCCTCAGTTCGCCAGGGCGCCGTCAGGCTCCATGGCGGCCAGCACCTCGGAAAGTGGAACCGTGGCGAAGCCGGTGGCGTGGTCGGCCAGACCATAAGGAATGATCAGGTCACCGTCAAAGAGCAGGAAACCGCAAGTGTAGACGACGTTCGGCACATATCCTTCCCGCTCGTTCGCATTCGGCTTGAGCAATGGCTCCCGCAGCCGGCCCAGCACCTTCGTCGGATCGTCGATGTCGAGCAGGAATGCACCGATGGAGTACTCCCGCATGGGGCCCACCCCATGACTGAGGACGAGCCAGCCGGCGTCGGTCTCGATCGGTGAGCCGCAATTTCCCATCTGCACGAGTTCCCAGGGAAAGAGCGGCTTAAGTAGCAGGCTGCTCTCGTTCCAGAAGTGGACGTTGTCGGAGAACATCAGCGAGATATTCTCGTTGTCCTGCCGGGACAGCATGGCGTACCGGCCACCGATCTTGCGAGGGAAGAGCGCCATCCCTTTGTTGGTAGCGGCGGGGCCATTCAGCGTGATGAAGCGGAAATTCAGGAAGTCCGAGGTCTCCACCAACTCGGGCACGACAAGCTTGCCGTCGTAAGCAGTGAAGGTCGCGAAGTAGTTGTCGCTGCCATCATCGTCATGGAAGCAGACGAATCTGGCGTCCTCAATGCCGTTCCGTTGGGATGGTGTGGCCGGGAAGATGATCCGCTCGGAGAGCTCCTGATCGGGCTGGAACTGAACTTCGTAGTTGGAGCGGGCCAGCATCCAGATGCCCTGCGCGGCCACCTGATCCTTTTGCGACATCCCGTCTGGAAGGCGAAACTGTTCCGCCTGCAGGGCTCCGCGGAGCTCCTCGAGCGTGAACGACGGGGCGAGTTTGTTCATCACCCGCCTCGTGATCTCGCAGCTCAGGCCCAGTTCCGCGAGCTTCCGGTCAAATAGCGGCTTCTCGTACCTGGGATTTGAGATCTGTCGTGGTTCGGTCAGGAAGCCCGCCGGGGTAAGTACTTCGATGCTGTGATCGGGGTGGATGATGCCGATGCGGAACGTGATAGAGGACACATGGCCCTCTCCGGTTGCCCGCAAACTGAGGATGAACCGCAGCGCTCCGGGCGGTAGGTTCGTCTGGTCGGGATGGGGAACTATGGAGGGATTGAAGAGCGCGGCTGATTCCAACGAGTACTCGGCAAGAAAGTACGAGCCGATCAACTGCCGTCTAGCCTCGGTGAGTTCTTCGTCCGGTGACAGCGCGTCGCGCACCTGTTCGAATCGTTCGAGAAAGACCTTGTGGATCTCATGGTGCCGGTCACAGAACTCGTCGCAGATGCCTACCAATAAGGCAGCCACCCGGTCTTCCGGAAGTGCCATGATCCGCCGGATGATCTGACTGGTCCGTTGCGCATCTCCGGGTTGGAAGGGGCGCAGCAGAACTCTCGACTGGTTGGGTTCCAGGAGTGTGGAACTGCGCTTCACGTGGACAGCGGGAATGGTCATAAGTGTTCTATGCGCCCAGGGCGATAGGCTCCTTGAAACTGGTCACCATGTTTTGTGCAAGCCGCATCTCGGCCAGCGAAAGTAGGAACGCCAGGGTGGATTCGGCGCCCTGGTTGCGATTGAGCCGGTCGACGTGCAATCCGTCGCCGCACGCGCCGCTCTCGGACGAATAGAGTTCCAACCCGAGATCGTTCCAGCCTAGGAACCAGTCGAACGCGCGCTGTGCCTGTTCGTACCACCATCCGTCCGATGTGGCTCGATAGGCCTCCAGGCAGGCCGACACCATGGCCTGCGCTTCAATAGGCTGTTGGTCAAAGGCGGCTCGGGTTCCACCGCGTTTGTAGAATCCGTTGCTGCCGATCGGCCGGAAATGGCCCTTCTCTGAGATCTGAACCTCATTCAGCCACCGCAGGGCATCCAGGCCACGCTTCACCACCTCGGGTTGTGAGGTGGCGCGCCCACTCAGGATCAATGCATGAGCGAGCTTCGCGTTGTCGTAGGACAGCTCTTGCTCAAACCAGCACCAGTCCGGGGTCGCATTCCCTTCCAGCAGCTCCATCAGTCTCCCGGTCAGCGTCTCCCGCGTCTGGTTGACGAGACTGTCTCCACTCAGGCGGGTCAAATACTCGTGGATTCCGATGAGACCGAAGGCCCACGCGCGGGGCGAGGTAAACCGCGTCATGGCGGGTAGCGCCAGCGCGAACAGTTGGCCCGCCATCATCTGGAAGCTGCGAAACGGAGACCGGCCCACGCCAACGCCCAGTGCCCAGATGGCGCGGCCCTGGCAATCCTCCGAGCCCTCCTCATCCAGCCACTGGCGGTCGAAGCTCATGTGGTTGTGAAAGCGCTGCGTTTGCGGATCGAAGGCGTGCTGAAGAAAGGCGGCGCAGGTCGTGGCCATGGCGCGCACCACCTCCAGTTCCTCTCCGAACTCGCCCAACAGAACCGCGAGAATGAACGCGCGGGCATTGTCGTCCGTGCAATAGCCTTCCGAAAAATTGGGAATGCTGAAATTGGCGTGCTGGAAAACCCCGGTGGAGTCCGTCATTCGTACCAGGTGATTCAGCTTCAGCACGGGCAGCTCTCGCGGCCGCCGGTCGAGCGTCTTGGTGAGTAGCGACTTGCGGGAAGAGGCAGCGCCCTGCAGCCGGGACTGCTCGAAGGAGTGCATGTAGAGCTGCGCCGTATTGCTCCAGATCATCTCCCGGCCAATGCGATATGCGTTCTTGCGCATCGCATGCCGCCGTGTGTCGTCCCGCAACAGGTCGTTCACCGCCTTGGCCATCGCCGGGGCGTCCGCAAACGGCACCAGTACCCCGCGATCGTCCGCCAGCAGCTCCGCCGCATGCCAGTAGGGCGTCGAGACAACAGCCTTACCTGCGCCAAACGCGTACGCCAGCGTACCGGAGGTGATCTGCGCTTCATTCAAGTACGGGGTGATGTACAGGTCCGCGGCGCCGATGAACTCCTTGAGATTCTCAAGTTCCACAAAGTCGTTGTAGAAGATGACGCTCTTTTCGATTCCGCTCTTCTTGGCGAGCATTTCGAGGCTGACCCGGTACGCTTCACCATGCTCCCGCAGCTCATTGGGATGAGTCGCCCCCAACACGATGTAGACGACGTCGGGAAACTCATTCAGGATCTCCGGCAGAGCCTTGAGCACGTACTCAATGCCTTTGTTGGGCGAGAGCAACCCGAACGTCAGCAGGACCACCTTTCCCTCGACGCCGAACTGGTCTTTGAAGTAGGTGGGATCGACGAATCCCACGTCCGGGATTCCGTGCGGGATCAGGTCAATCTTGGCCGGTGGCGCTTCGTAGATCTCCTGAAGCATCTGCCGCCCGCGCTCCGCCATCACCACCACGCGCGTTGACAGAGACACGAGTTCCTGCATCACACGCCGCTGGTCGGAGCGCGGCTCGCGCAGCACCGTATGGAGTGTCGTGACCACCGGCATCCGCAACTCGCGGAGGAATGCCAGAATGTGGCCGCCCGCCGGACCACCGAAGATGCCGAACTCGTGCTGGAGACAGACGATATCGACATTGCTGATGTTGAGAAAGTCGGCGGCTCGCAGATAGGAGGACAAGTCCTGCTCGTCAATCTCAAACCGGACCACTTCAGGGTAGTCGTAGCCGCCTTTGATGTCGTTGACGGACACGCAGAAACACTGGCTCTGCGGATGCGCGGTTGCCACCGCGGCGAGCAGATCGGACGTGAACGTCGCAATGCCGCACTTGCGCGGCAGGTGGTCGCCGACAAACGCGATCTTGCGAATCTTGGAAGGTTCTATCAAAAGTTTCTCCATTGCGGTTTGACCGCGGCAGCACGATCCGCGAGAGCCATCACAGGACTCTTTCGGCCCGAACGATAAACCTGTCGGGGGCAGGGCCAACGAAGTAGAACGGATAGCAGGTGACCAGCGTGAGGATCTCACTGGCGCTCGAGGCCAGTACCGCTACGTTCCGTGGATCCACCACGTCGGAAGATACGACGCGGTACCGGTAATCGCCCAGCGGCGTGATGATGTTGATCAGGTCATTGTTTCTGATGTTGCGCAACGGCCGGAAAAAGGTATCGCGATGCCCGGAAATGCCGACGTTGCCCGCCTGTCCGGGCAATGCCGTGCCGGGGATGTGCCCCGCCGCCCTGCGCAGCGTAGCGTGGTCGACCCCCTCCATCACAATGACCTCCAGGCCAAGACGCGGTATCTCGATGCGCCCGATCAGACCGCGCGGCCACGCTGGCTCGGGTACCGCCGGCAATAGAGGCGCCGCGGTCGGTGACTCGCCCGCGTTCGCGCCCTGCCGTTCCACCAACATTCGATCCAGGTGGCGGTCTTCCCGGTTCTGAAAGAGCTGGGCGTCCACCACCACATAGCCGGAGTACGTCAACAGGGTGGCGCCGAGGGCAAAGAGCAGCCGCTGAGTCCATCTCAGGATGGACCGCATGTTCCGGCGTGTGGCTACCACTCTCATTTGGAGTCCCCTTGTGGGGCTGCTTTCGGAGCACCGCGGGCAACATAGCCTGTGCGGGCGCGCACGGAAAGTTTGCCGTAGGCCTTGGACCGGGCCTCGACTCGAATGTTCCGGTAGGTGCCATTCTTCTCGGTATTTGTGGAGATATATCCTAGCGTGTACTGATTTCGAATTTCCCGCGCGATCCGCTCGCAGATCTCCACAACCTCACCCATCTCTTGTGGGAAGAACGCATCGCCGCCCGTCGACCGGGCCAGTTGGCGAAGGACGCCAGGGTTCTTGTCGGGATCCTGCTCGCCGTAGATACCGATGGTGTACACAAGGGCATTGGACTGCCCCGCGATGTTCACCACCTCGGCCAGCCGCAGGACACTCGCGTTGTCGCCCCCGTCGCTGATGACGATGAGGGCTTTCTTCTCGCGGTCACTGGCCTGCAATCGCGACAACGACAGACTCAGCGCGTCATACAATGCGGTCTGTCCCGCGACAGGCGCCCTCAGGATGGCCAGTTCTAGTTCATCCGGACGATTGGTGAAGGGGATCGTGGGCGGAAGGCCCAGCGACACCTTCTCATTGAAGTTGACAACAAACATCCGGTCTTCCTGATTGCTGGCACGGACAAAGGTGCGTGCGGCGGCGATCACATGATTGAGCCTCTCCATCATGCTTCCGCTGTGGTCAATAACCAGCCCGACCGTCACCGGGACATCCTCGCGGCGGAACAGCTTGATGGCTTGCGGTGCTCCGTCTTCGTAAACGGCGAAGTCTTGCTCGCGCAAGTCCGGCGCGAAGCCGCCCTTGCGGTCGCGCACGGTCGCTTGCAGCACCACGAGATCGACGTCTACGGAGATTCGGTAGGAATCCGGAGGCTGCTGGCCCGTGGAACGCCGGGCCGGAGACGAGGCCTCGCCGCCCACACAGGTCAGCAGCACAAGCCATGGTACGCCGGCGCGAAATGCTCGCCTGCCCCGACGCCAGTGCCGTTGCCCGGTCACGACTGGCTCCGAACAGCGGCGGCGTCTGGCGGGGACCGGGGCGCCGCCGTCTCCGGCGACCGCGGCCCGCCGCTGAGTGGGGTCGAACTCTCGGGTACCCCCTGCCAGGAGCCGTCGGGCTCGTACCAGGTGAGGTGCATCTTCGTCCAGTCGTAGGCAATATGCCGCCCACACTCCAGGCATACGACGTACGTCTCCGTCTTGCCTTCCTCGGCTCCACTGCCCCGCTCGCCGGTTGGCAGTGTGATCGGGAAGGTGGTTCTGCGGTGTGAACATCCGAACAGCCACTCAGCCAGGTCAACCAATCGGATGCGAAAGGCCGCCAGCGGGCCCTCACCTCGCGCCATTGCCCACCTCCTCAAGTAGCCTGGATCCGGCGATACTCCGGCTGCCACATGGCATCCTGCACCTGTTGAACGATGTCTTCGAATCTGGCCCTCGCCAGCCCTTCCTCAATAGCTGCCTCGACAACGGCTACGGCTACTGTCGCCGACACGCTGCGCAAGTCGTCGATGTGCGGAAGCAGCGATGCTCCGGGCTGGCGCACGGTCACCATGCTGGAAACGGCGCTCGCCGCGGCCGCGAACATGCCGGCGCTGATCCGGCTCGCTCGCGCCACGATAGCACCCAGGGCCAACCCCGGGTAGAGCATGGCGTTGTTGATCTGCGCCACAACATAGGTCACACCCTTGAAAGTGACTGGCGCGAACGCACAGCCAGTCGCGATGAGCGCCCGTCCGTCACTCCATGCGATCAGATCGGCAGGCCTGGCTTCCGCCCGGGCCTTTGGATGGGAAAGCGAGAAGATAATTGGCCGGTCCGTATTCGCAGCCATCGCTTTCACGACCTCTTCCGAGAATGCCCCGGCGGCAGCCGACGCACCAATCAGCATCGTCGGCTTCACCCGGCGCACTACCTCCAGAAGCTCCACGCCCCCGTTTGTCCCGTCGCATCGCCAGCCTTTCACCTCTGCGCTTGGCCGGGCATACGGAAGCTGAAAGCCGCCCATCTCCGCGGTCATGTCCGAGGTAAGCAGTCCCTTGCGGTCCAGACACCAGAACCGCTTGGTTGCATCGTCTGCGGCCAACCCGTCGTGTATCATGGCCTCGCGAATCTGATCGGCGATGCCTATGCCCGCCGTACCGGCCCCGAAGATGACAACGCGTTGATTGCGGAACGGAGTTCCGCATACCCGGATCGCCGAGATGACGGCCGCCAGCGTGATTGCGCCGGTACCCTGTATGTCGTCATTGAAGGTGCAGATGTGGTTGCGGTACCGCTCCAGGATGCTGCGGCCGTTGCGGGACGAGAAGTCCTCCCATTGCATGAGGGCATTGGGGAACAGCTTGGTCGTGACATTGATGTACGACTCGATAAAGGCATCGTACCGGTCGCCGCGGATGCGGGCATGCCGGTTGCCGACGTAGGTGGGGTCATCCCGCAGTTGCTCCCGGTTGGTGCCGACGTCCAGCATCACCGGAATCACTCTGGTTGGATCGATGCCCCCAGCGGCGGTGTAGATCGCCAGCTTGCCAATGGAGACCTCAATGCCGCCCACGCCCCAATCGCCGATGCCCAGAATCTGCTCGGCGTCGGTGGCCAGAATCAGGTCGATGTCCTCGGCGCCGGCGCCAAGGTTGGCAAACGCCTCCTCAATCGCGTCGGCATGGTCGATCGAAAGGTAGACACCGCGCGGTGGCCTGCATTCGTGATGGTACTGCTCCATCGCCATCCCCACCGTGAGGTCGTTCACGATGGGGATCATCTCGCGCAGGTGTTCCGAAAACAGCCGATAGAACAGCACCTCGTTGCGATCGTGAAGAGCGGTAAGATAGATGTTCTTGCTCAGGGCATCCGTCAATCCCTCGTATTGGAGGTAGGCGCGAACCACTTGAGTCTCCAACGTGCTGATCTCGGGCGGCAGCAAGCCGGTAAGCCCCAGTTCTCTTCGTTCCTCCGCGCTGAAAGCCGTGCCCTTATTGAGGAGTGGCGAACTAAGGACGGCCAAGCCACGCGACGTGGTCTCGTAGTGCCCGTTCTGATTCGGCCGGTGCTTCGTTGTTGGCGCCAGAAGCGGAATTGTTCTCTGTCTCATGTTGCCACCTCTTGGTCCGATCCGGGCCCTTCGCGTAGCGCCCTGAAAGCAGCACGCCACGCGACAGATCATCGGCCTTCTACTGAAGGCGCTTCATCGCCGCGCGAACAGGGAATGCGCTGGCCATGGCCAGCAGTGCGAAGAACACGGTCAGAGGCAGTTCGCTCGCAGTGGCGGGCAGCGTGCCGTCAGCCGCGTTCGACACCGGCGCCCTGGCAATCTGCAGCTCCTCGGCCGGCGGCGCAGTCACCACCTCGGCGAGTTGAACCTCTTCTCCAGTCGGTTGAATCGCCATGATCGGCGCCCGCTTGAGCCCCACTACGATTGGTTCATCCACCGACTTGATCGGCTCAGCTACTTCGACGGGGATCTCCGCCGGAGTGAACAGCACCGGTGCGTTTGAGGCCTTGGCCAAGGCGACGGCCTTCGCCTTTGGATAGACGAACTCTTCACCCCAGTTCCGGCCAGGATAGAACCATGCGCGCAGGGCTTCCGGCTCGCCCGCCGGTCTCTCCCGGAAGGTGATCACGGTTTTGTCGGTCGCCTTGAGCCGGTAATTTGGGATAGCCAGAATCGTTGCGTAGATTGTCGTCTCGTCTTTGTTGAAGATCTGCACGATGTGACGATCCGACAGGGAGTCCATGACCTTGAACACGTATGTGCCGGCCGGCAGTACGCCCCATCCAGCCAGATGGACGCCAGGGATCTCGACGGGACTCCCAAAGGTGACTACCGTCTTCTTGTTCCATGCGTCCGCCCTCGCGCTTTGCGTCGCCATCGCACCCAGAAGGGCGATACACGACACTGTAGTTAAAACTCTCAGTCGGTTCATATTCTTCCTTTACAACTGTTCTTGCAGCCTGCTGTTTGCTATGGCCTTCGGTGAGGTGCGGGGCCCGGCGGAAAGGTTCCGCACCGTCCACAGTGCAATTCGGGGTCCGCCACCGCCCCACCCTCTTCGGCCATCCTTAGCCACACACTACGGGTACGTGGGCTACAGACCACGGGCCTAGCCTGTGACCGTGCGATGTCATGTGACCAAATGTGGTCATCGTGTGACAGAGGAAATACTCGGCCGTCCCGGTTGGCCACGGTCACCTTGGGACACGAAAACTGGTCACGTTACCCCAGATCCCCACCGCCTGCAGTAACCAGATACACACGCAGACGACGACCAGGACATTCAGAATCGATTTGATGCTGGAGGCCATGGGGATGTACCGGTTGATCAGGTACAGCCCCACACCAACAATGATCAGGACGATGACGAGATTCAGCAAAGGCATTTTCGCGTGCTCCTGACCACTAAGCAGAGCAATTCCGTGCCCAATGCCCGGCAGCCTCAAACACAGTGCGTTGCTGGAGTACCGGAGTTCTGCGCCAGGCGGGTCCGCGGCGTTCACCGGTCAGATGACGCGATATGGTCGCGCTGGCCTCTCCACCCGCGGTCCAGGGTGGATAACGGTCGAGATCAGCCCTGCCCGGCCGACTTGGCGGACGAACCCAGAGTCTCTCGCACCTTCTGGGCGAGCATCACCGGCGTGAATGGCTTCTGCAGAAATGGAGTGCCCTTGAGGATCCCTTCCTTGAGAACGGTGTCCTGCGTATGGCCGGACATGAATAGCACTTTCAAGCCAGGCCGGACCTTCATCGCGCCTTCGGCGAGACCTCGCCCCCCCAGTTCCGGCATCACCACGTCGGAAAGCAGCAAATCAATCTGACCCGGGTGCGTTTCGCAGAAGGTCAACCCCTCCCGCCCATCAGCGGCTTCAAAAACCACATAACCAAACGACTCCAGGATTCGACGCGCGAGGATGCGCACGATGGCTTCGTCCTCAACCAGTAGGATGACTTCGGTGCCTCTTGGCGCATCGGCGATGCTCATCGCCGGTGCTGATCCCACCGCCACCGCCTCATTGACGGCCGGTAGAAGAATTGTGAATTCGGTCTTCACTCCGGGATTCGACTCACAATGGATGGTGCCACCGCTCTGCTCAACAATGCCCAGAACCGTAGCCAAGCCCAGGCCCGTGCCTTTGCCTGTTACCTTCGTCGTGAAGAACGGCTCGAAGATGTGGGCTCGGATCTCTTCGTCAAACCCAATACCGGTGTCACATATGGTCAGCGCCACGTAGGCCCCTGCAGCAACCAACTGCTCCTTGGCCTCTGCTTCAGAGAGGGTGACGTTAGCGGTCTTGATCGTCAGCGAACCTCCGCCCGGCATGGCGTCGCGCGCGTTGAGTGCGAGATTCATCACGGCCCGGCCGATCTCGCCAGGATCCGCCCGCACCGGCCAAAGCTTCGGCTGGCAATCGATCCTGACCGCAATCCGCTCGCCCACCAGACGCCGCAGCATGTTGTCAAAATCGGCGACGATGTGGTTCAGGTCCAAAACCTTGGGCTGCAGCACCTGGCGCCGGCTGAAGGCCAACAGGCGGTGGGTCAGCGCGGCAGCCCGCTCTCCGGCGGCCTTGATCTGGCGCACCTGATGGACAGCGGACTCCTGGTTGGCCAATAGATCTTCAAGCAGGTCGCTGTAGCCCAATATAGTGGTGAGCAGGTTGTTGAAATCATGCGCGATGCCACCCGCCAACCGGCCCACCGCTTCCATCTTCTGGGCCTGCCGCAGATGCTCCTCACTGTTGCGCAAGGCGAGTTGTGTCAGCTTCCGCTCCGTGACGTCGTCCACGGCCAGCAAAATCATCTTCAGATGGTTGATGCGGCAGCCTCCCATCACGAGACTTCTGCGCCCCACCCTGGGGAAGTCCTTGTCCACCTCCAGATCCGGAAATGCGCTACCGCTTTGGAGGAGTATTTCCAGCGCTTTCCGAAGCTCCGGCACGTCCCAACTGCCGCCGGTCAACGAAAAGATCGGTTGCCCTTCCGCCTCCGCGCTCGACACCCGGAACGTCTGGTAGAAGGCTCGGTTCGCCATGCTGATGGTGAGCTTCGTATCAAGCACCAGCAGGGGCTGGCGCACAGTCTCAACGATCGACATGGCAAAATCACGCGCCTGCGCGAGCGCGGCATTCTTTGCCTGCAATTCATCGTTGACCGTGATGAGTTCTTCGTTCGTCGATTGCAGCTCTTCCTTGGCGGTCTCCAGTTCCTCGTTCAGGCTCTGCAGTTCCTCATTGGCCGAGAGAGCCTCTTCGGTGTTGGTCTGGATCTCCTCTCGGGAAGATTGATGAGCCTCCACAGCCGCAAGGAAGCGTTGTTTTGCCTCGGCAAGTTGCTGCTTCAGCCGCGCGATCTGGCGGTCCCGGCTGTCGCCTTCCATGGGCTCACCGGCCGGCCTTGGCGGGTCCTGCGTCAACTCCTGCGCCGGTTCGAACAACACCAGAGTGGAGCGGGAGCGTTCGGAGATCAGCGGCAGCGCTTCCACGGTCACTTCGCCTGGGCTACCTTCGAATTCGTAGGTCACTCTTTCCTGCCGGGCCGGCTCGCCGCTCTTTTGTGCCTGCTGGATCAGCTTCTCGACTTCCAGAAACAGGCCGGTGTCGGAAATCAGCTTGATCAGGCTGAAACTGACTTTGCCGGCAGGCAGTGTAAGGTACCGGTTTGCCTGGCCCCGAACCTCGAGAACCTCCATGTTCTCGTCCACCACCACACCGGCTGGGCTGAATTTGGAAAGCAGGATCCGGTCGACCTCCTTCCGTACATCCGAACTGTTCCATGGTTCCGGCGCAGGCTCGTCCCAATCGATGCTTCGCTGCACCCCTCGGCGCGGAACGGGGGTCGAACCGTGAAACAACGGGGGCCTTCTGGCCATCCCCCGTTTCGAGAAAATGCGGTGTTCGCGGTCAGCCACCGAGAACAGGTCGCCGGAAGCCGCTGCCTCCGATGCACCCAGTAGGAGAAACCCAGCCGGGTTGAGGGCGAAATGGAACACCGGCAGGATGTCCTTCTGCACGCCGCCGAGATAGATAAGAACGTTGCGGCAACTGATCAGGTCGACCTTCGAAAACGGTGGATCGTCAATGAGATTGTGCCGGGTAAAGACGCACATCTCCCGCAGCGACTTCTTGATGCGATAGCCGCCGTCGATCTTCGTGAAATACCGGTTCAGACGTTCCCGGCTAAGGTCAGCCTCTATGTTCTCCGAGTACGTACCCGTGCGTGCCTTCTCAATCGACGCCACGCTGATGTCGGAAGCGAAGATCTGAACTGGAAACGACACCCCGGTCTCGCTGAAGAACTCGTCCAGCGAGATGGCGATGGAAAAAGCCTCCTCGCCCGTGGCGCAGCCGGCTACCCACACTCGAATCGCTTCGGTCGCACGCCGCCCCTGCACCAGGCGGGGAAAAACGATGGTCTTCAGACACTCAAATGATTCCAGATCCCGGAAAAAGCTGGTCACTCCGATGAGCAGATCCCGTTGCAGCGCTACCAGCTCATTGGCATCGTTCTTGAGCCGTTCGCCGTACTCTTGCAGGCTGCCGATGTTGCACAGCGCCAGGCGCCGCAGGATGCGCCGCTTGATCATCTTCTCCCGGTACAGCGAAAAGTCGATGCCCGTAGCCGCGCGCAAAACCGCGAGTATGCCTCCGAAATGTTCCTCGTCGCCGGTCGCGTCTTCCTGCGGGCGCGGAGGCCGGGCCATGTACGAATGGTGGCTCACTCTCGCCAGTTCGGCCGCGATCTCCTCGGGTCGCAGGACAAAATCCACGCAACCCGTGGCTATGGCTGCCTGTGGCATGCTGGCAAACTTCGCGCTGGCCTCGTCCTGCGCGAAGGTCACGCCCCCCGCGGCCTTGATCGCCTCCACGCCGCCCGACCCGTCTGTGCCCGTGCCCGACAGGATCACGGCGATGGCCCGGTTTCCGCACTCTTTGGCCATGGACCGCAGGAACCGGTCAATGGGCATGTGCATGCCCGGCGTCTGGGTACGCGTCGCAAGGCGCAACGCCCCGTCCTGAATGGTGAGATCCACATTGGCCGGTATGACATAAACGTGGTTGGCTTCCACGATGGTGCCGTCCGTCGCGTCGTTGACCGGCATGGAAGTGATGCGCGAAAGAATTTGCGACAGCATGCTCGGATGGTTTGGCTCGAGATGCTGGACGAATACGATGGCCAGGCCGGTGTCACCCGGCAGTTCCGCCAGCAGGCGCTTGAAAACCTCCAGACCGCCCGCGGAAGCCCCAATGCCGACCACGGGAATCGCCGGCCTGGCCTCCGGGCCCTCCTCGTGCGCTGGCTGACCGGGGTCCGGGGTCGCCGGGGCCAACGGATCGGTGTCGGGAGCCGGTTTATCGCTCATATGTCGTCTTTTCTTCCTGATTAGTCTTCCGAAGCGAGCAAAATCGATAATACTCGACATTCCTCTACACGCCGAGTGCCAAAGCAAGGGCGCGCCGAGATTTAATGGACTATGCGTCATCCAAATTGGGGCAATACTCTCAGCTCTTCTTTCTTGACTTCCGCGTTCTGTATTAAATGCAACCGCACGATTTCGGTGGCCCGAGTGCCACGCGCTTCTCCTCCAGTTCACCACGGTACTGCCGTGGAATCAATAGCTTGGGGAGATACCCTAACAGCTCCTCCCCAATACTGGAACCAAGGATGGCTCAAGCCACTCCCCCTAGAACTTGACTCACCAGGGAAGGAACCCATATGGCATCCGCCGCTCAGATCACCGCCAACCGCGCCAACGCGCAACAGTCCACCGGGCCCCGCTCCGAACAGGGCAAAACTCGTTCTTCGCAAAACAACCTCCGCTACGGATTCCGCTCGCAATCCGTCCTGCTCCCCGGCGATGACCCCGCCGAATATGAGGAACTCCTGGACGAGTTGACCGTCCATTTCGATGCCGACGACCTCACCACACAGCGCTATGTCCGCGAGATGGCCGATGCCGAATGGCGCCTCCGTCGTGTCCGGGCTCACCAGGAAGTCCTCCTCACCGGGAAGATCAACGAACTCGCCGCGACCCGCCCAACCCTCAGCCCCATCCACCTCCAGGCCCTGGCCTTCGAATCGCTCTACCGCGATACAACATTCACTCAGTTTCTGACGTACGAAGCCAAATTCGAGCGCCAATACGAGCGCGCCTACAAGGGCTGGATGCGGACCAGGGAGAAGCTCAGTATCCACAAAGCCCGCGAGATCCGGTCCCAGTTCGAGGCGTCGCTGGTCACACCAACAAAATGGACGGACGAACCCAATGCCCGCCCGGAATCCCCCGCCATCACGCCACGGCAACCGGGACTCGAAGCCAAATCGCAGTCTCGCCGTCCGGAACCACCGTCATCCATTCCGCCGGCGCCTGCGGCCATCCCGCGCAGCGCCCCCTGCCCCTGCGGATCTGGTGAGAAATACAAGCGTTGCTGCGGCCGCAACGCCCCAGCCGTCCTCGCCCACGCCACCGGAGGATCGCCCGTCCAAGGCGTGCCTTCCGTCTGACGGTTCGCGCCGCCGTCACGGACAGGGAGATCGCCCCGCCCCTCCGTCGCTTGTCGTTGCAGTCTGCCAGCCAAACGGCCCTGTTCCCATCACTGACCATATTTGGTCGAGGAGCTATTGCGTAATTCTCAATAAGTGTTAATATCAAATGGACCGTCAATTTCGACGTGTCACTGGTTCCGAGATCCTTTCGGCTTCACCGATTTCCTCTCTCACAAGGCCACCGGCTATTTCTACGTACTGCGAGAAGGGGGAAGAGCGATGTCTTCCACAGGCACTCACTTCAAAGGCACAAATTGGCTAATGGAAAACGGAGCACGAGAGCTCGAACTCCTTTTCCGCGCGATCGTTTTTCATCCTTCGGTGCCCATTCTGCTCACCGATGACAATGGCAATTCCCGGGATGCGAGTTCCGGTGCGGGCAGGCTGTTGGGGCGCCCCCGCGACCAGATCATCGGACGCCCGCTCGAAGAGTTCGCGCAGCCCGACTCCAAGCCGAGGATCGCGAGCCTTTTGAATGCCTTGCGAGAGCAAGCCGAGCAGGATGGCACGCTCGCCCTGGTGGGTCCGGATGGAGCCCCGCGGCAGGTGAAGTACATCGCCAAGCCCAATGTGCTGCCCGTGCGTCACCTGCTGGTGTTGCAGGAAAAGCCCCTTGATGCCGCAACCCCAGGTGTTTCGGATCAACCGGTGAGCGCGCCGCCCCCTTGGGTGAAGGACTATGCGCTCTTCCTGTTGGATGTCGGGGGCAATTTCGTCGCCTGGCACGCCGGGGCGGAGAGAATCTACGGATACAAGTCGGAGGAGGTCCTGGGTCGGCACTTCTCCCTGGTGTTTCCCCCCGCAGCCTCTGTCCGCGCGGAAGTGGATGGGAGCCTGGGACGGGCTGTCGTCGAGGGCCACTTCGGGAGCGAAGGTTGGCATCTGAGAAACGATGGCGGGCGATTCTGGGCCAACATCGTCTTGCTGGCGCTTCGTCAGGACGACGGAAACATGCAGGGTTTTGCCGGTATCGCCCGTGATTTCAGCGGACGGCACGAGCAGGACGAAAAGCTTCGGCGTAACCGTGTACGCACACGCCTGGCCCCGTTGCTGCCCGCTATCGCAGGCGTCGTCTCGGGCGAGTTTGACCGGATCCCGGAAGTCAATGACACCTTTCTCGCTTTGGTTGGCTACACTCGGGAAGATCTCCTTTCCGGCCGCCTGCACTGGCCCTCGCTGACACCGCCGGCGTTCGCGCAGTTGGACGAACTGGCGCATGAGGAGGGTCTCCGGTTTGGGGCGTGTACCCCCTACGAGAAGGAATTCCTCTGCAAGGATGGTTCGCTCGTTCCGGTGCTGGTGGCCACAGCCGTTCTGAAGCTCTCCCCCTTCCGGTGGATCTCCTTTGTCCAGGACCTCAGGCAGCGCGATCGGCGCGAAAGCGTTGCGGAAGAGGAGTTCGATCTCAGCCAGGATTTCGGAGAGATTGTTGGCACCAGCGCCGCTCTCAAGAGGGTTCAGAGCCAGATTGAAGTGGTTGCCCCCACCGATGCCAACGTGTTGATTCTCGGAGAGACCGGCACCGGAAAAGAACTGGTAGCCCGCGCCATCCATCGCATCAGCCCACGCCGCGGCCTTCCCTTCATCACACTCAACTGCGCGGCCATACCCACCGGCCTTCTGGAAAGCGAACTGTTCGGCTATGAGCGGGGCGCCTTCACCGGCGCTCTGTCCCAGAAGATCGGCCGCTTCGAGATGGCGCACCGCGGCACTCTCTTCCTGGACGAGGTCGGCGACATCCCTCTCGATCTCCAGCCAAAGTTGCTGCGCGCCTTGCAGGAGAAGTCGTTTGAGAGACTTGGCGGCACCAAAACGATCCCAATCGACGTTCGGTTGGTAGCGGCGACCAACCGGAATCTCACGCAGATGATGGGTGACAAGCTCTTCCGAAGCGACCTCTACTACCGCCTCAGAGTCTTTCCCATTTCGACGCCCCCGTTGCGCGATCACCCCGAGGACATCCCCACTCTGGCCCGGCACTTCACTCGGGTCTACGCCGGAAAAATGAGCCGTCAGATTGAGAAGATCCCGACTGAAACGATGAACCTGCTCGTCAAGTACAAGTGGCCGGGCAACGTGCGGGAGTTGGAGAATTTCATCGAGAGGTCCGTTATTCTCTCCAGTGGGTCGACTCTCCGCGCGCCGCTGGCCGAACTGGAGTCCGAGGCATCGTCGCTGGCCGGCGACATTACGCTCGAACAAGTCGAACGGGAACACATTATCCGTGTGTTCCGGGAGAGCGGCGGCGTCGTGACCACCACCGCCACTCGCCTTGGGTTGCATCGCACGACCCTCAATGCCATCATGCGGAAACTGGGCATCTCTCGAAAAGATCTCTGACCGGTTGACGTCACCTGACCATGGGCGGTCACTCTTGACGCCGGCCAGGCAGTCACGCGGAGTCCGATAGACCGTTCATCCTGCGGTGGACGCGGCGCTTGTGGGCCCTGGCCTCCGTTGTGCAGTAGGAAGGAATAGAACAGCTCCAGGTTCTAGCTGGGTCAGCACCCCGGTCGTCGTCGCCAGGCGGAGCGTGCAGGAGCAATCATGATCAAGGCGATGGTCCTAGTTGGTCTCATCTCGTTAGGCAGCTTCCCGGTCTCAGGGCAGCCGACGCCGGAGCTTCGTGGATTCTTCCGCGATCAGATCGGGTTGAGCGACGACCAGATTGCAACAATCACGCAAGGCAAAGCGGTCGCGAAGATACTCCCTTCCAAGGTGCCGGCGGAGCTCATCGTGTTCGGTGCTGTATTCGTGGACGCCCCTCCGGAAGCGTATGTGCGGCTCGCATTTGACGTGAACCACCTGCGCCAGTCGCCCAGCTACCTGAACGTGCGCCAGCTCAGCAGTCCGCCGTCTGCCTCTGATCTCGACGGCTTTTCACTCGAACCCGATGACATCAGGAGCCTTAGAAACTGCCGGCCGGGCAAATGTTCCGTGCAGCTACAGGCCGACGCCATGCGGGAATTACAGACGTCGCTGGACTGGTCCGGCCCTGACGTCAATGCGCAAGTGAACGACCGGTTGCGGAGAATGATGCTCGACGTTGTGCGGCGGTATCAGGCGAACGGGAATCGTGGGCTGGGCAGCTACCACGATCTCGAGCATCCTTTCGATGTCGACAAGCAGCTTCAGTCGTTGCTCGGCCGGTCGCAGGTCCAGGCCGCCTATCTTCCACAGTTGAATCGATACCTGCTGGACTACCCGAACGCCACCCCGGAGAATGCGCGATCGATGCTGTATTGGGAACGAGTCAGCTTCGGACTGAAACCGACGCTACGCCTGAATCACGCCATGTCCTATCAGTCCGTCGGCCCGAGAGGCGCGGCGCAGGTCGTGGTCGTGAAACAGTTGTTTGCCAGCCACTACTTCCAGCTCGCTCTCGATCTGACGGCCTGCGTCCCGGACAGCAGCCGCGGAGGCTTCTACCTCATCACGTTGAAGGGCTCCACACAACAAGGACTCACCGGTTGGAAGGGCGCCCTGCTGCGGTTGATCGTCACAAGCCGCACGCGCTCGGCGGAAGAGAAGGTGCTGATTAATATCAAGAAAGTATTGGAGGGGAATCAACAACTGGCGGGAGGGAACTGAGGCGGGCTGGGTGACCGGGGGCCACCTCCGGCAGTGGGCGGCATGGGCCGCCCGGCGTGCCAGTGTGGACTTGCGGCTCACGTCCGGTCGCTACTTGGGAAACCGCGAACTGTAGGCGGCCTTGTGGCTGTTCTCGAAGTCGCTCAGCTGCTTCTCCGCTTCCTCTTTCGCAAGCCCGCAGCGTGCCTGGAGCTTGCCGAGCATCTCGTCCCTGCGGCCGGCGGCGACTTCCAGATCATCGTCCGTCAATTGGCCCCACCGCTGCAGCATGTTGCCCTTGAACTGCTTCCAGTTCCCAGCGAGGATATCGTTGTTCATCTAGGTGCTCCTGTTCGGTTCTTTGTGCTTGGGGCTGCCCCAAACGCTGCCATTGCACCAGCAGTTCGAGGGCCGCACGCGGTGCCTGCTATAGTCCACGCGCTCGCGTGATCCGCGCACCCGGTTCAGTCGTCGAATCCGATTACAAGCACCTTCCCCGCGGCCGCAAAGCTCTGACCGCGCCACGTCACATGACGTCGCGCGGTCACTCGCCGAACGCTTCGACTCACCGAAATCGCTGCTCCACCCCTCTCTGGCTGAATCGGCTCAACAAATCGCCCTATTGGTGTTCCCCGTGCACAGTGACCAGTGTCACCCACGCCCTGACGGGTCACCGGGTCGACCAAAGGGGTGAACTATGCGAATACTTCTTGTGGCTGCTCTGGCGTTCTCGCCGCTGTTGGCCAAGGACAACGAACCGGCAAAGCGCCTGGCGGAGGCCTCCGCGGTGTTCTCGGAGATCATGGCAACGCCCGACAAAGGCATTCCGCAGGATCTGCTGGGAAACGCCCACTGCATCGTGATCGTGCCTAATCTCAAGACCGGCGCGTTCCTCGTCGGTGGCAAGTACGGCAAGGGCTATTTGTCCTGCCGCAACAAGAACGGCCCAGGCTGGTCAGCGCCGGGCACGGTGCGCATTGAGGGCGGCAGCGTTGGTTTCCAGATCGGCGGCTCGACAACCGACCTGATCATGCTCGTCATGTCGGAGCGCGGCGCGGACAAGTTGCTTGAGAGCAAATTCACTCTCGGCGGCGAAGGCTCCGTGGCGGCTGGTCCGGTAGGACGCACAGCGACAGCCCAGACCGACGTTCAGATGCACGCTGAGATCCTTTCCTGGTCGCGGTCACAGGGCCTGTTTGCCGGCCTCGCGCTGGAAGGTGCCACGCTGCGGCAGGATCTGGACGACAACAAGACGCTCTACGGCAAGGCGCTCGAAAACCGCCAGATCGTGACGACGCGGGTCCGTGCGCCCAAGGCTGCGATGAGACTGCTTGGTCTCCTCAACAAGTACTCGCCGCGCGAGCAGAAGAGCGCGACGCCGTCCACAACGCAATAGTCTTCGAGAAAGAAACGCAAGGTAACTCATATGAAAATGATCGGCGCATTCCTGCTGGTTTGTGGAGTTCTGTCGGCACAGCAGCCCCAACAGCAAGGGGAGACAGCGGCCGTAGTGGCCGCCGGAACCACTCCCATCTACCGCGTGACCGTCACGGCGCGGACCGCAAAGGCACTCAACTACCAGCACCGTAGCGGCGCGACCAAGATCGATTTCCGCGGTACGGAACTCATGGCCAAGGCTCGCGGCGAAGCCAAGGTGGAGAGCAAGCAGGGCTATATCGAGATCGAAGTCGAGTTCGACGATCTCCAGCCCGCCAACCTGCAGGGCTCTGAGTATCTCACCTACGTTCTTTGGGCCATCACGCCCGAAGGCCGCACCTCCAACCTGGGCGAGATCCTGTTGAATGGCACGAAGAGTAAGCTCAACGTAACCACGGAACTCCAGGTGTTCGGTCTGGTCGTCACGGCCGAGCCCTATTTTGCAGTGACCCGACCCAGTGACCTGATTGTGATGGAAAACGTCGTGCGCGCCGACACAAAGGGCAAGATCGAAGAGATCGATGCCAAGTATGAGTTGTTGCAGCGCGGCCAGTATCAGCGTCTCGCGAATCCGCTGGCTCTGAAGTTAGACAGCAAGCAGCCGCTGGAGCTCTACGAAGCACGCAATGCCGTCCAGATCGCCCGCGCTGTCGGTGCGGACCGCTTTGCCGCCGAGACTTTCCAGAAGGCTGAGAAGAGCCTGGCCCAATCCGAGGCCTATCAGGCTCGCAACGCCGGAAGCAAGCCAGTGACCATGACCGCCCGAGAGGCCGTGCAGACCGCCGAAGACGCGCGGGCCATCGCCGTCAAGCGGCAGGATGAAGAAGCGCTGGCCGCCGAGCGGGCGCGCTCATCCGAGCGGGAAGCCACTTCGGAATCGGCACGCCTCGCGGCGCAATCCGAGGCCGACCGGGTGACGCGTGAGGCCGAACAAGCCCGGCTCAAGGCCCAGTCCGAAGCGGAACGCCTGACGCAGGAGAAGAACGCCCAGACCGTTGCGTCCGCCATGGAAGCCGATCGCCTCAAACGCGAGAATGAAGTAAAGCTGGCCGCCGCCGCGGCCGACAACGCCGCCCGTACCGCCGCGGCCGCAGCCGAGGCGGATCGCCTCAAACGCGACAACGACGCACAGCGCGCCGCCAGCCAGGCGGAACTCGACAAGGCCGCCCAACAGCAGGCCCAGTTGGAGGCCGAGAAGGCTCAGCTGCGCAACGACCTCCTGAAGCAGTTCAACGTCGTTCTCCAAACCCGGGATACGGCGCGCGGCCTGATCGTGAACATGTCCGACGTCCTGTTTGATACGGGCAAGTTCTCGTTGCGGCCCACCGCTCGCGAGAAACTCGCCAAAGTCGCCGGCATCGTCTCGGGCCATCCGGGCCTGAAGCTGGATGTGGAAGGTCATACCGACAGCGTCGGGGGCGAAGAGTACAACCAGTCGCTCTCCGAACATCGCGGTTCATCGGTCCGCGACTTCCTCGTGCTGCAAGGCATGGCCGAGGGTTCGGTCACGACCAAGGGCTTCGGCAAGACTCAGCCGGTTGCCACTAACGATACGGCGGAAGGCCGCCAACAGAACCGGCGGGTGGAACTGGTGATCTCAGGCGACGTGATTGGGTCGCGCATCGGAACCCCTATTGCCGCCAGATAGGTGGAACGTGGCGCATCGAGGGAGCCGTCCGGGCTCCCTCCGCCATCGGGTTAGGCAACGTTTGGAGGAGTTCGTATGATCGACATCTGGATCGTAGTACCGGTCGCATTGGTTCTCTACTTACTGGCCTCAATCAAAATCCTAAGAGAGTATGAACGCGGCGTAGTATTCCGGTTGGGCCGCGTCCTGGCACAGGCGAAGGGGCCCGGCATTGTCTTTGTCTTCGCGCCGATTGACCGCATCGTGCGCCTGTCGCTGCGCATCGAAGCCCTCGAGGTCCCGGCGCAGGACGTGGTCACCCGCGACAACGTCACCGTCAAGGTGAACGCCGTCATCTTCTTCCGGGTGGTCGACCCCCGCCTGGCGGTTCTTGAAGTTTCCAACTTCCTCTATGCGACCTCGCAGTTGGCGCAGACCACCTTGCGGAGCGTCCTGGGCGAAGCCGAACTCGACGAACTGCTGAGCCAGCGAGGCAAGCTGAACCTGCGCCTGCAGTCGATCCTCGATCAGCACACCGCCTCGTGGGGCATGAAGGTCACACTCGTGGAAGTGAAGCAGGTGGAACTGGCTGAACAGATGATCCGCGCCATCGCGCGGCAGGCTGAAGCCGAACGCGAGCGTCGCGCGAAGGTCATCCACGCGGAAGGCGAATACCTGGCGGCCGAGAAACTGGCCATGGCCGCCGCGGTCATCCAGAAGGAACCTGTGGCAATCCAGTTGCGCTACCTCCAAACCCTCGTGGAAATTGGCGCCGAGCACAATACGACCATCGTCTTCCCTCTGCCCATCGATCTGATCGCTTCGATGACGCAGGCGCTGAGCAGTTCAAAAGCGACGGGCTCGGCCGCGGCCTAGAGCCATGTCCCGGTTGAGCGGATACCAAACGACAAAGGATGCGCGCCCATAGGCGCGCGGTGAAGGAGAGAGTCGATGTCTACCTCATTTGAAGTGCAACCACCCAAGCCTGTATGGGAACTGCCGCCCGTGCTTCCACTCAACCAGGTGATGTGGGACGCCTGGGAAGCGAAGGGGATCGCGGAGGAACGGCGTTCCAACGCCGCACTCTTCAAAGCCTCGCTCTGGGCGTCCATCGCCGCGCTGCTGGCGGCCGCGGTCATTTGGTCCCATCTCGCCCCGTACGATGTTGTCGTCAGATTCATAGTCTCCATTGCGGCGCTCGGCATCACGGTGAGGAGCCTGCGGACGAGGCACTACTCCACGGCCGTCACGTTCGCCGCCCTGGTGCTGCTCTACAACCCCGCATTGCCGGTGTTCGCCTTCGCGGGCGACTGGCAGCGTGCGTTCGTCGTGGCCAGCGCCGTCCCCTTTGTTGCTCTGCTCGCTCGTAGCCCGGCAGGAGCCAAACGTCATGTCTAGTTTCAAACGACTCATCCCCAGGTCAGCCGCCACTGCGGTACTTGCCTTCACCGCGCTCACGGCCACCGCGTGGGCCGCCGATCTATCCGTGTATCGCGGCTTCGCACTCGGATCGTCCTTGCCCGCCGTTGCCAAGCAAACCGGCGCCAAGGTCGAGGATGCGAAGATAACGCAGAGCCGTCCAGCCCTCATTCAGGTTCTGGCATGGAGGCCTCAGACTCTGAGCGCGTCCACCCAGACAGAGCCGGCGCAGGATGTGACCTTCACGTTCTATAACGGCGAGTTGCTCCGCATTCTGGTCAGCTACGACCGTTACGAGACCGAGGGGTTGACGCCCAACGATATCACCGAGGCGTTCAGTGCTACCTTCGGTGTTCCAGAGAGACCCACCGGCGCTTCCAAGGTTGTGCAAGGGGCCTATGGCGACCAGGAAGAACTCGTCGCCCGTTGGGAAGATGCCAAGTATCGCTTTGAGCTTATCCAGGCATCGTTTGGCCCCAGCTACAGGTTGGTGGGCGTATTGAAGCGTCTGGAAGCGCCTGCCCAGGCATCTATCCTTGAGGCGGCGCGTCTCGACGAGAAGGAAGCACCTCAAAGAGAGGCCGCCCAGAAGCTTACCGATGGCGAGATCGAGCGCGCCAAGCTGGAGAAGGCGCGGCTCGTCAACAAGCCGAAGTTCCGGCCCTAAGCGGGTGGCTGGAACACGAACCGAGTCCTGTCCAAGTAGAAGCATGATGAGCACAAGCCTTGCCAATTCGGGCGACGTGGGCACTCCGCTGGAGAGCACGAAACCGCGGGCCCTCCCGACTGTCATTCTCCCCATTGAGGACACCGGGTACTCGGGGGCCATCATCAAGGACAGGGAAGGCGCGCGCGTGCAGCCCGCGACCTCAACCGTTCATTCGCGGCCCTGGCCAGGCATGCCGCAGGCCGGCGTCGCCAATCGGCTCCGTTGCCCGGCCGGCGCGGGGCGAGCGGACGGGGCGGAGCGGAGGGCGCCCGCCAGTCGAGCCGTCAGCATGATTTGGAGTCAAAATGAGTGGCTTAACGACCAACGCCATAGAAACATGGGAAAGCGAAGGCGGCGCACTGCCTGGCTCGGCCGTCGCTATGGCGCCCACACTGGACGGCAGTGTCGCTCAGGTGGAGTGGGCGCGGCGCATAAGGGCTAACGTGAACGCGGACTTCGACCGTGTCGCGGCTTCGTTCCGGGTAGTGGCCAACAATCAGAACGGCACCCAACGAGCAGATACGGAATCGATCATCAGCATTCTCGAAGACAAGCGAGACGAAGTGATGAGACGGCAACAAGCCGGATATTTCATCCACGACTGGCAGGAGATCGGCGATCAGATACGCCAGTTGATCTTTCGCGATGCCCGATACCAGGCGATCAAGCGCAACCGGCCGACGCGGCGCCAGTGATCGGGACAGACCGCAAAAAGTATAGGGAGACACCACTATGAATCTCAGACCGTTATACGACCGCATTGTGTTGAAGCGCATCGAGGAGACGGAAACCACGCGCAACGGCATCGTTATCCCCGACTCGGCGAAAGAGAAACCCCAGGAAGGCGAAGTGCTGGCCGTGGGTCATGGCAAGCGCCTGGAAGACGGCAAACTGGTACCCCTGGACGTGCAGGTGGGCGACCGCGTTCTCTTTGGGAAGTACTCCGGCAGCGAGACCCGGCTGGGTGGCACCGAGTACATCATCATCCGCGAAGACGACGTTCTCGCCATTCTGACGCCCGCCGGCCAAACCGCCGGAAAGACCACCTGAATCATCTTCGATTAGCAAAAGGAACCCATCCATGGCAAAACAGATTGTCTATAGTGAGCATTCCCGCCAGGCCATTCTGCGCGGTGTGAATCAGCTCGCCGATGCCGTGAAAGTCACGCTCGGACCGCGTGGACGCAATGTCGTCCTCGAGAAGAAGTTTGGTGGCCCGACCATCACCAAGGATGGCGTCACGGTCGCCAAGGAGATTGAGCTAAAGGATCCGCTAGAAAATATGGGCGCCCAGATGGTGCGTGAGGTGGCGTCCAAGACGTCCGACGTCGCCGGCGACGGCACCACAACCGCCACGATCCTAGCCCAGGCCATCTTCCGCGAAGGCGTCAAGGCCGTGGCAGCCGGCGCCAATCCGATGGCTGTCAAACGCGGCATCGACAAGTCCGTCGCGCTCGTCGTCGAGGAGCTTCAGAAGTTCTCCAAGCCCGTCTCCGGCGACATGATCGCCCAGGTGGGCCGCATCTCCGCCAATAGCGATTCCACCATCGGCGATGTCATTGCGGAAGCCATGGCCAAGGTGGGTAAGGACGGCGTGATCACGGTGGAGGAATCCAAGACCATGACCACAGAACTGCAGACCGTCGATGGCATGCAGTTCGACCGCGGCTACCTCTCGCCGTACTTTGTCAGCGACCCCGAGCGCATGGAGTGCGTACTCGAGGAGCCTTACATTCTGATCCACGAGAAGAAGATCAGCAGCATGAAGGACATCCTGCCGCTGCTGGAGCAGATCGCCCGCGCGGGCAAGCCGCTGCTGCTTCTATCGGAAGACGTCGAAGGCGAAGCCCTGGCCACTCTCGTAGTGAACAAGCTGCGCGGTACCCTCAATGTCTGTGCCGTGAAGGCGCCTGGTTTCGGTGATCGCCGCAAAGCCATGCTGGAGGACATCTCCATTCTCACTGGCGGCAAGGCCATCATGGAAGAGACCGGCATCACGCTCGAAAGCGTGCGCCTGGAGGACCTGGGCCGCGCCAAGCGTGTCACCGTCGACAAGGACACCACAACGATCATCGACGGAGCGGGCGTCCAGCAGAGCATCGAAGGGCGCATCAAGCAGTTGCGGACCCAGATCGAAGACACCACATCGGACTACGATCGCGAGAAACTGCAGGAACGCCTGGCGAAATTGGCGGGCGGGGTGGCCATCATCAAGGTGGGCGCCGCAACCGAAACAGAGATGAAAGAGAAGAAGGCGCGTGTCGAGGACGCTCTCCATGCCACACGCGCGGCCGTCGAGGAAGGCATCGTACCTGGTGGCGGTGTTGCCCTGCTGCGTGCTTCGATCGTCCTTCGGACCCTTAAGCTCGACGAAGACGAGCAGTTCGGTGTGACCATCGTACGCCGCGCGTGCGAAGAGCCGGTCAGGCAGATCGTGCTCAACTGTGGCACCGAGGGTGCGGTTGTCGCCGCGAAGATCATCGACAGCGATGATCCTAACTACGGCTTCAACGCGTCCACTGAAGTGTACGAGGATCTCGTCAAGGCCGGTGTGATCGACCCCACAAAGGTGACGCGATCGGCCCTGCAAAATGCTGCTTCCATCGCCTCCCTCATGCTGACGACCGAAGCGATGATCTGTTCGGAGATCGAGGAGCCCACTCCGTAGGAGTTGAGGCAGCATCCGGGGAAAGGTTGACCGTGAGCAAGCAATTGGTCAAACGACATAAGCGGCAGGTCGCGCGGGCGAAGGCGAGAGTGAGACTCTCCGAGCCCGATGTGCGGACGCCGGAACAGATTCGAGTCGCGCGGGAGGCAAGCGCTCCCGCCGGTGGCTGGCGTAGTGGCCCCAGCGCCATCTACGCCAGTCCTTCTTCTCGACATCAGACGGGCCAAACCACGGATACCAGGTCGACGGGTGGGAGCTAAAGCCATGCTCCGCGCCTTGAAGAATCTTTTCTCCACTCGTTGCCCGCACTGCGGGTCCATCGAGTTTCGCAGCGTGGGCGTTCGCAACGTGCTGGAGCAAGCCGTTCTCTGGCTGCTCCAGCCCTGCCGCTGTGACTTCTGCGGCCGTCATTACTTCCTGTTCCGGTGGCAGCTACCCATCGGCGGAACGGCGTAGCCCTGGTGTTGGATCGCAATGCCCAGTTCGAGTACCTGAATGGGGAGATTAAACGCCAACTGCAACAGCATCAACCGGTGATTTCGGTGGACACCAAAAAAGAAAGAGTTGGTGGGCGATTTCAAGAGCAAGGGGCAGGCATTGCGTCCCCAGGGCGATCCGGAGAAGGTACGGGTGCACGACTTTGTCACTCCGGAATTGGGACGAGCCAATTTCTATGGAGTCTACGATATCGCCCACAACACAAGTTGGGTCAGCGTGGGAGTGGATCACGATACGGCGGCGTTCGCGGTGGAAAGCATTCGGCGGCGGTGGAATTCGATGAGGCTGGCGCCTATATCCGAACACCACGCATCTGCTGATTACCCCGGATTCGGGTGGCAGTAACGGGGCGCGTGAGCGGCTTTGGAAAGTGGTACTCCAGAAGATGGCCGACGAAACCGGCTTGCGGATTGCAGTCAGTCATCCGCCACCAGGAATCAGCAACTGGAGCAAGATTGAACACCGCTTGCCCGTCGTGGATCAGATCCATTGGGCGAACTGCTCCGGCTGGAGCAATCAGTCGTCGGCTTGGGCGGCTTCCGCCGGTGATCGCGTAGCCTGAACGGCTTGCACGAACTCACGGCCCTCTGCCGGGGTCGCGTTGGATCTGGCGGATCACGTGGATGGGCCTCCGTGGCAAATCCTGATCGCCGGTGGAACTGCCAGTCGTTCACCACTTTACTCATCTGATCCGACGGGCGGAGGTCCAAGCAACGTCCGTGGGCCCCGAAGGTGTTCACTTTCGGCTGTAGTTTCGCCTGTGATTTCTCGAATACCTTGCCATCTGTCTACCACGACATTTGAGAGACAAGCCCGCACGGACCCGGGAACCCAGCACTCGGCAAGATGAAATTGCGGGAAGATGGCTGGGGGAGTGCCGACGGGAATTCCTCGGTCACGTGAGTGGATTGAACGGTCCACATTTCCGTCGGCTGCCTACCCAACTGCGTCCATGAATCGGATAATAGTGCCTTATTGCTTTATGATGGGATCGATGATTCGCTTCCCCGTCGTGCTCGCCCCATTCTTCCTGGCCCTTACTCTCAGGGCAGCGGTACCAGAATTCGAGCCGAATACCGGGCAAGCCGAAAAGCAGTATCTCTTTCTGGCGCGCGCGGGTGCGACCCGGGCCTACATCGAAGATCGCGGCCTCGAGCTGGCTACTTCTTCCGGTAAGGCGGTGCGGCTTTCATGGGCGGAAAGCACTCCTAGCAATGGAGGCCAACAGGGTGACTGGCAGATTTCCGAGGCTACGGGCAACACAACCCATTACTGTCTTCCTGGAAATTCCAGCCTGTGCTCCGAGGGTGTGAAAAGCTATCGCCGGCTACTGAGGAGAAATCTGTACCCGGGCATCGACTGGGAACTGCATGGCCGGGCTGGTCAACTCGAATACGATCTTGTGGTTCATCCGGGCGCGCAAGTACGCGACGCGCGCCTCCGCGTGGAGGGTGCGACGGCGGAGGTCGCCTCCGACGGACGACTGCGGGCCGGAGCCATGCTGCATTGGCGTCCCGTGGCGTACCAGGTGATCAATGACAAACGTGTCGAAGTGAGCGCGGCTCTGCGCGCCTCCGGCGACTCAGAGTTCGAATTCGTGGTGGGTGACTACGACGCCGGACACGATCTGGTCATCGATCCCGTGGTCGAGGGGATTGCCGTGGCTGGTGGAGGCGACGAGGACACGATCCAGGGATTCTTGGGTGAAAGTCGCGGTGGCTGCTCTTACCGCTACGGCACCACGCGCTCCGCCGATTGGCACCATCTGCCGGTGGCAGGCGGCCGCCACGTGTTTGTGCAGCTTGCCTCGCCCGGCTTCGGCGGCACGACGGTCTTCTGGGGCGGAGAGGGTGAAGAGTCCATCGGGGGCGTCGATTGGGATCCGACTAATTGCCGGCTATACCTGGCAGGCTGGACCAATTCGCGAAACGCCCCTGTTCTGTCCGGAATGTGGGAGCGCCTGACCGCGCAACCATACGCCGGTGGCGCTACCGACGGATTCTTTCTGAAATTCTCGCGGGGCGAGCTGACATTCGCTGGCTACCTCGGCGGACCGGGAGCGGACCGGCTCTACGATGTCCGGACTACCGCCAGTAACGGATACGAGGGGGCATTCGCATTCGCCGGTGAGACGGACGATACGGCGTGGGCTGGAGCCACAGTCAGGAAGATCGGGGTCGGGGGCAAGGCGGACGCCATCGCTGGAGTGTGGGACGAGACGCGGCTCTCGCTTCTCGCGATCGGTGGCGCTGGAGACGACCGGATGATGCGGATGCGCAACGCCGGAGATGGGTTCTGGACCTTGGCTGGCGAAACCGATTCGCCGGACTTCCCTGTACGCGACGGTGGCTCGGATTCGGTGAGGGCCGCGGCTGGCAAGGATCTGTGGGTCGGCCGCCTGCGGCTGGACCTGAGTGACCTGCCGGTGCTCCAACTTTTTGGCGGCAGCGGCGACGAGCGGTTGGGCGGGCTCGGCGTACTGGACAAGCAAGGGCTTTACGTCGCCGGGACTACGACCTCGCGCGACCTTCCTGCCGCAAGCGGCGCCTACCACGGCGGTGACAGTGATGGCTTCGTCGCTTTCTTCGATCCGTTGACCGCCGTACCACAAGTGACCACTTACATTGGTGGCGCCGGGCGCGACGAGATCTCGGCGGCGGACGCCCGCGACGGCGATGTCTTTCTGGGCGGGACGACGGATTCGGACGACCTGACGCTGCCTGGTCTCGCTGCGGGAGAAGGCGTACACGGCGGTTTGGATGCGCTGTTTGTGTTGTGCGACGCCTTCGGCGCGCCAATGCGAGGCATCCGTTTGGGCGGTTCGGCGGACGATCGTGTTCTGGGTATTGAGCCGGACGTCCTTGGCAAGGTCGTTCTTGCCGGATCGAGCGATTCACGGGAGTGGCTCGACGAGTTGGACCCGTTCCACATCGCCTCCGCCGGGCAGGACGGCTTCGTGGCGACTGTTTCGTTTCCGGCTGTGCGGCTTAGCGGTTTCTCCCCCGGCACGCCTGGCCGTGTCATTCTCGGCCGTGATCTACAGGTGCCGATGAGTGTCTTAGCAGCATCAGAGGCAGGCATGGACGGTGTGTTGCTGGTGCGCAGCAGCGATCCGTCCCGGCTTGTGGTCTCACCGCGTAGCGATCTGCCCGGAACGGGCCAAGTCCTGCTGGAGAACACCGACCAGAACGACTACTACACCTTAGGCAAGAGCTTTGTGTTGCAGGCCCTGGCGGATTCCGGCGAAGTGGAGATCGTGGTGGAAGGACGTGCTACGGCTTCGACAAAGGGAACTTATCCACGCCGGCGCATCCCCGTCAGCCTCGCGCCGGCCGCTCTGTTCCTGTCGTCACCGAAGGAAGTGAGTATGGCCGTGAACGGTACTGTTGACGTTGTACTCACCCACGCACCCCTCTTGCCTGATGGGAGTTCGGGACCAAGAGAGGCGCCTCGTGCCGGAGTGACGTCCACACCGGGGCTGATCAGTTCAGACGCCACCGGATTGCAGGTTATACGCGACTCCATCCGGCTGGGAGACTCCACGGGAAGCTACCATATCCAGGCGCTCGCCTTGCGCAGCGGCACCTACACCCTGACGCCATCGTCCACCCAATTCCCGGCTGGTCCCGGGCAATCCATCGCGGTGCGGGTGGACAGTTCACTGGCGGCGCCCAAGTTTTTCCCGGGCCGGCCCCTCGTCCTGGCACGAGAACACATAACGTCGTTCGCCATCAGCGGTCTCGCCGGAGATCAGCTGCAATTCACCTCGGAAGACCCAAGCCGCTTGGTGCTTGGCAGCGACAAGTACGCTTTTGCCGGTACTCTGAACGTGAACCTCCAGGCCGCCTACCCTGGTGGCAACCTGGTGATCGCCGCGCTTGCTGGCGAAGGAACTGCAAGGATTCGTGTGGAGGGTACCTATCAGGGGCGGCCGATCTCCGAGTCGTTGCTGGTTTACCTCGTGCCGTACAAGGCCGCACTCAACACCTTGCCGGTAAGAGTCGCATCCGGGATGGAGCTCTATGTCGAGGTGCAACTGGTACCGCAGACCGCCGTGGCGGATGTGATCAACCTGACGATTCCCTACATGACACCCAGACCGGGCACGTTCGCAAACGTGCAACTGCGCTCGTCGAATCCTGCGGTGCTCCAGACGACGAAATCTCCCTACGCAGTGTTGAGCTTCACTGCCGTGGCGGGAGAGATCGGCGAAGCGGTGCTCGATTTCGATTCCAACGCGCCGGAGGAATTCGCGGCATTGCGCGCTTCGGTCCAAGTGGTGGTGCCGCACCTTGATTTCGGCGTGGAGGTACTTCGAATTCCTGCCGGTGCCGGGCTCAACTTCTATACGTCGACCGGCACGCACGCCACCGTCGGCACCCTGAGAGCCGTTCGGCTGCGCTTGAGCGAAAATGCGCCGCTCACCCTCAATAAGTGGGGGCAGCCCGCAACCGACATCACAGTGGATTTCTCGGGTGGGAATGGGGTGCAGCTAGCGGCCTATACCGCCCGGGTGGGTCAGCAGGCGACTCTCTACATCTCGGCGCCCGGCGTGCCCGAGTTCGCCCTTCCCATTCGCATCGTCGAAGCCGTGCTGCTTCCGTTCATGGACGAGATGCAGGTGGCGCCGCGCAACGGTACGCCCGCGACCGGGGATGCCTATTTCTTGCTCGGCGCCTATGACGAAGGACTTGTGGTGCGGGCGGAATCCGGCAGGCTGTTCTCCTCAGCAACCCTCAAGCTGCGGCCCAGGTTGGATCCGCCCGGCATATGCGAGACATCCGAGGGAGGCGAAGTCTCCTCAAGCGGGGGTCTGACTCTGCATCTCACCTGTAGCGGACCGGGTGTAACGGTACTGTCGCTGGAGCCGGTCGCCGGGCTGAGCGCCGCACAATCCCAGTTCACGATGCGGATTGTCTCCCTGCCCGGTACGCCGGTTCCCATCCCGATTGCCACCCGGGTGATGACAGGCAATGGATTGCAGGCTCAACTTTCCTTGAACAATGCGGACGGACGGTTCAGCGGCACCATCACCAGCAACGCCCCCGACCTCGTCCGTTTGTCGCTTGATGCGAAGGCGCCGGGTTCGGCAATGGTCACCATACCCCCGAATTACTACAGCGGCGTCTACGTACAAGGATTCGCTTCGCAAGGAATCGCGACGCTGACGGCCGAGACCACGGACGGGCGCAAGACGGACATCAACGTCTATCTACTGCCTTCGACCCTGGCGATTCGAACCCGCACCTCCTCTCCCGTCGCTGACACCCTGCAGGTACTCTCCCTGGACCACCCGCTCTCGTCTCCAGCGCTGACCTTGGACATACGCCCGGGCCTGGTCGACCCGGATACAGGGAAGCTGATCTGGAGTTCCGGACTCTCTATCCGGGGCGGCACCGATCCGGCGTTCGTTCGTGCGAAGAGCTCCGACTCGTCGGTCGTCGAGCCAGTGGCTCCGGACGCCTTGGTGAGCGAGGGGGACGCTACGGCCGCCCTGAACTTCCGCGTGAATGCGGCCGGCGACGCGGAGTTAACCGTCCTCCAGCCCGAGGGCTTTATCGAGGTGCCCGAGTCGTCGCTCCACGTACACGTGTACGAGAAACAGTTGACGTTTTCCACGACACCGGTACTGAGTGCTGATCTACAGACACCCATTCCAGTGGTGGCGATGGGCGGCGGCATACAATCCGGTGTCAACGTAACACTAACGAGCCTCGACCCGGACAAGCTGCGGATCTCGAACGATAGCGCGGCCACGGGAGAGGCCAGCATCACTGCGCCCCTCGGAACGCGGGTCTATTTGCAGGCCATGAGCACCCCCCAACCCGGCGATACGGTGCGCGTCAGGTTGGAAGCCCCCGGCTACGCCAGCACCGAACGGGAAGTGGAGTTCCTGCCGGCGGAATTGCAGCTGACGTATCCGGAGTCTTCCCTTGCGCTGAGACCTCTAGTCAGCAGCAGCCTCTATTTACGATACGGGCCCGTGGATAGCCTCGGACGGATATCGAGTCAGTTCAACGGAAGCTTCCGCCCGGGTGTCCGCCTGCCTGTCAGGATTTCGACGAGCGACAGCAGTATCGTCGGTATCTCCACCTCCGACATGACGCTTGAAACGAACATGAACGTCACGCTGCTACCCGTTGCCCCGGGACGCGCGCAAATTCAGATTGAGGCGCCTCCGCAGATCACCAACCGTGTTGCGAATCTCGACGCGGTGGTGGGCCTGTTCGAGTTCCCCTCCCTTTCTCTCGGAAATCCGGTGCGATACATGGTGACCAAGTTCACCGTCACCAATCCCCGTTCCCAACCTACTTCGATCTCGGTGAGCAGCGGTGAAGGAGTGCCGCTGCGGTTCGGCACGGCCGCGAGCGGCCCGGATGCGCCGGCAGCGAGTACATTGCTGGTTACGCTGGCTGGAAAGGAAAGCCGGCCGCTGTACATGGAACCGGCCGGTCCCGGGTGGTCGGCATCTGTTCGCCTGGATGCGCCGGACTTCAGGCCTGCCTCCAACGGAGTGTCCGTGCGCGATCCGCAGGCGCGCTTCGACGCGACAACCCCGCTAAACGTAAGCTTGGCGAACCGTACAGCGCAGGTGGCAATCGTATTGACCGATCAGTACGGCAACTCCACCGGCCTGCCCTTGGGGGCATCCTTCGGCCCCTTGAAACTCCAATTGGAGTCGTCGAATTCACAAGTAGTTCGTGTGGCTGTTCCGACGGTGGAATTCGCCCCTGGCGATAGCCGCAAGAATGTCGGACTGGAGTTGGTCGGCCGTGGCGATGCGGTGGTGAGTGTGATCATGCCGGCTGCATTCGCCGGTGCGTCTTCCGTTCGTCAAGACCTGGTAGTGAGTGTCCGGTAAACAAATCTAATGTCGCGCTTATTGACCATCCTCTTCCTGTGCGCCGCCGCGCGCCCCATGCTCGCTACCGAGAAGCCGTTTGCATTCGGAACCGTACGCTTCGAAGCAAACCGGGGACAGGCGGATTCCGCCGTTCGCTACATGGCCCGTGCACGCGGCCAGCAGATCTTCTTCACCGATACGGGTGTCGTGTTCTCTCCGCCCTCGGGTCCGGCTATTCGTATGACCTTTGCCGGCTCGGGCCGACCGGAGTGGGTTGCGGACGGACCGTCCAGTGATTCCATTTCCTACTACGTCGGCAGCGACCCGCGGAAGTGGGTAAAAGGCGCCCCAGTGTATGACCGCATCACCTGGCGTGGCGTATACCGCGGCGTCGATGTGACGTTCTACGGCGATGGCGACCGACTGGAATACGATCTGGTGCTGGCACCCGGGGCGGACCCCTCGCGTGTGCGCCTTGAGTTCGCGGCGCCGGCGCGCGTCAGCGGCAATGCCGACGGAGTCCTCGAAATCTCCGAGGGGGGCACCAAAATCCACCAGCGAGTGCCCGCCATTTACCAGGAAACCGCTTCGGGTGTCCGCCGAAAGATTGCGGGTGACTTCCAGAGTGCAGGTCAGAACGCCGCCACGCTCAAGGTGGCATCGTACGACACCGCCAAACGCCTGGTGGTCGACCCCGTCATTGAGATGGCGACCTACCTGGGCGGGGAGAACGACGATGAGATTGTGGCGATGACCGATGGATTTGTCGCGGGCAACACGCGGTCCATCGCCTTTCCGCTGGCCCAGAGAACCCTGCGCGGAGGCCGCGACGTTTTTGTAAGGGGAACGGGCGAGTTCATCCCCGGACAAACCTCGCAGACCACGTTCTACGGCACGTTTGTTTTTGGCGGCTCCGGAGACGATGAATTGGCGGGGATTGCCCTGCAAACAACCCTTCGCTACGTGAGTCTGTCCGGGACCACCACTTCGCAGGACCTTGCGGGTGCCGGCACCTCCAAATACCACGGCGGGGCAAGCGATGGTTTCCTGACAATCCTGACCCTGTCCCAGGGCTATCTGAACGTCGGCAGCACGCAGTACATTGGCGGTTCCGGAGAGGACAGGATCACAGCCTTCAGCGGAGGCGACTACATCCAGGGAATGGTGGGCGTGACTGATAGTGCGGACCTCCCGGTTGTCGGCGATGTCCCTCAGAAGGTCATCGGCGGAGGTAAGGATGCCTTCTACGGCATCGTCAGCCCGGTGTATGGATACAGATACTACGGTTACCTCGGTGGATCGGGCGACGACGCTGCCTATGCCGTTTCGGTCCGGTCGAACACTTCGGTGTGGATCGGCGGGGAGACGTCCTCCGGCGACTTCCCCTTCCCCGTCGCCGGACTGGACGGGCCTTCCGACGGATTTCTGGCGGAAATCTTTGCGCCGGTGGCGTGGACCGGCCCCCAGGTGGTCACGGTGGCCACTTACCGGGTGGGTGGCAACGGCGCGGATAGCGTTCGGGCGATAGCCGCAGTGCCCGCCACAGTGACCGTTGACCCGTACGGCCTCAGGTTGCTCCGGCCCTTCACGGTTACCGACATCGGTATCGCGGGCACCACGACCTCCACCGACCTGCCCGTTCGGAACGCCGCTTTCCCCCAGTTTGCTGGGGAGAGCGACGGCTTCGCCGGCATGTGGAATGTGACGGCGGCCGCGCCGCGATGGCTGACCTATCTGGGTGGCTCCGGCGCCGATGAGGTCACAGCCGCCACAATGGATTGGGCAGGGGATCTGTACGTCGGCGGCTGGACGCGCAGCACGGACCTTCCGGTGGCCCACGCACTGCAACCAGCGAGTGCGGGGGGCGAGGAGGGCATGTTCGCCGTCTTTGACGGTACCGGAGTGCTGCACCATCTCACGTACTTCGGCGGATCCGGCGACGACCGCATCCGGGACGTGAGGCTCATTAACAGCTTGGTCGCGCGCGTGGCCGGATCCACTACCTCCACAGATCTGCCGCAACGCTCGCCCCTGCAGGACCGGGGCGAGCAGGCTGAGGGCTTCTGGGCAAATATCGGTACAGACTACGTGATTGGCCCCTCGGAACTGATTCTGGCCAAGGATGGGGTCCTCCCGTTCAGCGTCAGGCCGGGACGAACGCTATTCCGCAATCCAGTTACCTATCGCTCGTCCGACCCTTCGCGCGTCCGCCTGGTTTACCTGGGCCGCAGTTTCGACGAGGTGACGGCTCCTCCGGAAGACAATATAGCGATCGAGGCCCTCACCGATTCTGGCGAAGCCACCATCACAATTACGGCCCCGGGATTTACAACGAAGGAAATACTGGTGAGGCTGTATCCCGGCGTGTTCATACAGGCGTACTCACCGGTAAATCCGATTTCCACATGGGCTTCGCCCTCTTCTCTTTATGCCATTTACCGCGCCCTGGATCCTGCGACCGGACAACTGGTCGGGGCCAGCAGCATGAGCATCCGCGCCGGAGTAGCGCAGCCAGTGTTCAACTGGTCAGTCTCCGATCCCTCCGTGTTTGAGATTGTCAACGCCGGTACTTCCTTCCAACTACGCGTATTGAAGGCGGGTGACGCCACCCTGAGGCTGACCGTGGATGGATTCACAGTCCTTCAGGAGGACAGGACGATCACCGCCGCCACACCGCGGCCTCTTTCGTCCAATCTGGATCTCCGGCTCGGCCGGGACCTCTATGTAAATCTCCCCCTCGCTTTCGGACTGAACGGCGTTACGGTGAACTCGGCCTATCGTGGGACCTTCACCGCGCGCAGCGCCGATCCGAGCCGTCTGCTGCTCTCCCTGGCGAGCGACCGCCCAGGAAGCGAGAGTGTCACATTGACGATGTCCGGTTTTGAGCCGGTCATCTATGCGCAGGCCCTTGCCAGCGAGGGTACCGTTCAGATCCTTCTCACTTCCAGCGAGTTTGAGGGCGAGATTCCCATGACGGTGACTCTGGAGCCGGCCGTGATCAAGTGGGGTTCGTTCCGCTATGGCCAGCCGACGGGAGCCGAAATCGTTCCAGCGGTCTCGCTGACTGCGACGGTGCAAGCCACGCAGTTGACGTTTACGCTCCAGGGCCAATCGGGCAGCGCGGCCAGCGGTTATCGGCCTGGGGCGCCGCCGGTGACGCTCAGCTTGACGAACTCTGATCCGACCATCGTGGAACTCAACCGGCTGACCCGTACTCTGGGGTCCACCGACGCGGCCTACACAGTGTTCGGGGTAGCCGCGGGCACGTCCGAATTGAGGCTTACCACCTCCAGCGACGAGTTGCGGCCTGCAAATGAGACCGTTCACGTCGAAGTGGCAGCGCCCACATCGGCGGCCTTGCTGGTGAACTTTCCTACCACTGTGTACGTCGGCAAAGGGCTCCAAACTGGGGTAGGATTCCGCTATTTGGCGTCCCAGCAGACTATCGACATAGTTTCCGACGATTCGAACGCCGTGGTGCTGTCCCCATCGACGCTCGTCCTGGGATCAGCTCATCTATCACTGGCGCCGAAGCAGACCTATTCCGATGAGTACACCTTCCAGGTGCAGGCCCTCAAGAGCGACGGGGAGACCCGCGTGCGTCTGCGCTTCCCGACGGGGGAGGAACGCGAGATCCGCGTTGTACTCCTGCCGTCGGGCGCCGGATTCGCCGGATATGTCAGCAGTTCGGCCAGCCAGGGATTCGATCGTTCCGCTCCCGTGCGGGCATGGGCGTTGGATCGTCAGACCGGGATCGGCATCTTCACGCAAACACCACAACCAGCCTTCAAGATCGCCGCAAGGTTCCGTAGCGAGGGGGCCCCGGTGCGCCTCTCTCCCGAAAACGCCACGCTGACGGTTGACGTTCCTGAGGCGGTGCTCAACTACACCCTTCCGCCGGTCGGCCAGGATGCCACCCTGATCGTCGAATCCGACGCGGAAGGGGCTGTGTCGCTCATCACTGCCAGGATGCGGGTCCGCAACGCGACCGCAACGCTGGCCAGCACCACAATGCTCCTGGCTAGGAATGAGCTTCGCGAGTTTTACATCGGCTCGTACACGAACTTGGCCGCCCTCACCGCGACCAGCAGTGACCCAGACCGCGTGCTGCTCAGCGCGACTGCCTCCGCACCGGGATCGCAATCGCTGGATGTCCCCAATTCCGGCTCCAGAATCTACATCCATGCGCTTGCGGAATCGGGTAATGCCACGGTCATCTTTAAATCGGGCGGCGTTACTGTCCTCGAACTCCAGGTCGCGCTGCAACCCCTGGTCCTGACCTTGTACTCCGGCAGTGGCGTGACCCTGGGAGGAAGTGCAAACTACACCCTCTCATTGAACGCCTATATGCTCCGCCCCGACAGTGGATCCTACCGGTTCAACGTCCAATCGGCCAACCCCGCGGTGGCCACGGTGGATCCGGCAACGTTCGAATTGGGCGGAGCAGATGGCACTGTGCGTGCCGTCTTGCGGGTCACAGGCGTTGCCCAGGGGGCAACCAAACTGATCTTCGAGGGTCCTCCGGAGATCATCGCAAATCCAGTTTCGGTGACGGTGGGCGGATCAGCTCCGCAGACAATTCCCACCTACGCGATTGGCAAGAACCTGCAGGCGGCCGTGCGGATTGACCTCGGCTCGAGCTTCAGCAATCCCAATGGGGCGATTGTCAAACTCACCACTTCGGAGCCGGGCCGGGTGTTGCTCTCTCGATCTGCCTCAACAGCCGGGACGGCGTCGGTGAGTGTCGCCGTGCCCGCCGGACAGAACCAAACGCAACTGATCTACTTCCAGGCTATCGAGGAAGGCGACGCGGTTGTCCAGTTGACCGCGAACGACGCTACCCGTGCGGCAGCCAATATCCAGGTTACACGTTCCTGGGTGAGTTGCGGCTCGCAGGAGCCCATCGTCGTGGGTAGCAACGCGACCAGGGAATGCAGCATCCGTTCCGCGGCGGCACCGTCGAACTACCTTCAGGAGATCTCTCCCCGCGTCGGACTGGAAGAGCTCAATCTCCGCCTGGAGAGCAGCGCGCCCGATATCTTCACTGTGACGCCACAGAGTGTGTCCCTGCAGTCGGGCAGCGGACGAGTAGTGCTGCTCGGCGTCTCGCCCGGCGTAGGGGAACTGCGTCTGACGCCGCCCGCCGGATTCGGGCCCTCGCCCGATGGGTCGGAAACCATGGCGGTCAGCGTCGTGGAGCCGCGTCTGTCAACCAATCGCTCCACAGAGGCCATCCTGGGCAAGGACACACAGGTCACTTACACGATCCCGGTCCCAGCCGGCGTGACGGTAAGCGCTTCCTCACAAGATGCCTCACACTTGTTGGTGAGTGCGGACGCCAAGATAGCGGGCGCCGCCACCGCCACGGCCGCCTCCAACGGCTCCAACGTCGACTTCACCCTACAGGGCCTGGCGGGCAGTGGCACCGCGGAGGTCGTGTTCAGCGCTCCCGGGTACCAGGATCTCCGTGTGGCCGTACGACTGCGGCCAGCCGAGTTTTATTGGACTAGTCTGCCCTATGGCGGAAGCCCCGTCTCTTTGCACATCGGAAACTCGGCCACATTGACGTTGGGAATGCGCTCCGTGGATTACCAGGCAACGCCGCGCGCTGGCGCTAATCTTGCGGTGGACGTGCGCGCGGACCGCGCAGGGATCGTCACCCTGGAGCCTGCGCGGGTAGTTTTCAACGGACCTGACTCGCGAGGGGAAGTGAAGGTCCAGGCGACCGCACCCGGTAGCGTCCTGTTGCAGATCGTTGTACCTGACGGCTTCACTGCTTCCACGACACCGGCCTTGGTGGCCGTCGTGCCTTAGCTTCAATGCTGTTCACTTAATTTCCCAACTCGCTTGCGGAGGTCGATGTGGCGCGTCGGCTGGCGCTCGGATGGGCAAGCTGAACCGGAACGCCAACGAGAGCGTGAAGAGTTCTGGCACAGTCCAGACCAACTGACGGGGTCTTGGCTTAGTTTTGGCGCAGTTGAAGCTAGAAAAGGGATAAGGCGATGGCAGCGATTCAACCAACCCCTTTGGAATCAATAGGCGGGTTGGTAGGACCGGCAGGACTCGAACCTGCGACCCTCTGCTTAGAAGGCAGATGCTCTATCCGGCTGAGCTACGGTCCCAAACTGCTGTCACGGGCGGATCCTCTGCCTTGTGCGAAGTGCGATCAGCCTAGTGCGATTTTACCACTGCGGCCAGCACCCACCTATTCCTCAGGCGTCGCTGACGCGGCACTTATGAACCCTGTCGCTCCTGCAGCAACGCCGCGATCTTCTCGGGGTCGTTTGGCACCACCACCGGGGCATTCCCAAACGTCGGCGCAATGGGCACGGCCGACGGCGTCTTCAACTGGCCTGTGTGGTACTTGTAGATGTAATCCGGATCCTTCAGGACATTGCCTGTCAGGATCGCGACCACATCCGCATCCGGTGCCATCACTCCCGCCGCGGTCAGCTTCTTGATGCCCGCCAACGTCGCCGCCGAAGCCGGCTCGCAGCCGATGCCACACTGGCCCACGATCGCCTTGGCGTCGGCAATCTCCTGTTCCGTCACCTTCTCCACGACGCCGTTGGATTCGTCGATCACCTGAATCGCCTTCGGCCACGAAACAGGATCCCCGATGCGGATCGCCGTGGCCAACGTCTCCGGATCGGGGATCGAACGGAATTCCGAACGGTCCCGAAAATACTCGTAGAAGGGCGCCGAGCCGGCCGCCTGGACCACTGCAAAACGGGGCAGACGGTCGATGAAGCCCATGGCCAGCAACTCGCGGAAGCCTTTGCCAAACGCCGAGATGTTGCCGAGGTTGCCACCGGGGACCACCACCCAGTCCGGCACGTGCCAGTCGCGCTGGTCCAGCATCTCGACCATGATCGTCTTCTGGCCTTCTATGCGGAACGGGTTCACGCTGTTCAACAGGTAGATGCCCGTCTTTTCCGCCAGAACGCGAACCAGGGCCAGGATCTGGTCGAAGTTGGCTTCCACCTGGAGTGTCAGGGCACCATATTCGAGGGCCTGGGCGAGCTTGCCATAGCTGATGTTGCCATGAGGCAGGAAGATGATGGGCGTCATGCCGGCGCTGGCCGCATAGGCAGCCATGGAGGCCGAAGTGTTGCCGGTGGACACGCAGGCCACACGCTTCATGCCCAGGCGGAGGCCCTGGGTCGCCCCGCAGGTCATCCCGTTGTCCTTAAAGGACCCGGTGGGGTTGAAGCCCTGATGCTTAAACACGAGGGCATCGAGGCCGCCGAAGCCGGCCGCAGGCGGCGCCGGTAACAGTGGCGTGTTCCCTTCCCTTAGCGTGACGGCCTTGTGGGCCGTGGTGTCGACGAAACCAAGCAGCTCGCGGTAGCGCCAGACGCCGGACTGGTCGATGGGCGCATTCGACATACGCCGCTCGCGCCAGAGGCGTTTGGTCGCCGTCGGGTCGAGCGCCATGCCGGGGTATGTGGCTTCGATCAGGGCGCCACAGCGCGGGCAGGTATAGAGAACCTCCTCCACGCCAAACTGGGCGCGGCATTGAGGGTTCAGACAGGAGAGGAGTGCGGGTGCCAACTCTCTAGTTTACGCGAGGTAGAAGACCTGCTCCAGCGGGCGCATCCGTTCGTCGGCGTTGCGGCCCGTTGTGTCCTCGAAGAACTCGCGCATTTCGGCCTGCCAGCGCGCGTTGACGTCGAGGCCGGCCATGCCGTCGAGGGCCCTCTGGAAATCGGGGGTTTCGACGTAGCCCACTAGCAGGCCGTCGTCGCGGAGGAAGAGGGAGTAGTTGTGCCAACCGGTATCGCTGAGGGCCTGGAGCATCTCGGGCCACACGGACTTGTGGCGCTCCTTGTATTCGGCCAGGCGGTCTTTCTTGACTTGCAGGAGGAAGCAGACGCGTTGCATCTCTGGCATCATATCCCTTGCCATGGCCGATTTGCGAAAACTCAAGGACTTGGACGGCATCGGTCCAAAAATGCTGAAAGACTTCGAGCTGCTAGGGATCGCCAACATCGATCAACTCAAAAAGCACTCAGGGCGGAAGATGTATGACCGGTTGTGTGAACTCACCGGGCAGCGGCAGGATCCGTGCGTGCTGGACACCTTTGTCTGCGCCGTCGCGCAGGCGAAGGATCCCAACCTGCCGGCCGAGCAGCGGAACTGGTGGTATTGGAGCCGCGTACGGAAGGGGCAGATTCGATGATCGGCGTCCATCTGGAGGCGCGGACGGTAACGGTCCGAAAGATGGCCAAACCCCGGCGACCGAAGGGCTCGGCGCTGATCCGGCTAATTTGCGGCGGCATCTGCAATACCGACATCGAACTCCTGCGGGGGTACTACGGATTCAAAGGGACGCCCGGGCACGAGTTCGTGGGCGAGGTGGTGGAGAGCGACGATGCGCGCTGGGTGGGGCGGCGCGTGGTGGGCGAGATCAATTTGCCTTGCGGGCACTGCGAGTGGTGCGCGCGAGGCCTGGGGCGCCACTGCCCTACGCGGACCGTACTGGGCATTGTGAGACATGCCGGAGCGTTTCGCGAGTATCTGACGCTGCCGGAAGGCAACTTGCGGGCGGTTCCCGCGAAGGTGAAGACCGAGCACGCCGTGTTCACCGAACCGATTGCCGCCGCCTGCGAGATTCTCGATCAGGTCAGGATGCCGCGCGGGGCCACGGTCGCCGTGTTGGGCGACGGGAAGCTCGGCCTGCTGGTTGGGCAGGTGCTCCGCTGTTCCGGCCTCGAAGTGCATCAGTATGGGCGGCACAGGGACAAGCTCCAAGTGGCCGAAGCAGCGGGGATTGATGCGAGATTATCGAACAAATTGCCGGCGGCGGCGTATGACTATGTGGTGGAAGCAACCGGCTCCAGCGAAGGTCTGATGCAGGCCGTGAGGATGACCCGCCCGCGCGGCACCATTGTCATGAAGTCAACGGTCCATGGCGCGGTGGCGCTGGACGCGGCTCCGGTGATCGTGAACGAGATCACCCTGGTGGGTTCACGCTGCGGCCGGTTTGAACCGGCATTGAAACTACTCCAGAGCAATAAATTACAATTGGACCGGATGATCTCGGATGAATTTCCGTTGGCCGAGTCGCCAAGGGCGTTCGCACGAGCGCAGGAACGTGGTGTTTTGAAGGTCCTTTTACGAGGTTCATAAGATGTTTTCCCTGATTGCGTTGGCGATGTTGATGCAGGCTCCCGCGGCACAGGAGGTGAAGCCTGCGACGCTGGAAGGCACGGTAACCCACGCGGCGTCCCACACGGCCATTCGGAAGGCCAAGGTGACGCTGGCCCTGATCGGCGGTGAGCAGACGCAGACGGCGGAGACCGGTGAGGACGGCAAGTACACGTTGAAAGACGTGAAGCCGGGACGGTACCGTTTGTCGGCCGAGAAGGCGGGCTATCAGGCGACCGCCTACGGGGCGAAGCATCCGGGCGAGGCCCTGGGGCAGACGCTGCGCATCGATGCCGGAGCGGCACTAGCTGGCCTGGACATCGCGGTGGCCAAGCAGGGCGTCATTGCCGGCAAGATCACCGATAACGACGGCGAGCCCGTGGCCAAGGCGCTGGTGCTGGCGATGAATAGCATGTACGCGAATGGCAAGAAGGTTCGGCTGCCGGCGGGGACGCTCCCCGTATTGAGCAACGATCTCGGCGAGTACCGGATTGGCCAACTGCCGCCGGGCAAGTTCATTGTCTGCGCCGTGGTGGAGTCGTCTTACCAACCGCAGTTGAACCCGAAAGACGTCAAGACCGGCGTGGAAGAAGCGATTTCGAATACCTGTTTTCCGTCAGTGGCGACGATGACCGAAGCGACGGCTATTGAAATCAAGGACGCGGCGGAAGTGCCGGGCATTGACATCCATCTGAACAAGGTGAAGACCGTGACGTTCACGGGCGAGATAGCGGGTGTGCCGCCCGGCACGTCTTCAGTGACGTACTTGAGCTTGGTGCCAAAGGATAGCGGCCCGATGGGGCGAGCGATGGGTCCGCGGGCGCTGCTACAGGGCGCCGATGGGAAGTTCACATTCAAGAACGTACCGCCCGGCTCCTACGTCCTGCAGACGCTGCCTACTGGGCTGGGCAACACGGCGTACGTGGTGAAGTCGTCGATTGAGATCGGCGAGCAGCCCATCGAAAAAGTGACCATCCAGGCAGCGGCGCCGTTTGAGGTAAAGGGTCATCTGAACGCGGAACCTTCGCCGGAGCTGAAGGTGGGGGCCATCAAGATTGTCGCAGTGCCGGCGGATGACATTGTGGCCACGTTCGCGATGTCGTCGGCGGCGGAGAACGGCGATTTCGTGCTCGGCAACCTGGTGGCGGGGCGCTATCGGCTGGCGTTCACCGGAATGCCGGGCACCCACTATGTGAAAGAAATCAAACTGGGCGAGAAGGTTGTGGAAGGCGACGAGGCCGACATTACGAACGCGGCTACTCCCGTGACCATCTCGCTGGGCCTGGCGACGGCAGAGGTCGGCGGCGTCGTACAGAACGACAAAGGAGAGCCGGTGCCGTCGGTGAACGTCGGTCTGGTGCCGAATCCGAAGAAAGCCTTCCGCGTGAAGATGACACGCACCGACCAGAACGGGCTGTTCAAGCTGCCGAACGTGGCTCCTGGCGAGTATCTGGTGCTGTCACTCGATCAACTGGAGGCCGGCGCGCTGGAGGACGAGGAGTTCCTGAAGCCGCTGCTGTCCAAGGCCAAGAAGGTCACTGTGCGGGAGTCTGGGCCGCAGAATCTGGAACTGCAAGTGATCCCGTCGGCTGAGCGTTAACCTGCTTCCAGTAGCGCTCGATCACCTTCTCGACGTAGGTCTGGGTTTCCCGATAAGGTGGGACGCCGTTGTACTTCGCGACAGCGCCCGACCCCGCGTTGTACGCAGCCAAGGCACGCCGGACCGGGTTGGGGTCGTTCTCGTACTTCACCAGCAGTTCACGCAGCAGGCGTGTGCCGGCATCGATGTTCTGCTCAACGTCGTTCGGGTCGGCGTTCAGAGACTGCGCGGTGCCGGGCATCAACTGCATCACGCCGATAGCGCCGGCGCGAGAGATCGCGTTGGGCTGATACGCCGATTCCGTCATGGCTAGAGCGTGGACGATGGCGGGCGGCAATCCGTACCGGAGCGCGGCCTCCGTGACCAACTTCTTGGGATCCGCTGGTTTAGTGGGCGGCAAGGGGGCGGGCTCGCCCGCCATAGCCGCTTGCGGCGGAGGCGGGCCTTCCTCATGCTCCAATTCCGCAATCAGATCCGCCTTTAACTCAATCCGACTGTCAGCGGTGGTAAGAATGTACCGGTCGTCGACCTTCTCAATATGCTGGGCGCGGATCCGCGCTCCGGTGTGGAGCACGGCGATATCGGCCGCGGCGAGCGGCAGAGTGGCGACAGCGAGGAAAAGAGCGAAGCGCGTCATTGCTGGAGGTTGTCGTCGAAGTCTTCGTCACCGGCGGTGGGGGTATCACTCCTGCGGCCGTTGCCGGCGGGGCGGCCCACGCCGAGGTTCTCAAAGTTCATGGCGGCATTGAAGAGGAGCATGAAGCTGCCCTGGGTCTGTTGGCGCCACATCGGGTTGATAACAAACAAGACGTAATGGCCCTGGCCGTGGGGTACATCCACGAGCGCGGGCTTGCCGGCGAGTTCCCGGCCCCCGGCAAGCAGGCCGGAGATGAGCAGATCCTTCTCCTCGCCAAATTTCAGAATGGTGCGCGGCCGTTCCGCCGGCGTGGGCAAGTAGGCGCGCATACTTTCCAGCATCTCGGCGCTGGGTTCGCCAGGCTTCGGCGCCGGCACAGGTGCTGACGGCGGCCGGCCCTGGATGATGTCGGGATCATTGACACCGCCGCGGCCGCTGGGCCGGCTCTGAGTCCCGTTGCCGCCTCCGCCCATGCCGGCCGTGGCGCTGGCGTCGAGAACGAGTTCTGAGCCCAGGTAGACCGGCAAGTGATCGCTATAGCCGTAGGCGATAGGGCTCCGCGTGTCGGCGACCGTGGAGTCCAGGACGCTGCCGCGCACCTTCAGCTCGCGGGTGTTCTGGATGGTGACACCGTCGAACAGGCCATAGGTGATGGGCAGCGAGGCATTGCCGCCGATGGTGATGAACAGGCCGCCGGCATCAACGAAGTCGCGGACGTGCTGGACGCCTTCCAGGCCCAGACCGCCCCGGATATCATCGGTCTGGTCCGGCGAAGTCGCAAAATTAGGAGTCAGGGTGGACGCCTTCCACGGCACGGGCTCGCCGCGCTTGGGCATTCCATTGACGATGCGCTGCGCCGTGCCGCTCATGGGTCCCAGGATGATGACGTCGAACTTCGAGCGCAGGTCCGGTGTGGCGGCCACGGTGTGGTCGGAGATGTAGGTGTAGGGGACGCCTGTAGTGTCCATGGCCAGGCGGAACCAGCCTTCGTTCTGGGTGTTGAGCCAGTTGTGGACAAGGGCGATGCGCGGGGCGGCCAGCGCGTGCTGGGCGGCCTTGGGCGCGGACTTCAGCGCAACAATGTTCAATCCCAGCTCGGCGGCGGCCGTCTGTAGGCGCTGCTTCAGGTCGGATGGGTTGCCGCTGGCAGGGATCAGGAACGAACCCGCGTTGAACTTCTCGCCGTCGGCCTCGAACGCGTCTTCCGCGGCGTTCATCCTGACGTTGGCGAGCTTGTAGCGAAACGTCGCCAGGACGCGGTCAGCGTTGTGGTTGATCGCATATACCGGGCCGTCACCGGTGACCTTGCCCTCCGGTTTCACCGGACCCGTGAGCAGTGTCATGGGCGCTTGGAGGATGGCCACGTCGATGACGCGGGTACTTTTCAGGTTGCGCAGAGCCTGTAGAGTCCAGCCTGTGTCGTCGTAAGGTGGCGTGTCGTTGGCGTTGTAGTACTGGCGGTCGAGCAGCATGTCCGCGAGCCGGGAGTACGGCTGATCCATGCGGATGACATAAGAGCCAGTGGGGTTCGCCTGGTACGGCTGAGCGAGCCGGTGGACCTCCACGCCGTGCATGGCGAGCTGTTCGGCAAGGGAGGCTGCTTCGTTCGGACGGGCCGTGGCGTCAATGACATAGGCGGCCGGACCCTCCGTAGTCGCCTTGGCCACGCTGCGGCGGCTCTTGAGGTAGAAATTGCGGAGGAACGTCTCTTTGTTGGTGGCCGTGTAGTTCATGGCCAGCAGCAAGGCGGACTGCTGCATGTTGACATTGTTGCGCTGCGACCACGTCACACGCGGCAGGGGCGGATTGGGGCGGAACCAGGCGCGCGTGGTCTGGGCCACCGGCACCGTGCGTTCGCGCGTGTCCGCGCCGCCGTTGCCGAAGGTCTCGTAAAACCGGCCGATCGAGTTGTGCCCGTGGGCGACTTCCATGAGGTAGTTAGCGGCCCAACCGTCGTAGAACCCGTGGGTCCACACGCCGGGCACACCGCGTTTCGTCATTTCTTCGATCTCGTAGTAAGCAAGCTTCTGCCACTCATTGATGACGATGGGATCGAGCCAAGCGTTGTAAGGTCCCATGCCCGTGGACGTATAAAGAAACGGTACGGACTCGTGCAGATCGTGCAAAACCTGTGAGCCTCTTGCAAAACTCGACGCTGAAACCAAAGGAATTAGGGCTCGGGAAATTGGGGAAAGGGGTCTGGCCGCGGTAAACTGTTGTCGCCAAACTAACGATCGACCGCCAACAAACCCCTTATGGATCTTACCCCTCGCCAAGTCCTGCTGCAATTTGGACATGTCACCCAGCAGACCTTGTTTCCCGTTCTCGAAGAAGAACTCGGCCCCCTCTGCCCACAATTGAAACTGCTGATTGCCGTGGCCGCCCTGATCCCGCTGGAACAACTCTTGTGTGCGCGCCGCGCCCACACCGGCCGCCGGCCCAAGGACCGCGCCGCCATGGCTCTGGCCTTCATCGCCAAAGCGGTGCTCAACCTGCCTCACACGCGAGATCTCATCCAGCGCCTTCGAGTGGACCGGGCACTCCGCGAAATCTGCGGCTGGATGAGCCCGCAGGCCCTGCCGCATGAGTCAAAGTTCTCGCGCGCCTTCGCCCTGTTTGCGGCCACCCAGTTGCCACAGCAACTGCACCAGGCCGTCGTGGAGGCCACACAGGGGCAGCGGTTGATCGGTCACATTGCGCGTGACTCAACCGCCATTCCGGCTCGTGAGCGGTTCCCCGAAACGCAGGCCCAGAAGGCTCGGAAGAAGGAGGCCAAGGAGGAGGAGGAGAAGCGGCAGAAGACGAAACAGCAGAAGAAGACGAGCAAGACAAAGCCAGCCCGGCCCAAGCGAGCAAAGGGGGCTCACGCACGGGCCAAGGCGAGTGAGCGCGGCACACGGATCCAGCGGCAAAGACACCAGTCGCTTGGTGATATGTTGACTGGAATCCCGACGGAATGCGGTATTGGCGCGAAGAAAGACAGTCACGGCAATGAGCGCTATTGGACCGGGTACAAGTTGCATCTGGATGTCGCCGACGGGCAAGTGCCAATCTCTGCGATTCTCACCAGTGCTAGTGTGCATGATTCCCAGCTAGCGATCCCGCTGATGACGATGACGTCGGAGCGAGTGACGCATCTGTACGAGTTGATGGATTCAGCCTACGATGCCGACGCCATCCACGAGCACGTACGGCAGAACGGGCGGGTGCCAATCATCGCGCCGCATGGGCGGCGCGGGACAAAGAAGCCGTCGAAGATGCCGAAGGTGTTCCCGGACAAACCTACGCCGGAACTATGTTGGGCGAAGAAGGACCGATTCAAAGAGCGGACGATGGTGGAGCGGGTGAACGCGAGGTTGAAGGATGAATTCGGGGCGAGCCAGATCCGGGTGAGAGGGGCGGTGAAGGTGATGGCGCACCTGATGTTTGGGGTATTGGCACTGACGGTGGATCAGTGGATGAGGCTGTCCGGCTAACAGATCCGAAACTCCGCAAAAGAAGAAGGCAAAAACGAGAGGCTGCTGGGGGCGGTCAGCCGGAGGCATGGGGCAAGAGCGCGCGGGAAGGGGCCGAGATGGCGTCGGCGAGGTAGGATTGGACGAAAACTTCCGTCATCACAATCCGGTCAAGAAAGTCAAGGCGATTTCGGCTGAGTTCTGCAAGAGGGTCCTGTGGGTGGAATTGAAAGAACGCCTTTGTTATGTTGCGGCTAAGGGCCAAGGAAAGAGCCATCCCGTCGCGGTTGTTGTCGTGCGCGACATATTTGCCCCAATAGAGCAGGCTGGGGGCCGTTTTACCCGGATTCTCCTTCTTCCAACGGTAGAGGTCCACCTGCTTCTCGCGGCCATCCACCTCGACCACCGGAGTCACCAGCACCACTGCGTTGTCGCGGATCTTCTGGATGAATGGGGTCTCCTCGACAGCAAGTCGATAAACCAATTCCATCGACATCTCGGGCGAACCGGTCTCGGGCGAATGGATGGAGGCGGTGGCCCAGTAGAACGGCACGCCCTCGGCGATGAGCTTGTCGGCCTCGGCGGGCGTCGTTTTGCGCGGATCGGCGAGCGTGGCGGTGATCTGCTTCAAGCGGTCGAGCCGGGCGAGATTGGCTTCGCTTGATACGACCACCACGACCATTTCCCGGTTCTCCTCGGTCTGCCCGATGGAGAGGACGCGGACGCGCGGCGACGTCTTCTCCAACTCGCGCATGTAGCGGTAGATGTCTTTGGCGTAGGTGAGCTTGTTGGCCGCGCCGGCGATGTAGCCGAAGAATTTCTCGGGCGTCGGGACTTTGGCCGAAGCCGGCAAGTGATCGACCAGTTCCGTCAGGAACATGGGATCCGTGGTGAATTCGCGGATTTTCTTCGCGTATTCCTCGTCTTGTTGCTGCGGTTGGGCCAGCGCCAGGCCGGCACAGAGGAAAAAGGCGGCCACTGGGTAGGTCACGCGAGACATGTTTTCAGTATGCTGCAAGAGATGACCACTCTCACACACCTAGAATGCAGCCTGTGCGGAAAAACGTATCCAGCCCACCAGGCGCACAACCTCTGCGAGTGCGGAGGACCGCTGCTGGTGCGTTACGACCTGGAAGCCGCGCGCAATGGCTGGAGCCGGGAGTGGATCGCCAGCGGGCCGTCGTCGATGTGGCGGTATGCGCCTGTGCTGCCTGTCTCGAAGCCTACGTCCATGATTTCATTGGGCGAAGGATGGACGCCGCTGATCCGCGCAAGGCACTATGGAGCGGCCATTGGAGCCGAGAATCTGTGGGTGAAGGACGAAGGCATCAACCCGACGGGTTCGTTCAAGGCGCGCGGTCTGGCGTGCTGCATTTCAATGTGCCATGAGTTGGGGATCAGGAAAGTAGCGCTGGGTTCGGCCGGCAATGCGGCGAGCGCAACAGCAGCCTATGCGGCGGCGGCCGGCATCCAGGCGCACATTTTCATGCCGAAGGATGTGCCGCAATCGAACTACATCGAGTGCAAGAGCTTTGGCGCCAAGGTGACGCTGGTCGACGGGTTGATCAGCGACTGCGGCCGCATTGTCGTCGAGCGGAAAGAGGCTGAAGGGTGGTTTGAAATCAACACCCTGAAAGAACCGTTCCGGATCGAGGGCAAGAAGACCATGGGCTATGAGGTGGCGGAGCAGTTCCAATGGAATCTGCCGGATGCGATCTTCTACCCGACGGGCGGCGGCGTGGGTTTGATTGGGATGTGGAAGGCCTTTGACGAGATGGAGGCGCTGGGCTGGATTGGTCCGAAGCGTCCGAAGATGATCGTGGTGCAGGCGGACGGGTGCGCGCCCGTAGTGCGGGCGTTTGAGCAAGGTGTCGAGCACACTACGTTTTGGGAGAACGCGATGACCGTCTCGAGTGGTCTGCGGGTGCCGAAGCCGATTGGCGACTTCCTGATTCTCCGGGCAGTGCGGGCAAGCCAGGGGACGTGTGTGGCGGTGAGCGACCGTGCGTCGCTGCTGGCCGGGGCGCAACTAGCCAGCCAGGAGGGCATCTTTGCGGCACCGGAGGGGGCCGCCTGTTTCGCGGCGCTGGACCATCTGTTGAAGACCGGATTCCTGAAGCCGGAAGAGAAGATCGTGGTCTACAACACGGGCGCCGGCCTCAAGTACCTGGAAGCCTATTCCACTTTGTTTCCCAGAACTTCCGAGAGCGAGAGCGACAAACTAGGGGGCCTGATCACCCCGAGATAGGGTTCTTGGGCTCGGAGGGGGACGTTCGCATCTGTCTTGCGACGGCGAAGACCGCAACATCGGAAGCAGCCGCCACGTGGACGGAGCCGAACGCCCCCCTCCGCTCCGTCACCGCCGCGTTTTCGCGTCTTCAATCCGCGCCAGCATGCGCGTCATCCAGCCCGCTCCATCCTCGAACCCCACATCCTCACTCCGCACGATGCCCGACTCGATAACCCAGGTTCGCGGGATGCCCAAATCGGGCAAAACCTGCTCCACATAGTCGTGGGCCAGCACCACGGGAAACGTCCAGCCTCTGCCCTTGAGAAACGGCTCCACGACACCGGGATTTGCGTCTGCATTGAGAGTCAGCAACACCACGTCCAGCCTTTCCTTCAACGTCTCGTAGAGCTTCTGAATATGCGGTAGTTCTTCGATGCAAGGGGCACACCAGGTCGCCCAGATATTTACGACCGCCACCTTGCCGACCAGATCGGTGGTGGTCCAGACACGTCCGTCCAGACCGGCGCCCCGGAACGGCGGCAACGGCTTCCCTGAGACTTTCGGCGCCTCTGGCGGATCCTCCACCCGGACAGGCAGATTCCTTGCGTTGTTCGCCGCACGCCGGTGTTCCGCCGCGTCCCCAGTCCGGCCTTCGAGGTCCGCCAGCCGCGCCTTCATGGTCCAGTACTCCGCGTCGAGAAATTGGGCAGACCGCCGCTGCGTCGTCATCTTCGCCAAGGCATCCAGATCGCTCCGCATCGCGTCCAGTACCTCGGAGGCGGATGGCAACTTCGAGGTCTTCACCGCCCAATCGAACAGCACAGTGCGAGCCTGGATGCGGGCCGTCAATCGCGATTCCTCGTTCAAGTGGTGATTCCGGTCATCGAAGAGATCGTACTCCGGCACAGCCCGGGTCTGTTCCGCTTCACGCAGCCCTGCATCAATCAGCCCGGGCACCGCATCCAGACGGATTCCGCGCTCCACGTACACCCGAGCCACACCAATCACGGCGGGGGTTCGCAGGAAGCGTCCCGGGCGCCTCCGGCCAATCGCAACCAACCGCTCTCCGGCGGTGACGATCTCGCCCTCCGAGCTATCCGGCAACTTCGCCAGCGCAGTTAACCGGTCGAGGTATGGCATCGGCTCGTCGGGCCATTGTTCTATCCACCCCTGGGCCACCTGCGCCAGTGCCCTGTAGTACCGCGTCGCCTCCTCTTTGGAAGAGTCCTTGCCCGGAAAGGGGTGTTCGCTGTGCCATTGCCGCTCGGCATCATACACTGGCACCCGGCGTGCTGCCGGAACCGGCAAGGTGCGCAGCGCCTCGCTGTTGCCCGAGATCCGGTAGCCCTCACGAAGCGTCGCGACCGCCTCCGGATCCGCCATCTTTTGGGTGAGCCCCAATTCCTCGATATCCTGCGCAATGCGCAACCGCAGCGCCGGATGGCCGGCCGGCGGAGTAGCGCGGAATTCAATGGGCCACAACCAGCGATACGCGGTCACCGCATCGCTATCCGTCCGCCCCTTGAGCACCGCTCGAAGCCGTGCGGCAACCGTGCTTAGTTCGTCGCCCGATCCGCTGTCAGCAAGCAGCTGATACCCGTGCAGGTAGGAAGGACACGCCTGGACGAACCGGATGAGATTCGTCGAGAGCGCGGCGCTGTCCTTGAACTTCGGATAGCTGTGAATCTGGCCGATCAGCCAATAGGGGTAGGGGAACTCCGCCGACGCCAGCACGGTGAGGCGCCGCAATGCCTCGGGGGTGTTGTTACCAATCAGGCTGGCGGCGTAAAACAGCGCATATCGCGGGTCACCCTCGTGCGCCTCCATCGCCAGGCGATAGGCACGGATGATCTCGTCGTGCCCCATGCCCTTGTACAGCGACAGATACTCCAGGTTCGCGAAGACTTCGTCTGGATAAGCGCGCACGATGGGGCGCAGGACTTCGCGTGCTTTCGCGACGAAGTCCTCAGAGGTGTTGCGAAGCCGGAGGCTCGCCACTCGGGAGATCGCCGCAGCCACCTCCGCGGGGGGCTCACACCCGTAGCGGACGCTCTGAGCGCGGGCGGCAAGGGCCAGCAGGAGGAAAATCGATGCAGTACGCACGTCGTCAATCTATGACGTTGGCACCGCGGAGGACGTGTAGGCCCGCGCCGCATGCCGGACAGACGTAATCCTGAGCGCTTCTCCGGTGCCCCAGGACCGCGTCACCGCCGGCCTCCCGCCCCTGACGCGTACGCGACCGGCTCAACAGTCCCCGCCGAAAACGCGCACCGTGGTAAAAAGGTTGAGAGGTCAGGTATCAACCGCAAGCCGTGGACGTCACGGGCCCGGAGATGCCCGGGGCTTGGACCGTCCGCACTACCAGCCGGCCAACTCCCTCGCGCTGCCAGTTTCGGTGTAGATCGACCTTCAATCCAACGAGACAGGAACTACGCATGTTTGGACGTGGGAATTGGGCCATCCTAGGGCTCGCGAAAGAGTCACTCGAAGCCTTCAGAGCAAACCTGGAAAACCAAACCCTGATGGCCGCTTCTTCTCAGATGGCGGCGTCCGCCGTCGCCCGGCTCTATGGAGCCGACGCGCTGGGGTTCAATCCCTTCGGCGCTCCGCGTCTCGATGACGAGCAGGAGATCGGCCAGGAACTGCAGGCGCAACTCGCACAGCATGTGATCACTGACCAGGAAGAGGGATCCGACGCCACCCTGCCCGAGGAGATCCTGAATGGCGACGGCTATGCGTTCAGCGTGGAGCGGTTCCAGCTCCACCCCACAATGCCCTGGTATGGGCTGTGGGCCGTTTCGAATGAGTGGAAGAAGGCGAGCGATCTGCCCTCCGTCAAGGAGCACCGGTCCTATGTGCTGCTGGAGCGGCCGTACCGGTTTCTGCAATCCACCGACAAGAAGACGGTCGATCAGGAGACGCTCGGAGTCACCACCATCGTTCGCAAGCAGGTTCCCGTACTGCTGGACTTCAACGAAGGCCGTGTCTATATCGAGAACACCAACAAGAAGCTGATCTACACGATCATGGTTCGGTTGAAGCACCTGGGTGCCGAGCTCATCCCGGTCGCCTGGACGTATGGCCTCCCGAACTGGACCGAGGAGATCCTCAACCGGCTGTACGAGCGAACCCAGTACCAGGGCGACTTCGTGAAGCGCGCCGAGGAAGCCAAGCGTTTCAGTGCGAACGAGATCGAGAAGCTCGATGACCGGGTGCTCGAGGCTATTGTGGCGAACTACTTCTCGATGACTGAGCTGCCGGGTGGGCTTTGGGCTGGCATTTCCGGGCCCGCCCAGATCCGCATGCACCACGCGACTCCGGCCATCGGCGTGAAGGCTCCGACGAACGCGACTACCCTGCTCCACATGACGAGTGACGCCGGGATTGTCTCGGGCGTCCTCACCTTTCAGGAGTGTGTACCGGTCCTGAACAAGGAAGGCGTGGAGCGCATCATTCGTCGGGACCTTCTCCGTGTCAGTTTGAACGACCGGATCAATCTCACCGACGTCGGGGCCGCGATGCTGCGCGGATTTGACCTCGCCACGCACAAGAAGGACGTTCAGCGGGAGATCCGCAAAACCAAGCAGGTTCCGTCGATCCCGCAGTTCTGGGGCAACTGGCTGCACGAATTGAGCAATGCCGTGCGCACCATGGAGGCCGCCTTCCGCGAGATCCTCGACATTGGTGGAGAGGAGCAAGCCGGAATCCTGCCGATGCAAGGTCCGGCCAAGGAGGAGGCGTCGGAACTGGTGAGTGCCTGAAGAAGTTGGGAACGGGGGCCGGGACCAGAGGAGTTTGATACGGCCCCCCTGCTTCCCGCCCCCTACGGCGCGGGAATCCTATCCACCTTGGCCTTCGGACGGGCTGACAAGAGTCGTGGTCTTCGGAGCCCAAAAGGTAGACCGGCGGCGGAAAGCATCTGTTCTCCCTCATGGCGAACGGTTACTGGCAGTTTGCCGGATAGCTCTTTTGCTTAGCTGAGCTAAGCTTTCCAGAAACATCGTGAACTGGACACCGGTTTACCAATTTGCGACATTACTTAGCATGGCTGAGCAAATCAGAGGGAAGGTAAACCTCCTGGAGCGTCTCCTCCCGGAAGGCCTGCTGGTTGACGCGGCCTGGCTTGGAGCCCATGGGTATTCGACCTCCCTGCGCAGGCAATATGTTACTGCCGGATGGCTCGATCGGCCCGCACGTCAGGTCTACCGGCGGAAACGAGGATCACTGAGTTGGCAGCAGGCGGTGGTTTCGCTGCAAACGCTTCTCGACCGCAACCTGGTCGTTGGAGGCCGTACGGCGCTCGAACTCCAGGGGTTTGCTCACTACCTCCCCCAAGAGACGAAGACGGTACACCTGTACGGCACGGAACGCCCTCCGAACTGGCTAGGCAAACTTCCGATTGATGCCACATTCGCGTACCACAACATCGGACGGCTGTTCTCCCAACCATCGGGCAAGCCACCATGCGATGTCAACGGCCCGGCAAACGCATCATCTCTCGCGCTGCCCGCTGATCTGGTTTCGCAGCCCTGGGGACAGTGGAAGTGGGCACTCATTCTCTCGTCACCCGAAAGAGCTCTGCTGGAACTTCTCGACGAATTGCCCGACCGCGAGAGTTTTCATCAGGTGGACAAATTGGTAGAAGGACTCTCCCCTCTCAGCCCGCGCCGCCTTGAGAAGCTGTTGCTTGACTGCCGGAGCGTGAAAGCCAAGCGACTGTTCTTCTTTTTCGCGGATCGCCACAAGCACGCCTGGCTGAGGCATATAGACCGGAAAGCAATAGACCTCGGCAAAGGGAAGCGCATGCTGGTGCGCGGAGGGAAGCTGAGTGCTCCGCATCAAATCACGGTGCCTGAGGACCTCGATGGCGTTCAATGAGGTCTATAGGCGGCAAGTAGAACTGCTCCTCCGGCTGTTACCTCGGGTAGCAGAGCAGGATTGCTTCGCGCTAAAAGGCGGCACCGCCATCAACCTGTTCGTGCGCGATATGCCACGGCTGTCCGTCGACATCGACCTTACCTATTTACCGGTGTCTTCGCGCGAAGAGTCCCTTGCCGCAATCAACGCCGCGATGAAGCGGATCGCTCTCAGCATTCGGAAAGCGCTACCCGAAGCCATAGTCACTCCGGCTGCGCTCAAGCCGGAAAACGCCATAACCCGTATGCTTGTGCGAAGCAACGGTGCACAAGTGAAGATCGAAGTTACGCCGGTCTTGCGGGGGTGCGCCTTCGAGCCGGCGCTCCGAAGAGTGCCGCCATCCGTTGAGGAATCCTTTGGCTTTGCCGAAATGCTGGTCGTCTCGTTCGCGGACCTTTACGCAGGCAAGATCGTCGCCGCTCTCGATCGGCAACATCCGCGCGATCTCTTCGACGTGAGAGGCCTGCTCGCCAACGAAGGCATTGACGGGACACTGCGTGAAGCCTTCATCGTCTATCTCCTCAGCCACAATCGCCCAATGGCGGAGCTTCTTGCGCCCACGCGCAAGCGGCTGGAGGCGGAATTCGAACGCGGCTTTGCTGGGATGGCGGCGACAGCGGTTACCATCCAGGACCTCGAAGATGCCCGTGAGGCGCTGATTGGTTCGATCGCCGGCCAGATGTCCGAAGCCCACCGTCGTTTCCTGCTGTCGTTCGAGCGTGGGGAGCCAGACTGGAGCCTGCTTGCGGTGCCCGGAGCCAGAGACCTGCCGGCAGTGCGTTGGAGACAGCGCAATTTGGATTCTCTCGACAAAAGCGCCCGCGACGCGCTTGTATCTCGACTCGAAGCCGTTCTTTTCCCTGGACCCGCCCATACCTGAGATGGTTGGTCGGGCCTGTTGCCGGGCCCGGCGCTCTGTCAATGTGGAGGCGATTGCTCTCAGGATGTGACGGCTTGTCAGATACCTCCGCGTTCATCATCAAGCATCATAGACTCTCTTCGTGAAGAAGCACTTCCCTACCAGCGGCTTTAGCCTCTCCCGATAGCCCGATCATGGCCAGTCGAAATCCCCCTTCCGGTCCCCATCATCCCACCTTGGGGAATCCGGTTCCCGTTGGGGACTCGCCAGTCTAGATCTATCCCCAGGTCCCAGCATCGAGCAACCGAAGCCTCAGCAGCGTATGCACTGGCGCACCGGCGTGTTCTCTCAGACCGCCGCATTCGAATCTGAACGTCGTCAACTCTGTGAGCACGCCATCATAGGGGTGAGCCGCCCAAGGATTGAGGTAGAGACAAGCATGGACTTGGCCCATGAGGAGCGTTGCAGGGCACAAATTCTTTGTAAACAACACGGCGCTCACGCGGGTATAGCTCGGCGCGGCGGCCGTTCCCCAGAATCCACGATCCGGAGGTTCACCCGGCGCTGCAAACTGCGACAGACCGCCGAACAGTGTGTCTTGGAAGTCCCGGTCGGTGAGCATAACGTCGGCGGAGTTCACCGCGATGACATACGGCATGGCGAGCTGATTGCCGTAGCGCCCTCCTTTTTTCTTCAGGGAAACCCGCAGAGGATAGGAAAGACCCGACCATGTGCGGCTCCAGTTCTCCTGCCTGATAGCGCTCCGGCGATTTCCGTAGCGCGTCTTTGGGATTGCGGTTAACTTTACGTTCCAGCCGTCCGCTGTCGTCAGCGGTGGGATGGCGATGCTTCCTTTGCAGTACCCAGGCTTTGCTGCCTGAATAGCCGCCTCGATGTGTCTGGTGAGCAGTCTTTGGGAGAGGTCTTTACTGCCCTCTGTGAGCTTGTCGATGGCAAGCAGATAGGCCCTGTCGAGCGTATCAAGGAAGTCGCGAATGCGGTGCGCGCGAGTGCCTCCGGTTGGGCCGCTCGCGCTGTCGATGGAAGTGCAGGCTTCGAGTAAAAACGCGGAACCCTTCGGCTGTTGGACGGTGAAGTCGGGTTGCTTACTTGTGCCCGGCAAAGTGGGATGAAAGGTCAGTATGCAACGCTGGCGCCTAAGAAGTTCATGTAGAGTTAATTCCTGAAGCGCGGACGTAAACTGGCGGTCGTCGCCGCAACGGAAGCGTGCGCAGAAGTCGGTGTGCTCCGTGGCCGGGACGCGGGACAGCCACGTCTCGACTAGTCCGCGCTCGGCGTCGCTAGCGCACCGAGCCGAGCGGTTGAGGTAGTCAAAGGTGCTCTCAGTACGCTTCTTCCGGCTCATATCCGTCCTGAGAGTGCGGTCGAATACTCTTGCCTTCGCCATTCGAATCCACCTGATCATGAACGCGCCCAACGTGGCGACACCGAGCAACACTGACCATCGGTGTTTCAACTTCCAGCTTCCGTCAGAACTCAGGTGTCCGCAAGCGGCCGCGCGTGAAGACGTCGTGGCATTCCGTGACGGAGTTCGATAGGGACCCCCAAACCCAGGCCGCCAACTGGGCAGAATCGCACATGGGCGTAATACATCCAACTCAGTGCTGAAGCTCCATACCAGGCGACCTATCACGATCTTCCGGGCAACTCGCCAGTATGCGGCCTGTTTTGCGTGTGCTACAACCCGCGACCCGACAGGGCGACCATCACGATCCCAGATCTGGATTCAATTCTTCTTACTTCTCAATCCTCACGTCCTTGACGTTGTTCTCCGTCTCCACATCGATCAGCAGGTTCTCCGGATCGAGGCCGGCACGCGTGGGCTTGCGCGGCGCCGTCACCGTGATGGTCTGCGGACCGGAGCGGATACGGTGCGTCTCCACGTAAGGCTCGCCCGCCCCAAACACTCCGACTTCCACCCAGTCATCCATCGGCACCTCCGTCTCGATGCCCGCTTCGTCGACCACCACCTTGCGGGCCCGTACGTCGAGCTTCACCTGCCAGGCGCCTGCTGCTGTCTGCTTCGCCGTGGCTCGTTCCGTCGCGAGCGCCCAGAACGTGTTCTTCTCGAAAAGGTCGCGTAGCAGGGATTGGTAGGAATCCGGCGTCACCGCTTGAAGCTCCCGATAGAGATCCAGTGAGGTGGGCAGGGGCGGCACTCCGGAACCATGCTTCTTGAGCAGGCTCCGCAGTGCGTCATCGACCCGGTCCTTGCCGATGTACTGGCGCATCGCATACAGCGCGAAGGGACCCTGGCGCGCGCGGGAGAACGAGTCGGTGGCGCGAAGCAATGGCGGTGCCGCGCGGGCGCGTGACGGACGAAATCCTTGCCGCATGGAGAGCACGTATCGGCGCAGATGCTCGGACCCGAGAGCCTCTTCGACCACCCGCATCGCGGAATATGTTTCCAGACTTACGTCTAGTAGCCCCGCTCCCTCGACGTCCGCGGGCACAACCTGCATGCCCCACCACCCGCGCGCGACCCCGTGGGCGACGACTGCAAACACGACATCCAGGTCCTGCGGACCGTTGCCTGGATTCAGGAGGGCGAATCCTTCGCCGTATTCCACCGTCGCGGCTTCCGTTGCTACGCCCATGCCACGGACAGGATTCTCGATCAGCCTGATGTAGCTGTATGGGTAGGGACCAAAGTGCCTGGTGTAGTGATCGAGCGAGGCGCGCACGCTCGCCACCATGCGTGCCAGATTCGCGGCATGCCCGGGGTGATGGAAGACCTGAATCGCGACGGCCTGCCCCGTGTCCGCTGGCGCTTTCCACTGTTCTTCGCGCAGCGCGTAACGGGCGGAGGACACACCAAAGTGGTTGTTGATGGGTACATCCGTGACGTAGTGGAAATAGCGTCGCCCGCCTTCCGTCCACGTGCGGCGGAGCACTCCCGGCGCAACCGCGACCTGATCCCCGCTCGTCCCCACGATCGCCTCGAAGGTGATCGGGTCGCCACCGACTCGGACCAGGCGCGCCCCGGCGTCGTCGAGCGATGGAACGGCGGGCCGCCGGGCCAGTCCGTACTGCCTTCGGGCGGTCACACTATTCAGCTCGCGATTCCGCTGATAGCCGACGGCGGGCAACAGATCCAGGTTCGTGAAGCTGGTACCGTTCGCGAGTATCAAGGTGTCGGCTCCATCGTTGCGGAAGCCATGCGCCGCGACATTCACCTTGAAGCTGAGATGCAGCGAGTCGCCGGGTTGGAGCGGCTTCTCCAAACGATAAATGCGGTACCCGAGGTCGTCATCCACGAGCACGGCCGACGCTGGCCGGTCCACGGACACAGCGCCGGCTTCGGCCCAGGGGACGGTGGTCACATGGATGGAGTCGATCGCGGCGGGGCTGGTGTTGGCGAGGCCGTAGGAGCCGCGGATCTCCATCTCTCGCTTGTTCGGATAGATCTCGACGCGAAGGCTAATACCCGTCAGCTTCGGCTGCGCGAGGCCTGCGTATTTTCCGTAACGCCGCTCGTACTCAGCGGCCCGCTCGACCCTCTTCGAAACCGAGACGTACTCATGCAGCACGTTGGTGTTGTAGAAGATGAAACCACCCAGCGTCACGACAAGGGCCACCGCTGTCGCGGCAACGCCGGCGGTCGCGCGTGTGCAACGGCGGCGCGCCAGTTGCAGCCGCGACGATAAACTACGCTCGGCGCCGCGTGCCCACAGTAGCTTCCCCGCAACAGCCAGAAGCACGGCCCACGCCACCCAGTAAAGCTTGAACCAGAGCCACGGCCCGAAGGACGAGCCGAAGCCGCGGATGTCCGAGTAGGTCCACCTCGGACCGGATCCATAAATGAGCAGATGGTGCTCCAGCCCGATGTTGGACGGGAAGACGATGACCCCGTATGCGAGCAGCGACACGAGGTAGCCGAGCTGCTTCTGATTCACCGCCGCGTGCACCACGAAGACAAGCAGCGCAAAGAGGATGTAGTCGATGAGTTGAAGTCCGAAGAGGACCCGCAGGTAGAGCCCGATCTCGAGATCGAAGTAACCCATCCGCATCTGACCGAGCATTCCAGTCATCGCCACCAGGGCCAACAACGCGACGAGCGTGAGAGTGAGTCCCAGGAACTTGCCCAGGAAGAGGACCCACTCGGGCACCGGGGTGGCGTCGGCAATCTCGCTCAGCCCGGCGTCTCGTTCCCGCCAGATCAACTCACCTGCGTAGAACACGATGAGCAGCGGGATCAGGACCCAGGGCAGGCGTGGGTTGTCGGCAACTGGGGCGGCCAGAAGGGTCAGGATGGGCGCGGTTCTGGGGAGCACGGGAATTCCCCTGAGGGCCGTGAGCACAGGCATCAATAGAACCACTAGCATCGCAACCGCTAGAGCTACGAGAGCGGCGGCACTTTTCGCGATCGTCGCGAACGAAGTCGCTGCGATGGCCCACGTCTGCCGCCCGTGGGTGGCGAAGCCGAACCTCCGCTGGATCTGAGGAATTGACATCCTGCGCATCACCCTGCGCGTTGATCAAGGCGAATACGGGCATGGGTGAATGCGAGTATGGCCAAAGAGATGCAGATCCATAGGGCTCGATTCGCGAGGACCGAGCTTTCCAGTCCGATGAGAACGGTCTTCATCTCGAGCGGCGTCATCGTGGCCTCCATGATGACAAGGACGTTGAGGCGGCATGTGGGATCGAGCAACTGGCCGAGAGCCGGCATTTGAAGAACGTTGACAATCACGGCAGCCGCGGAGCCACAAACGACGAAGATAAGTACGGTACCGAGGTAGCTGAAGACGGGTCGGCGTTTCAGCGCTGCCACCGAGAACTGGACCGCCGTGAAGGTGAAGGCAGTGGGCAACGCAAGAACACCGTAGGAACTGAGGAGTATGGCCGGGCGAAGCGGACCGACAAACGCGTGCTCCCTGCCGGGCAAGTACAGGGCGGCCAGGGTACCTAGTGGCACGGCGAGCAAGATTAGCGCATTGAGGAGAAACGCCGCGATAAATCGCCCACCAAGGTAGTCGGTCTTGCGGATGGGAGCGGTGTAGATGAGGGGATGCATCCGCATCTGCACGTCCCGCGCCGCGGCGCTGCCGGCCACGGCAGGAGCCATCAGAACCCAAAGCAGGCAGGTGAGGATAGTTTCCTGGGCATTGCCGTACGGGGAGAGGACGTTGGAGCCTCCGTCGCCGGCGGTCCTATTGAACTGAAGAGCGACGATAAACAGGATCGCGAAATAGAACCACGTGCGGACGCGGCGCGCCTGGTACACGAACTCAAAGCGAAAAATTTCCCGGAGCTTCACGGTCTTCCTTCCGGCGCCTGCTGCTCACGCCGCCGGCCGATGCGTCCTGCCACGGCGCTAAAGTAGACATCTTCGAGGTCTGGCTTGACGAGCTCAAAGCCGGGCCCCGGAGCCGAATCGGAGTAGACGTGGGCGACGGTGCGTCCCGCGTAGAGCTTCGTCGAGATCACCGCGTGCTCTCGTTCCAGATCATGGTGAGCGTCCCTCGCAATCTCGCAGCTCCAGATCCGGCCGTGAAGCTCGTCAATCGCCCGCTGTGGTTCGGCCTCAAGCAGAATCTCCCCTTTGTCGATGATGGCCATTCTGGTGCACAGCTCACTCACATCCTCGACAATGTGCGTGGAAAGAAGGACAACGCTGTTCTCGCCCAGCTCGCTCAACAGGTTCAGGAATCGCACGCGCTCGGTCGGGTCGAGGCCGGCCGTCGGCTCATCCACGATCATCAGCTTCGGATGGCCCAGAAGCGCCACGGCCACGCCAAACCGCTGCCGCATACCTCCGGAATAGCCACCCAGTTTCTGTTTGCGGACGTCCCAGAGATTCGTTTGCCGGAGCAGTGCCTCCACCACTTCCTTGCGCGCTCGACGCCCGGCAATGCCCTTGAGGATGGCGAAGTGTTCGAGCAGGTCCTCGGCGTTCACCTTCGGATAAACGCCAAACTCCTGCGGCAGGTAACCAAGCGTCTGGCGCACTTCATCCTTCTGATTCAGCACGTCTATCTCGCCGAGCGTCACGCTGCCGCTGTCCGCTTCCTGCAAGGTGGCCAGGATGCGCATCAGCGTGGACTTGCCGGCGCCGTTGGGGCCCAGCAAGCCATACATCCCCTTGGGAATCGTGAGGGTCACGTCCTTCAGCGCTTGCACACCATTGGGATAGGTCTTCGATATACCACGGATCTGCAATGTCATAGCTTTCTCCGGCGGCCTCGAAACTTCCGTCACAAGCCTTGCCGTTCCTGTCGATCTTGAACGGCAAGCCGGATTCCGCCATTTTCGTTGGGAGGGGTAAGAGGCCCCTGCCAACTACCTCGATTGTTTTCACCTGTAGCTACCAAGGAAGCGCTGCCAACAACAGGAACTGCGCCGTGAGATCTTCCTGATGATGTCAACACTTAAAGTACTTTACTGTACGAAGCGCATGCCGTCAACAACTGTTTGCTGCAGCGCATTGGAGTGCCCGTTGCTTTCAAAACGCGCCGCTCTCAGAGAGATGGATTTCCGGCGCGGTTCCGCCATAGCTACTGACCAACGGCGGAGCGTCTGCGAATCCACTTGACGGCGTCTTGCCGACAATGCCCCGCCCGGGCCGCCACCACCGTCGGCAGCCCCTTCGCCGGACGGCCCTCCACGTCGACGCGACCACAGCATGGCCACGTCACGGAAGAGTCCGCCCGTTCATCACCACGCCGAACTATCGGCCACGCCGCGCAAGGCCGCTCACATCGCGCACTGCTCCGCGTGCGGCGCTGGTCGTCAGCGCGGCATAGGCCTGCAGGGCAGCAGACACGGTGCGTTGCCGCGCTACGGGCTTCCACGCATCCAGCCCCCTCGATTCCATGGCGGCCCGGCGGCGGTTCAGTTCCGCCTCGTCGACGGCCAGACGAATCGACCGCTGGGGAATATCGATCTCTATCCGGTCGTTCTCCTCCACCAGAGCCAGCACGCCGCCCTCCGCCGATTCCGGCGAGACGTGTCCGATCGACAGACCCGAAGTCCCGCCAGAGAAACGGCCGTCTGTAATCAGCGCGCATTTCTTTCCCAGGCCCTTCGACTTCAGGTAGCTCGTCGGGTACAGCATTTCCTGCATGCCCGGCCCGCCCCGTGGGCCTTCATACCGGATCACGACCACGTCGCCGGCCCCAACCCGGTCCCCGAGAATGCCCTCCACTGCGTCATCCTGGCTCTCGAAGATGCGCGCGGGGCCCGAAAACACCAGGTTGGACGAATCCACTCCGGCCGTCTTCACGATACAGCCGTCCTCGGCCAGGTTGCCGTACAGTACGGCCAACCCGCCATCTTGGCTGAATGCGTGTTCGACATCGCGTACGGCTCCCTGTTCGCGATCCAGGTCCAGGTGGTCGTAGCGCGCTTCCTGGCTGAACGGGCGCGTGGTGCGGACACCACCGGGCGCCGCGCGGTAGAACCGCTCCACCTCCGCGTCCTGGCTTCGGCGCACGTCCCAGCCCTCGATGGCGTCGCCCAGCGTGGGCGCATGAACCGTATAAGCACTACGTTGAATCAGTCCGCGCCGGTCGAGTTCCCCGAGAATGCCGAGAATGCCGCCGGCGCGATGCACGTCCTCCACATGAACCTTCGCCGACGACGGAGCCACCTTGCACAGATGGGGCACGCGGCGCGACAACCGGTCGATATCCGCCATCGTGAACGGCACGCCCGCTTCCTGGGCCGCGGCCAGCAGGTGCAGCACCGTATTGGTCGAGCCGCCCATCGCGATGTCGAGAGTCATGGCGTTCTCGAATGCCGCCATCGTGACGATCTCGCGTGGCAGCACGGAATGGTCTTCCCGCTCGTAAAAGCGCCGTGCCAGTTCCACAATCGTGCCACCCGCCTGACGGAATAGCCTCTCACGGTCCGCATGGGTGGCGACGAGCGTCCCATTCCCCGGCAGCGCCAGGCCGAGCGACTCCATCAGGCAGTTCATCGAATTCGCGGTGAACATCCCCGAGCACGACCCGCACGTCGGACACGCCGAGCGCTCCATCTCCATCGTTGCGTCGTCGCTGACCGCCGGGTCGGCAGCGGCCACCATCGCGTCGATCAGATCGATGGACCGTACGATGTCACCCTGACGCACCTTCCCTGCCTCCATGGGCCCACCCGAAACGAAGATCGACGGGATATTCAGCCGCAGCGAGGCCATCAGCATCCCAGGCGTAATCTTGTCGCAATTGGAAATGCAGACCAGCGCGTCGGCGCAATGGGCGTTAGCCATGTACTCGACGCTGTCGGCGATCAGTTCCCGGGACGGAAGGCTGTACAGCATTCCGCTATGGCCCATGGCGATGCCATCGTCGACGGCGATGGTGTTGAACTCTTTCGCGACACCGCCGGCACGTTCGATCTCGCCGGCAACCAGAAGCCCGAGGTCCCTGAGGTGAACGTGTCCCGGAACAAACTCAGTGAAGGAATTCGCGATGGCAATAATCGGCTTTCCGAAATCGTCGTCCTTCATTCCGGTTGCGCGCCAGAGGCTGCGCGCTCCGGCCATATTGCGGCCGTGCGTGGTGGTTCGTGAACGATAAGCAGGCATTCTCTTCCACTGTACGCGCTCAGGTACGCCTCGGGCTAGACGGGCCTGAAGTCGTGGCCGCCCATCACCATGGCAGCGGAACGGGCCGCGCCAAGCGTCGGGACCCAAGACTCGGAGACTACAGGCTGATCCACTTACGCGGTGCTACCTGACATCCGGTTGGAAAAACCAATCCCGAACATCTTCGAACATCTCCCTCCACCCATCCCGATTCGGCTGGTCGGCGATGCCGAAGCCGTGGTCTGCGCCCTCCACCAACCGCGCCGTCACCTGCTTGCCGTGCCCAAGCAGGGTCGCGAACAGCGCATCGAACCCTGGTACCCGCTTACCCTTCATATCTGCGGTTCCCTGCGCGATGAAGATCTGGGCTTTGGTCTTCAACAGCTCTTCCAATGTTGACGAACTCCAAAAGGTGGACCATCTTCGGTAGGGGTGCCCTAGGTAGAATTTGTCTGGGTTGTCGGGATCGGACTGGATATCTGCTACGTCGGCGAGCAGTCTGGCGACCTGCAGTTTTGGGTCTGACGGCAGATCCTTGTAGTAGAGACCGAGATGGCCGGCGCGCGCCAGCTCCAAAAAGTCGAACAGCAGCGGCGGCCCTCCACCCGCCAATGATGCGACGTGAGTCACAAAGACATTCTCCGCCGCCACGCGAGCAGCTACGACGCCCCCCTCCGAGTGCCCGATTACGAGGCACCTCCCCCGATTCGCAAACGGCAGCCGCCGCGTCGCTCGCAAGGCAGCCGACACCGCTTCGGACCAGCGCTCCAGCGTATGCTCCCGCCGAAATACCGGGGAGCCTTGCGTCGCCAGCCCTCGATCGGGATGTTCCTCTAGAAACGCGACTCCCGGTTTCTCGACGATGAGAAGGTGCGCCTTTCCGCCGAACACTTCCCTGTCGATCCGGTGGGCATCTAGGATCCTTCCTTCACGTTGAACGAAATTGGAGTATGCGCCCGATCCCAGGATGGAGACGACAATAGGCAACGGTTCATCTTGATCTCCACTGATGTAGAAGGCGATCCTTCTGTTAAATCGGTCGAACGTATAATAGCGTGCGTACGGGATACCCTCGGGTGATTGCGGGTCCTTAACAGCTTCGTAAATGCCCTGGGCGCCAATTGGGGCCAGCAAAACGGCAGCCAACAAGATAAAACGACATACCCTGCAAGCGAACATAGAAAATGAGTACCACACAGCGAAGGTAGCCACCCACGCCCTAAAGAATGGGGAACCGCAAGCCATCCACGTGCGCACCCTCGCCGACCTCGATCACAGCCGCGGCGCTCTCTACTGTTGTGCCGGGGTAGTAAACCTGAGGCCCCGAGGCTCGGCCTCCTTCGAACGGAAGAAACCTAAGCCGGTAGCGCCCCGGCGGCAGCCTCACGATCTCGAAGGCGCCATCTTTCACTTCGCCTCCATACGGTCCGGCCGGCACTGTCTCCGGACCTGTGTACGCAGCGGTAATCACCCCGGATACCGGTTGACCATCACGGCCAAGAACCGTTCCGCGAATCACCCCATCCCAAAAGACTTCGAAATTCATCGCACAGGAAACGCCCGGGCTCGCACCAGCGTGTTCCGCACGCCCGCCCCACAACACCCGGCGTCCAGGAGGCGCCGCCACGCTCAACTGATACCGGCCGGCAGGCAATCCTCGGAATCCATATAACCCGTTGTCGGCGGTCTGGGTGTGATACTCCGCGCTGTCGGATCGAGCCGTCACGGTCAGTCCCGCCATGGCCTCCACCTGCTCCCATCCGCTTTGGTCCCAGCGAAGCGGGTGTGTGCCCACGAACCCATACAGGTCCGGCAGAGCGGTCCCGTCGCGGAGAGCGCGTAGCTGCTCAATCCGCGCGATCGCCATCTTCGCGGGCTGAGTCGCGGAGCAGATCGTGACAGTCATTGCTTTCTGGTGTTCATGCGCAAAGACCAGGTATTCGTGACCCACTTCAAACGGATACCCGCACGCTGACGTCCCCACTTCGGTGCGGACGACCAGCAAATCACCCGCGGAGCCGCGGAACCGTTCGGACACCCGCAAGGTGACCTTCACGCGCCCCCAGGGCTCCGGGGGCGGCACGGCTCCGGCCGACCACGATCCGTTTCGCAGGGCTCCTATGGTGGGCCCCGGCGGCACAACTGGGCGCGGCGTGGGGGGCTCCTCCCTGGAAACCACTGTGGCCCGGACGATGATATCGGCCGTCGGTACCTGGCAACTGTTGGTGCTGGGACCGCCCACGCAACTGCAGGCGAGCGCGGGCGCTGCCAACAAGGAAAATGCCGCTGGGATAAAGCCAATTCGGGACCGCATAGCTATGGCAAATCTATCACGCATAACCGTGATAGACGATGTGCCGACGGCCGGATCTCCGGCAACATCGCGTGAATTTACATTGCAATTGTATTTCGGTGTTTGACTTCGCTGCGACCGCCGCGGATCTCCTGCGTTGCCCGGAACGCGGGCTTGCCTGCACTCGAGTTGGTTTGAAGATTCCGAGGAGAATCCCAGCGTTCCGTAGCGTTACGGCTCAGCCCGATGCAGGCGGGTCGGCCACTCACCATCACGGCCGAGGCCGAGCACCTGGACCGCTGGAGCCGCCAGCTCTTCGAACTGCACCTCGGCACCCTCCTCGCCTGCGTGGGCCGCGGTTCGCCAGCGGAGACCGGCCCACACGACGGCGAACCCGATCAACGCCGGTAGGAAGAGTTTCGGTTCGGCCAGGGCCTGGCGTTCATACATGACACTGAGGATGATGGACCACAGGAGAGCCAGCCCGCCCAGTATCGCCAGATGGACTTGGGACTTGCCCGGCAGATAAGAGCAGGTGAACGGGATCTTGTGGAACCCGTGCAAACACAACTCCGCGAGAATCAGCGCAACGGCGGCGAGGATCGCCAGGTGACCGGCGGCCGCCCGCCACGGCCATAGCCAGAAGCAACACAAGGCGGAGAGAATCCACAGTGGAGCGGCTGAGAGCAGGAGGAGCGAGCGTCGGTCGGCCGCCAGGCACTCCGGCACGCGGCGTACGCCGGTCACCTGGAAGATCCAGTTTCCGCGCAAGTCGAGCGGTATGGAAAAGGCGACGCGGGTTCCGATCATCGCGAAGCCCATCATGGTGATGGTGGCGGCCAGCAACGGCTCGTTCACCTGACTCCACGGGTCGGCGGCCGGAGCGTCGGTCAACTGGTTCGGCGGGGCTCCGTTCTTCACCATGGCGATCACCAGTGCGAATCCGACTCCAAGGTAGAAGGCTAGAATGATGCGATGCAGCCTGCTGCGCTGCAAGGTTCGTACGCTGAACTGAACAAGAGCCGCTTCGGCCAGGCTGCCAATGCGCGGCAGCCACATGCCGCTACCGGCGCCACCAACGATATCCGGTTCCTCAACAATCTTGCGTATCGTGCGGAAGTAAGACAACGCATACGCAATCGCCGTGGCCGACAGAGCGATCCCCAGGCCCATCCATGCGCGGTGCGCCAGTACAGCGAGGGCCGACGTCCCGTTCCATTGCTGAAACAGGCCCAGAAACCAATACGACGGTGACCAGGCGAGCAGCCCCCGGCCGCTCGCGTGAATCGGGTCGGGCGGCACCGTCGGCTGCAGGCAGTAGACGCAGACGATGACGCAAAAGGCCACCATTTGCAGCCAGGAGGACACGCGCAAGAACAATCGCCGCGGAAGCAGTTGTGCGGCGAATCCCTGCAAACCCAGCACGCAGCAATAAACGAATGTGCCGGAGAGGAACATGATGGCCCAGTAGACGGCGAACATGCGCGCCATGCCCGAAAGGCCACCGTTCTGAGGAACAGTCACCAAGGCCAGCGAGATCGCCGGCTCACCCGCGAGCCGCTGTCGGACGTGAAGGGGCAACAAGGCCCCAAGGAACGACGACGCCTGGTTCACCAGGACGATTCCTGCGTAGTCGCCCTTGGGATTGAAGAACGCGTAGCTGCCATACCCGGAGATGGCGCCGCTGTGTCCGTAGGTTCCGGTTTTCCCGTCGTGGAACCAGGCGAGAGCGATGCGCGCATCACGGTTGGCCGCCGCCCGCGGCACCTGGGACAAACGAACCGCGGACGAATCCGCGCGAAGCTGCGCCTCCAGATAGGTCAGCATGTCGCCGGCAGTGGAGTTGATGGCTCCTGCTGGGGCAAACGAGTCCAGTTCCCACGGCCCCAAGGGCTCGTGCCGGTCGCCATATGCCTGGATCAGGCGCTGCCTCCGTTCCGGCGACAGAACTACGGACGTATCGCGCATGTGGAGCGGGCCCGTGATGCGCTGCGCTATCAACTCCGGATACGAGACGCCGGCGCGCACGGAGAGGGCCTCGCCCAGGAGAGAGAAGCCCCAGTTACTGTAGACGAATGGCGGAGAGGCCTCACGACCGACTCCGTGCCTGGCGATGGAGGCGCGCAGGTCGGCCGCGTGATAACCGGCAAATGCTGCAGCCACGGTGGGAAAGCGGCGGGCGTTGAAATCATCCGGCATCGGCGCCAAACCGGAGTGGTGCGTTGCGAGATCGAGGAGGGTAATCTCGCTGCCGCCGGGATTGGCAACTGTCCCGGAAGGTAGAAATGCGCGCAGCGGTTCGTCCAGGCGCACGCGGCCTTCCAACGCCATCTGCGCTAGGAGGAGTCCCGTGAAGGTTTTGGTGATCGACCCAACCTGGTAGATGGAATCGGGATGCGCGGTCCCGTAAGCGACGATACGCCGTTCACCGTGCTTCACGATACCGACGACCAGACCCATGCCGCGCGGAAGCTCAGGCGGCAAATCGTTCTTCAACAGCGGCTCGATCCCGGCTGCATCGGCTGGCGGCCTCGCGGGCAGATACCCAAATGCCGGCATCGTCACCTGTCCGGCGGGGTGCGAGCTGAGAGCGAGAGGGCCCACCAAACCGGCCGCGGAGTGCAGGAGTAGAACAGTGAGACCTAGCGCCGTACCAACCGCCGCGACCTTGGCGAGAAACAGCGTGCGTGCGCGCACGGGCAAGGGCGCCAGCACCAGCACGTCCCGGCGATCGGGAAACGTGGAATCCCAACTGAGTACCGCGAACAACCCGACCACCAGCATGGTGGTGGCGATGAGAAAGTGTTCGACACCCCAGGTTCCGAACACCGTCATTTCGGGCGGCAGGCGGCTGGAGGCAACGGCGAGCGTGGGCCCCGAGAGGAAGAAGATGCTCAGAAAGATCAGCAGCGCCGCGAACTGGCCCAGAAGCTTATTCGAATCACCGAGAGCGTCGGCCGAGAGGATCTCCAGATCGACCATGCGGAAGAGGAACTGCCGATAGAGCACACGGAACTGGACCTTCTCCATGTTGTCCTCTATGCCTGAATCAGATCCGCGAACTGGCGTGATATGGCGGTGGTATCCTGCTCCACGGCGAGTTGCGAGAAGATCGCTTCCAGTGTCGGCGCGGCCATCAGAGTGCGCAGATGTTCGATGGAGTCGTCGGCCACCACCTTGCCGCGATGCAGGATCACGACGTGGGAGCAGACGCGCTCCACGGTTTCCAGCTCATGCGAGCTGAATAGCACCACCTTGCCGCGTGCGGCCAGTTCCTGGATCAGGCTGCGCAGTACGAGGCCCGTCGCGACGTCCAACCCGGAGAAGGGTTCATCGAGCAGTATGAGCTCCGGATTGTGCAGCAGGGCGGCGATCAGCAGCACCTTCTGTCGCATACCTTTCGAATAGGACGAAATGGGGACGTGCCGGTCGGCGTGCAGCGAGAGCAGGCGTAGCAGTCCATCGATGCGGTCGGCGGTGGCCTTCGCCGCCAGACCGCGGAGCTGGCCCACCATCACCAAGTACTCCAGACCGCTTAGGTGCGCATAGAGATGCGGCTCCTCGGGCACGTACCCCATGCGTTGCTTGTACACAACCAGATCGTGCTGAATTCGTTCCCCATGGAAAAGGATCTCGCCCGACGTCGCCTCCATCAGGCCGGTGATCATCTTCATGGTGGTGGACTTCCCTGAACCGTTGGGGCCCAGGTAACCGGTTATTTCGCCGGTACGGGCGGTGAAGCTCACTCCATCGACGGCGGCGATGCCGAGAAATCGTTTGCTAACGTGGCGCAGTTCGAGCATGGCTGCTACCCTATGTAGCAAACTACAAACGGAGTGTCAAGTATTATTCTACATAGGGTAGAATGTGAACATGGCCGCTGAACTCAAGCTCTCCCACACCGCCGCGCTCATCCTACAGGCCGTCCATATGGGCGATGGCTACGGCTTCAGCGTGATGGAACGCACCGGGCTTCCCAGTGGCACGGTCTATCCCGCGATGCGCCGGCTGGAGCGGGACGGCCTGGTCCGGTCGCAATGGGAGCGGCAAGCGATTGCGGACGCCGGGCAGCGGCCGCCACGGAAGTACTACAAGTTGACGCAGGCGGGCCAGGCGACACTCGAGGCCTCGCAACGGCGATATCCACTGCTGGCGAAACTGGTGGCCGAGGAGGCGGGACAGTCATGACGATTCACCTCGCGATGCTGCGAAGCGCCGCCTGGCTGGTTCCCGGCGAGCAACGCGCGGAGTGGCTGGCCGAGTGGAGCGCGGAACTCTGGCATATCCGGCGGACTTGCGAGCGGCAAGCGACAGCCTTCTGTCTGGGTGCGTTCCGGGATGCGCTCTGGATGCGGCGCAACTGCCCGCCGGAAGCGCAGCCCGCACCCTGGCTGGAATCGCCCGCGCGGTGTCTGGGATTCCTAGGCCTGGTGGCGGCAGCGTGCGCGCTCCTCGCGTTGTGCTACCACCGGCCCACCATGCCGTTGCCAGTCCGCGGGCCGATTCTGGCGATGCTCTATATGGGCCTGATGGCCGTGCCCATCGTGGCGGCCATCACGAGCCTGCGCCTGGGGACGTACCCGGCCCACCGCAACGCCTGGCGCTGGGCTTTCTTCGCAGCCAAGATCGCGCTGGTATTGTTCATTGTCTTTTTCGGCGTACTGGACCTCGCGGCCCTAGTCGGGTTGAAGGTTACTGCCGGGCCGATTCACCTCATCTTGTTTGGGAATGTCGCCGCCTTACGGTGGGCGCTGATCGACCAGCGGCGGCGTTGCCCGGAATGCCTCCGGCTGCTGACGCACCCCGCTCGAATCGGCGTGCCCTCGCAGACGTTCCTCGAGTGGTACGGGACCGAGTTCATGTGCGCGAAAGGCCATGGCCTGCTGCACGTCCCCGAGATCCCGACGGTGTCATTCCGCACGCAAAGCTGGATGCACCTGGACCGGTCGTGGAAGGGGTTGTTCTTGTAAGCGGAACGAGGCTGGCAACCGGTACAACTCGCCAGCCTTGGTTATTTGCTCGTCTCTCCTCCATACGCCGCGCACTCCACTTCACCGGCGCCCGTAATCAGTGAAGACGTAATCTCTCGACTTCGCCGCTGTGTGGCACGTGAACCCGCACTTGGCGTCGTTCCCTTGCGGCGGCGTGCCTGCTTTGGTGCCGGGTTTGAAGGTATCGGACGCGGCGTCATAGTCGAACACGGCATAGCCCCATCCACCGCTGTCCGCGAACCGTTTGCTGTCCTTCACCATGAAGTCGACGTTGACCAACTTGCCCGGCACCGTCGCGCTCGGGAAGAACTCGTTCGGCTTGGGGGCCCAATGGATCTTGGCCATCTTGGCTCCGTCCGGCACAGGCTTGCCGTTGCCGGGAAAGCCGGCCCGGTAGGCGTCGATCATGACGGAGTTGCCGAGGATCACGGCCACTACCTTTTCGTTCCGGCTGATGGAAATGGCCGGCCATGCTTCGTACCCCCTGAACTCAGAAAACGCGAGGCCGCCGGGTACTTTCACGCTGTACTTGTCCTCGGCAGCTACGGCGAGGGCCACTAAAGCGCAGAGAAATACCCCAAGGAACAGGCTGAATCGAACGCTTTTACGTTTCATGTCGGATCTCCTATGCCAGACCTGTGCTCACTGACACGAAGACATGCTCCAGCCGTTGTGAGCTACCTGGCTAGGATTGTGCGGTATCGCGGCATCGAATCCATCCCGAGATGCTGTACTTTTCGAATAACCCCTCAGCGGGCACATTCGATACCACAGACGGGGTACACCCCGGGTGGACGGTCGCCCGGACTGGGTTATCGCGATACGGGCTGCGTCCGCCAATTCCTAAGAATCAACGTCCGCTGCCGCCCGCCCGTGCCTCGACCGCCCTCGCTGGTCTCCTGATTTTGGCCGGACCCGAATTCCCCGCCCGGTCTTGTGATCTCACCTACATCGACTGCACTGCAGGTGGGAGATGGGTCTATCTCCAAAACCGGTACTTCCGCCAGGGCCTGCCAGATGCCACTCTCTCCGTCGGCTAGGCTCCCTGCTCGCAGCGGCAGTCCCGCCGGTTGCACCGTCTTCGCAGCGATCCAGTAATATAAGAAGGATTCCAGTCCCGCACCAAGGATTCAATGCTGTATGAGAGCCGCGGTGTACTCCAAGACGAAGTCTGGAAAGGTGCTGCAGATCGTTGATGTCGAGCGCCCCGTCCCGAAGGATAACGAAGTTCTCATAAGAACCCGGGCGGCTTCCGTCAATCCACTGGACTGGCGCATGAAGAGCCCACGGCCCGGCGTGGATGTTGCCGGCGAGGTCGTTGCCGCCGGCAAACACGTCACCCAATTCAAGCCCGGAGACGCGGTTTTCGGCCTATGTCGAGGCGCCTTCGCCGAGTATGCCTGCGCCTCCGAGGCGGAGTTGGTGCCGAAGCCGGAGCACCTCACATTCGAGCAAGCCGCGAGTATACCCATTGCCGGGCTCACGGCGCTCCAGGCACTTCGGGATAGAGGGCACCTTCAACCACGGCAGTCTGTCCTGATCAACGGAGCCGCGGGTGGCGTTGGCACGTTCGCGGTACAGATTGCCAGGTCACTCGGCGCCGATGTCACAGGTGTGTGCAGCACCAGGAATGTCGAAATGGTGCGGTCACTCGGCGCGGCCGAGGTCATTGACTACACCCGGGAAGACTTCACCCGGAATGGACGGCATTACGACGTGCTCCTCGACAACGTCGGAAACCACACCTTCTCCGAATTGCGGCGCGTTCTGACGCCGCGTGGCCTGTGTGTGCTGACCGGCGCCCCCAAGCAACTCTGGGCCGCCCTGGCACGCATGCTCAAGGCGTTTGCCTGGCCGCCCTTCCTGCACCAGAAGTTCACGTTCTTTATCGCGAAGCGGAACCAAGACGACCTGACCACTCTGTGCGCACTCATGAGAACCGGAGCAGTCACGCCGGTGATCGATAAGCGCTATCAACTGAGTGCGACCGCCGATGCGATCGCTTATGTCGAGCAAGGCCATGCCCGAGCAAAAGTAGTCATAGGCTTCGAATAGCGGCAAGCGGGACACGCTCTACACAAGAGAATACTCGGGCAGCCATAAAGAGATACGCTGCGCCCGGCGCGCCAGACGCGGGCAAGTCGGTGATCATTCGACAACTGGAAATCGACGGGTTTGGCGTCGTCGAGGAAGCGGCGACAGACGTCATCGTCCTGTGGTAGGCGAAAGGGGTTGCCCAGGCCGCGGACGTGCCCGGAACTCCTCGATGCCGTTACCAGCCTCCCACAAATGAGCGATTGCCGAGCCGTCGGTGCGCTGATTTCGTACAGTTCCATGACCGCTCAGTGGTGTTTACCGCCGCCGTGGCGGACTACCTCGATTTCCGATGACTCAGAACCTACGGGATGAACTGTGTCGGATCAGGACGGAAGACATCTTCCAAAGCAGGGTCTTCTTCTCAAGGAACTGGGGTTCATCACACCGATCCAGGATGGCGTCATTCATGGCGTAGCGCTACCTGTGGATCGACGCGTGTAGCTCGCCACGCGGGCGGGTAGCACGCGAGCAGTCCGATGATCAGAAACGCCATTGAGTCCACAGCCAAGGCCGCCCAGTCGATGCCGTTCATTCCGTAAAGCAGACCGCGTGCCGGGTACGAGGCGCCGGCAGCCAGCAACGAACCAGCAAGCAGGCCGCGCAATATCGGCCGCGCGCTTTCGTTCAGGATCAGTCTCAGCACGTCCGTCCGTTGAGCACCCATTGCCATCCGAACACCCACTTCGCGCGTGCGCAGCACGACGATATAGCTGACCGTGCTCCAGATCCCCAGCAGCGCCAATAGCAGCGCGACGAGACCGATGGCGGAGGCGACCAAGGCAGTCAGAGCGGCCACAACGAACGGCGCCGACTGGCGCTGCATCTCCGCCAGGGTGGAGCAGTCCGCCATGAGGTTCGGGTCGACGGAAGTGAGCAGCGCATCGATGGCGCGAACCATCTGTGCCGGGTCAGACCGGGTGCGTACCAGAATCGGGTAGTTCCTGATCTCGTTCGCGGGGAGAGGAATGTAGATGCGTTGCGAGTCGGTCGCATGGAATTCCGCCGCCCGCGTGTCGCGAACCACGCCCAGCACCGTGTATGCCGAACCCCTCGCCACTAGTTCGTTCGAATTGTGGTGGCGGTCATCGATCGGGCCCGGACGCAGGCTGCGCCCCACGGGGTTCTGGCCCGGCCAAAGGGCTTCCGCGGCGGACTCGCTTAGGACCACCCCGCCCGAGCCCTGTGGCGGAAATCTCCCTCCGCGCCGGAAAGGAATTGCCAGCGTGTCGAAGTAGTTCGGCTCCACCCGCGTGTAGTGGACGATGCTCTGAGTCGAGGCGGCATCCAGTGTGGAGGCACTCGTCCGGTACCCGGCGTCGACGGGCGGCCGTGCACTCGTGACGGCGGCCACCCCCGGCATAGCCGCCAACCGCGCCCGCAACTGCTCGATGAGGATGCGCTTCTGTGGATCCGAGTACTTCAGCGTCTCTGGAAACCGGACGGCCAGCGCCAGCACGTGCCGGTCGTTATACCCAGTGTCGATCGAGACTGAGCGGACAGAACTCCGGATCGCCACGTTGGCGGCGGCGACCAGGACCAGCGACAGGGTGACCTGTGCGACGACGAGCGCGTCCTGCAGGCGGCGGCTACGAACCGATGCTGTCCCGCCGCGGCAACTCAGGCTGAGGCCGAACCGCGAACCCTCCAGCGCCGGCGCCAGCCCCGAAAGCATGCCGGAGAGCAGCGATACGGTGGAGACAAAAGCGAAGATCTCGAAATCGAGCGGAACGTCGAACACCAGCCCGCCATACTCGCCGGGCACCGCGTCGACCATCATGGCCGCTGCCTGTCGCAGCATTACCTGGGTGAACACGAGAGCCAAACCACCCGCCATCACTCCGATCAAAGCGCTCTCTGTGAGCATTTGCCCGATCAACCGCGAACGGCTGGCGCCCAGCGACATGCGCGTCCGCATTTCGCTCACTCTGGCCCGCGACCGGGCCAATTGCAGGCTCCCGACGTTGGCGCTGGCCACCACCACCACCATTCCTGCCGCGGCCAGTACAAGCGCGGTGGCCAGCATCAGCCCGCCATACTCTGCCAACGGAAGAGGGAACGGGGAGCCGCGCCAGACAATGGCCGTGCCCGGCTTGGCCCAAGCCGAGCGCGGATCATGCAACGAACGAAGGTGCTCAGCGACGGCGTTCACCTCCGCCTGAGCCCCTGCTGTGGTGCCCCCCGGCGCCAGGCGCCCGAAAAGGCGGTAGGGTTGCTCCTCACGATTGCGCAACCACTGCGTGTCGCCGTGTACCAGCGGCTCGGCGCTCGCCGGCAGCCAGAAGGCAGGGGCCCCAATGCTCGTGCCCACGAAGTTGTGTGGAGTGATGCCGGTAATCGTGAAAGCGGCGCCATTCAGGTAGACAGTCCTCCCGATGACAGCCGCATCTCCGCCAAAATGTCTCCGCCAGTAGTTTTCACTCAGGAGAACCGGTGGAGTGTTGGCCAGCTCGGCCGGCGCCATGGATTCGAAGCTTCTCCCTTGGAGCATTCCGACTCCGAGGACCCGGAAGTAGTTCTCGGAAACCACGAAAACCGTGGCGGTCTCGGCGCTCCCAATCCCCCTCCGCAGGACCCCGAGTTGTCCCCACGCGCCCCCCGCACCGGGCGCGTGCTGCTTGTGGGCGCCGCTCACCGCGGAGTAGACAAGTTGCGCCGGCCGGTAGGCAATCAGGCCGCTGAAGCAGCGCAGCGACTCGCGAAACGCCTCGTAATCGGGGTAGCTGAAGGAGTATTGTGGCGCCGAGGAATCGCGCTTCAACGCCAGATTCACCATCTCCTCGGGCGCGCGGGCGTCGAGCAGCCGCGCCACCATGGCCTTATAGCCCGTAAAGACAACCGTGCTCACCGCGATGCCGGCAGCCAGGACAAGAACGGTGACGACCGTGGATCCGGGTGAGCGGCGGAGCATTCGGAATGCGAACCGCATGTCGCGCATCAATGTTTCTAGCAAGGTCATGGCGTAGTGCCCGTCCAGTCAGCAAGACGGATTCGATGCCCGTTTATTGCAGCCTGCAGTCGAAAAACCATTCCGAGGCCGGTGGCCGGGTGGCTTCGCAAAGGGAGGCGGCACGGCTGAACTGGACAGGACACGGCGTGCGCTGACCGCCCTGCTGGCGAGGAACAACTGGGATTGGCAATCCGACCACTCATTTTTCAAAAAAATCCGACTCCTTGTTTTCAGGCGATTGCGTCAATTTCTCCAATCTGCGTTTGGTCCGCCCCCTGTATCCTTCACTCGGAGAAAGAAGGATGCTCAAACACGATTTGTCCGATGCGACGGCCGCCGATCTCCTCGCTCGGAACGTCCAGGAGACGGACGCCAACCTGCACCTCGATACCGCTCCGGCGGCCGGTGTAGCTTCCCATGAAAACCCAGCCCGGGTCGACGGCCTCCGGCAGGCGCTGCTCGGCGGCTTTCCGCCCGAGACACTCCACGAGCAGATCGTCGCCGATTCCGTGCTCGCTGACCTAGAGCCAGAAGCGCTACCCCGCCTGGGACGCCGCGCTCGTCTCCGCGCAGATCCGCGGCCAGTGGGACCAGATCTCGGCGGACAAGGCTGCGGATTCCGAGCGATGCCGATCAGCGTTCTGATCTCAAACCGATCACGATTCCGAACTTATGCCGATCACCATTCCAAGGTGATGCCGATCGCCGTTCCGATCTGATGCCGATCACCTTCGGCTAGGCTTGGACCGGCGATCGCAGCCCGGATCGGACGGCGCTGGACAATCGAACCCGCGACTGCGGCCTTGCCTGGCATGCCCGCCTCTACGTTCTATTGAAGCCCCACAAGTTTAGCGGCCCAGTCGAATCTCAAACACCCGTGGCCAGTTCTTGCCGGTCACAAACAAACGTCTGCCGGCCGCGTCGTACGCGATGCCGTTGGCCACAGCCCTACCGTAGGCCCCGAGCTCCTTAGCGTCCTTGGGTGCAGGGATCATGCGCGACCGCAGCGGCGCGAGATCAAGCCACCCCGTCACCTGGCCCGAATTGAGCTGAATGATGGCGATCCGATCCCGCTGCCAGATGTTGGCGTAGACCGAGCCATCGACATACTCGAGCTCGTTCAGCCAACGAATCCCTTTGCCGGCCTCCACCACGGCGATCTGCGCCTGCCACTTCATCGTCTCCGGATTCAGAAACCGCAAAATCGAAGTACCGTCGCTCTTGATGAACTGATGGTCGTCGTGCGTGAGGCCCCACCCCTCCGTGTTGTAGCCGAACGTCGACACCGGTTCGAGCGAATCGAGGTCATACCGGACCCCGCTATCCTGCGGCACAAACGGAGCCCCCATCCTCTTCAGGTTGTCCACGATCAGCGAGCGAAACACGCTCGGCCGCGTCCGCGTGGGCGTGAGCTGGACGATCTGGCCGCGCCACTCTGTCACACCCTCCCCCAGGAAGCGGCTCTCGACGGCATGCTCCTCCAGCACGCGGCCGGTCTCGAGGTCCACCTTCCGGACCGAGGCATGCCCCTGCACGTCGACGCTCTCGTAAAGAAACCCGTTCGCATAAACCAGGCCCTGCGTCAGCGCCCGAGGATCGTGCGGATACTCCGCGACCACCTCGTACGCGCGCATCGGAGCCGGATCCGGCGACAACGGAACCGCGGGCGGCAAGGTGGGCGTCCCCGTCAGATCGACCAGAACGGCAATCGCACCGCCAATGATCATCACCGCAGTGGCCACGATGGCAAACCCTTTGGACATAATCACACTCTACACGACAAAGTTATTTGCTGCACCAGGTCCACCGGCGGGAGCGTCCGGAGCCACTCACGAGCCGCCCGGACGTTGTGGGAGAGGACAACCCGCTCCGAGTCGGTAGCCACGCGACCCGAATCTCCACCGCGGCAGCCCCGGTCTTTTCGACCGCCGTCCCGGTGAACCTGCAACCGCAAGCGGGCGGCGCCTGACCGCCCCGCGACGAGGCAGACCGCCCGATTGCCGGCCACGCGCTACCAATCCTTGCCTCATCACAGTAGAAGGGTCCGGCGGGTCGAAGCCAAGTGCCCCACCGGTGCCGTTCGCCGGCGCGGAAACAATCGTGCTCCGGTCAGGACAGCAGGATCTTCCGGACTTCCGCTTCCGGATCGTCCGCCATCCGGCAGTTGTTGCCGAACACCATCGTCCGGCCTCGCGCCGGCTCGAACGGTTCCCACTTTAGGCCCGGCTGACTGGGGTCGCCTTTTCTGGCGAAGTTGGCCCACGCCGTCGCCATCTTCTTCGCCAGCGCCTGAGCCTCCGGCCCATTGCCGGTTCCCTGATCGCAGCGCCTCGTATTGTCGAAGCAAAACGCCAGCTCCGCCGTGTGCCAGGCGCCCGCATCCTCCAGCATCGGTGACTGCCAGGAGAAGTACCACGTGTAGGCGGCCGCGCCCTTCTGGTTGTACTTCATCGTGGCCATGCGGGTCACATTGTTGCGCATATTCAGGCTGTTCAACCCGCTGGCGCCGCACATGTAGGACAGTGTGCGAATGCTCTTCTGCGGATGCGCCTTCTTCAGCCCGGCCACCAGGGCCTGGGCCTTGGCCTCGCCATAGTTTCTCGTGAGAGTCGCCAGCCACTCGGCCTCCGTGGGCCGGGAGAGCATGGAGTTCCCCTCTTCACTCACTGAGCCGAACAGCAGCGGCACATTCTTCGAAATCTCCGGCGCCGCATCGTAGAAGGACCGCATCGTAATCAGGCGGCCGTCGACAGTCGGTCCCGCGCCAACCCGCGGTCTGGCCGTGCCCGGCGCCGGCGTCGGCCCACCAGACCCCATCGGCGGGTTCATCTTGGCCGCAACCGCGTTGCTGACCTCATTCAACCTGGCCCATTCCATCTTCTGGAGGGCCGCCATGTCCGTAACCCCCAGCTCGGCGATCACACGCTTGGCGTACTCTCTCGACTCCTCGATGCCGGGAGGATTGCCACCCCCACCCGATTGCGCCGACGCGCGCTGGATCAATCCCTCCGCCGACGGCATCCCCAGCAGCGTGGTCACCTTCGAGCCGCCCCCGGACTGGCCGTAAATCATGACACAGCCCGGATCACCGCCGAAGTTCGCGATGTTTTCCTGAACCCAGCGAAGCGCCGCCACCAGGTCCGTCATGCCGACGTTCACAGAATCCGCGTATTCCGGCCCGCCGATCGTGGACACATCGAGGAATCCGAGCGAGTTGAGACGGTGATTCACCGTCACCGACACCACGTCGTGATGCCGGGCCATCTGCGCCCCGTCCTGCGAGGCGAGTTCGTAAGCCGAACCGAACGTGAAGCCGCCGCCATGCATGTAGAACATCACGGGGCGTTTCCCCGTCAGGCTGGGCGTCCAGATGTTCAACTTGAGCATGTCCTCGCTTTGCCAGCCGTCGGTCCACTGAAACAGGAAACTCTGTTCGCTCGTCCAGCTGTGCAGCCGCTGCGGACAGTTGGCGCCATAGATCAGAGCCGGGTATTCGCCCTCCCAGGCTACAGGCGGCTTGGCCGGGAGCCACCGGTTCGCGCCGCCCGTGTTGGCCCCGTAAGGGACGCCTTTGAAGGTCAGCACGCCATCGTCGACGTACCCGCGTACCTTCCCGTAGCGCGTCTTCGCAACGGCCGACGGCGGAGTACTGCAACTCGCCCGGGCACTCTGCACAGTCGCAGCGTCCGCACTGGAGGAGGCGCCCGCCATTCCTGTGACCCCAGCCGTCGCCGACAGCAGCGCATGCCGGCGGCTGAATCCGAAACGATTCTTCGAATTGGAATTCGACATTTCCTCTCCTTGGAACACCTCCGGCCCGTTCGCTATGATCAGCTTCGAATCTCGGCACGACGAGCTCAGGTGTTATCCCGCCCGGGCCCGCACGCGAGATCAGCAGGACTATCCATGGCGCCCGGCTCGGCTCAGTATATAACCGTTGGTGTGGACTCATTCCGAGCCGGACCGGACAGACCCGTGCACCCTGGTTCGATTCGGTGGACGGCTCCGCCCAGGGTTCGCCCCCGGCTGACGCGCCACGCGGAAGTGGTCGAGACCGCCACTCTCCACCGCGGCAGCCCCGCACTGACGGACCGCCGTCCCAGTGAACCCAGCCCGGCAAGCGGACGGAGCGCGAGGCGCAGCCAGACACACACCACAAAGGCGGGGATGTTCGTCCCCCCGTCCCGAAACGAAAGGCCGCTCGAAACCCCAACCCATCCCGCAAGTGGACGGGGCGCGAACGTCCCCCACCCGCCCGGAAACCCCCAAGGGCCTGTGGCCGCAATCCCGCCGCCCACCGCCCGGCAGTCTGCCAGCGGGCGATCCGGGTGGCCGGGCGCGCCGGTCGAACCTGCCATGACGCAAGCAGGCCAAGCCATTCCGTAAGCCCAAGGACCGCAACGCCCCCTCCTTCGACGATCCATCGTCGAACAAACGGTCGCCGGGCAGATGGACGACGCCTGACCGCGCTGCGGCGAAGCGTACTTCCGGATTACCGACGATACACCCGAAGCGAAGGCAGCGTGCTCCAAGCAGCCGATCCAGGCGCCTCCAAAATCGAGACCTGCGCGATTGCACAGCGTTGACGGCAAGGCCATAATGGAAGAGCCATGAAAACAGTTTGGATCATCGACGGCGCGTATTTGTTCAACTACGGGAAGACTCGTCAATTCGACTACCTCAAACTGAGGCGAGAACTCACGAAGGCCAACGGTGGTCCGATTTATGAAGGGTATTATCTTAATCCGACGCCGGATCCGGCGACCGACGCTCAGAATGCTTTCCATACTTGGATCAAATCAGCACCGCCGAAAGGTCCGAAACTCCGGGTCCAGCTGTATCAGCTGAAGGATATGCATAATAAATGTCCAAACTACTCAATGCAGTTCGATCGCCAAGTCCAAAAGGGCGTTGACGTTGGCATCGCCACTCTAATCATAAAACTAGCTGCTCAAAACGTCTATGACCGGCTCATCCTTTCGGCCGGCGACGGTGATTTCGAAGACGCCATCTCCTACATTAAATCAGATTTACATAAGGAATTTTGGCTCAATGGTGCGCAGACAAGCCTCTCGACGGATTTGCAGTCTTATGCGGATCATGTACAGTGGCTGGATGATATGCATCCGGCAATAGACAGATAGTTGTAGATTGCCCGCTCATGCGAATAACTTCCACTATCATTCACAACCGGATTTGCAAGCGGCTGCGCGATCGAGGATTAATCATTGGAAATGATCCTCTCCGGCCGATTGACTGATTCATTAATTTCTAGCCCATGCCCCCCGGAGCCGAATTCCGCTCATTGTCTGAGTCGCCGACAATCCACCAAGAGTCCGCATGGGATAGAATTGACTACCTGTGGAGGGCAATTTGATGCGCGATCCGATCAGGGTTCTGTACTATCCAGACTTCTTTGTGGACTACCTCACACTGGTGAAGGCGATCCTACTGTTCGATGAGCTGCATTTCATGGATCGGCCGTCGATGATGTTCGGCGCCGGCCCGGGACAGTTCGGAACGATTGGCGCGGCGTCGCCACTTCGCCAGTACGAAGCTTCCTTCCGCGACGAGGGTGTCCCGTTTTATGTCCACAACGCCCCGATGGGGCCGGTTGGAGGCGAGTGGTACGAGCACATCAAGGCTGATGTCAACGATCGGCAGTTTCTGCGCCGGTTTCAGGAGGGGCTGAAGGTTTCCCCAACATTCCGCAGGCTTCAGGTCGCGCCCGGGAACTATGGGGAATTCGGCAATCAGGATGATGTTGCGCAACGGCTCATGGCCGTTGACCTGGCCGCCGATCTCAAAACGCACGAAAGCGCGATGACGTTGTTCGAAGATGCTGGCGTCCGGCACTTCGATCTATCCAATGCGGCCGGCTGTGCCAAACATCTGATCTCTGATGCTGTGACCTGCTCGGCAAAACTGAATTTCGCGCTGCGTATCGGAGCTAAGGAAGGCTTCTTTCCGCTGGCTGACGCGAAGCCTTACGGCGATTTGCTCGGGACAAAATATGCGAGAGCCATTGACAAACTAGAGCCTGCAAAGAATAAGCTCCAGATTACCGATCTGAGCTTCGCAATCTTCGACGAATTGGTGCCGGGGCAGAATCTGAAGAGAATCCGCTTAGCGGATGCCATTCGCTATCGCAAGGCCTCAGAAGGAGCACGGCAGGAATTTCTCGAACATCTCAGCGCGATACAGACCAAGCAGGCGGCCATCGGGCTCGACGGGAATTACACCGGTGCTATAGAAGCAATCATCGTGACCGAAATTAGGCCTGCGATCCAAGCGTTCAGAAACAAGCTTAAAACGATTGACGAGTCTCTATTCGGTGCCGTCGCCAAGGGAATCATCGGCGCGGCTGGAGGATCTTCCGCGCTGACACTGTTTGGCGACCTCTCGTGGCCGAAGATCATCGCGCTTACAGGGGCAGGGGCCGCCTATGTGGCCAAAGCGACGGTGGATGCCATTCTTGCAGCACGCGCCGCGAAGCGGGAGTGCAGCCTATCCTACATCCTATCCCTGGATGAATAGTTGCACCGCCGGCCGAAACGGATCGTGTGGCGTAAGATAAAAAAAGTCCACTGCCTCAACTATAGCTAAATTCGGGACACGCTCATCATGCAACTGAAATACATTTGGGCGCTCACTCTTTACTTCGCCTCGGCTGCTGCTGGCGTATGTCAAGTGGCCGTACCTGTGCTGGATATGACCAAAGCCCTGCCGTGCACGGACACCAGGAGGACAGGTAGCGCGAGCGGCGGAGGCGTGAGCGTGGAGGGTCAACCCCCACCGTCGTTGCCCTTTTCGTTACGGCTCGTCGATATCAGCCCAAATTCGTTTCGCTGGTACGACAGGATTGTCTATGAGGTGGAGTTGGAGAACAACGGCACCACGGCAGTTAGAATCCCCTGGGGTACAATATGCGACGTGCATCCCGAGGATCCGCAGTTGGTTATAGCCTGCATCTTTCTCACGCTCTCAGGCGATCCAGCGGGCCGGAGCCTTGGCTTCACATCTATTCATGGTTCGAGGTCCGACGAGAAGACGACGCGGGTGGTCGCACCGGGGGAACGTGTACGCATTCGCATCGGTGCCCTGGCTAGTGGAGCCACAACCGACGACCCCGTGCGAAAAAAGTTGGAGACTCAGTCAACAATTACGATCACGGTCATCGCAAATTTCGCCTTTCTTCAGGGTGCTGACCGGGACTACGTGCAGCTTCACTCCGGCAACAGCTTGTCTGTTGAGGTGCTGAAGTGGAAGCAGCCCTAGCACGATGCATGGAGTACTTACAAATTGACTGACTCTTGCTTCGTTCGAATCTACTCCAAAAAGCGAACAACATCCTCAAGGCTGTCGACCGGGTCGAACCGCTCGGACAAAATTGCACTGTGTGGCATTTCGAATCCAAGCGTTTCCATTAGGTCGGGGGACGCACGCGCACAGCCTGACGTGTACCGTCCACAAGTAATTGCCAAATAAAGCCTTATAGTCCGAAGCGAACCACTCGCCAGCGCGCGCCATTCGTCAGTCGATTCGAGTCACACACGTCACCATCGCCCGGAACCCCCACAGAATCAACATCACGACATCCCCCCAGTATCCCCGGAGCGTCGCCAATCCCGACGACCAAACAACGATGCGCCTCGCAGCAATCGCCGCTGAGACGGGCCGCGCACCCTGCCCCGCCAGCGAGACGGATCGCTTGCCGAGCCTTGCAGCCCGTGAACCGGGCGATGCGGGCTAAATCGCGCCATCGCCTTTGTTTGCGAAAAGTGCATGCCGGGTAATCGGAAGTCCGCCTACGCTACCGAGTCTCCGCCCTCGGAATTCGCCCAAGGGTGCCAGCCCGATTCTGCGTCGCGCCACAATCCGCTGCCAACCGGGAGGTCTACCACCGGAAGAAGAGAAGCATCCGCGGCCAACAGAACGCCAAGGGGAACTACCCGTCGTTCGGCCCTTGTCGCATCTGGGCCGGCCCCGGCGAAGACCTCCCATTCGTCTTCCTCCCAGCGCACCGCTTCCGTCGCGCGCGCGCCTCGAAGCGCATCGAGATTGGTGAGGGCCGTTGAATTACTGGGCACAGGGAAGGTCCACGGTTCGTGGAGCCATCGCCAAGCAGGCGCCAAGTCCGGACTCCACGTACGGCTCAGGTCCGGAATGTCAATGGTCCAGTGCTCTTCATCAGGAAGGAGTTGGTAGGCCGCTATCGTCTTTGTCTGATAGTAATCGAAGACCCCAAGCATGAGCCCCTGAGCCCAACTCATGTGCACCTGGCGCAGCGAGAATGTGCCCCATGAAGAATCCTCGGCGTAGAGCTTCCTCTCGATGACAGGGGCTCGCAATTCACCCGCCACAATCCGAATTATCTTGGCGACGTCATCCAATTCATAGAAATACGCGCCCGCCAAAATAAGTTCCGCACCCAGCGACTCGCTCAATCCAATTGTGTAGCCGTAATGTGGAACGCCTCCTCCGGCGACCACATACACATGGAACCCATATTCGGCAATGTTGCTCCGAATTTCTGCCAAGGCGGCCTTTCGCTGTGAATCGTTTGACATGGTCGCTAGAAGTCCCAACCACCGCGATCAAGCAGCCCGGCCACGGGGCGGCCCGATGTGTACCGCCCGTCATTGATCGCTAACCAGACCTCGCCTACTCCGGCCGACCGCGCTCTGGCGCGCACCGCATGCCGAGTCGCATCCATCTCCCACAACTCCTTGGTCTGGCCTCCTTCAGCATCAACATCACAACGTCGCAACGGCGTTCGCCGGTCGGCCAAGCACCCCCCACCGTCGCCACGCCCCTCACCCCAGCAGCCCAAACGCCCGCACCGGAGCCCCAGTCCCCCCCCACAATCTTCAAAGGCGCCGCCACAAACGCAAACTCATACACCCCCGCCTGCGCCAACCCCTCCAAATTCAAGCACTCGATAATATGAATCCCACTCTCCACCAGCAGATGCACATGCACCTCCATCCGCGGCGACGGAATCCGCTCTAACGCCACATTATCCGCCCCCACCGCAAACACCCCTTGCCCTGACAACCACTGCGCCGCCGCCAGCGTAATGCCGGGCTGCCTTTGCTCATTCACGAACGCTCGCGCATTCGACCACCGCCGGCCCCACCCCGTCCGCACCAGCACCACATCGCCCGGCTCGATCGCACAGCGCTGCGCCGCCTGCAGCTCCGGCACGTCGATCGACTCGTCCTCGGCCAGTTCCCGCTCGCCCGCCACGTCCAGCAGCACGCCGCGCCGCACGATCGGCGGCACCAGGTCGATGCCCACCTCCCGCGGCGACTTGCCCTGATACAACAGCCCGTTGCACGAAAAGTGCCCCAGCCCGTCGATATGCGTCCCCACGTGGGTGCCCAGCGTGATCAGCTCCGCCGCCGCCGAAACCCCGCCCGGCAACACATAGTCGCCGTGCTCCTTCGTCATCGCCAGCGCGAAGGGCGGATGCGTCGGCCAGTGCGGCATGCCGACAAACCAGGTCTGCGCCAGATCAATGACCCGCGCCTGCTTGAGCCGCTCCAGTAATTGCGTCATGAGTCCCCATCTCCGGCAGAAAGTAGAACGAGATGCCAAGGATAATGTGCACCGCCAGCAGCATCGCGCCCTCCAGCCAGTTCGACTCCCCGTCGCTGGCGATCTCGCCGACAATCACCACCGACAGCACCACCGGCAGCACCTCGGCCGGCGAAAACATCAGATCCATCGGCCGCGGACCCACAAACTGGCTCGCTAGAATCAGCACCGGCGCCACAGACAACGCCACCTGAATGCTCGATCCGATCGCGATCGACAGGCTCAAATCCATGCGGTTCTTCAGCGCCATCATGATGGAAACGTGACAGCCCGTGTCCCAAGCGTAAATACTTAATAATAAGGAGACTTATCTGCCACTCATCGCCCCGGCCAGCCCGCAACAGCAGCTTGCCCAGCCCCTTTATCGCCCCGCCTTCTCATAATTACCCATCAAACCAATAATTTACCTGTTTCTCCGCTGCCCCCGCGCCGGAACAAAGCACACCCAGGAGTACGCATTCAGGGAGGCAGAACTGCCACTGAGACCAGTCCCTCCCGCATAGGACGGCCACGCCACTGTAGCGGAATTCTCCTCCTTCCCTTCCAACGAGTCGCCGAAGTCGCCGTTCGGAACGAGGTCTGCCGCCCTGATGGCCACTCGCGTCCGCAACTCTGGCCCCGCCACTTCTCCCCCGTCTCACCCCACTCGCCGAAAGCGGTCACCAGCTCCGAACATCTTTATTTCGTTTATTTTCAATACTCACCTGCGAATAAACAGCGAATCCGCCTTGACTCCGCCGGCTACCGTGGAATTGGGCCGGCTCTCATGCCGGCCTTTTTCTTTTAAAGGAGATTCTTGTTATGGCTTCCGCTGCTCAGATCACCGCCAACCAGGCCAACGCCAAACGGTCCACCGGCCCCGTTTCCATCGAAGGCAAAGCCCGGGCCTCCCAGAACGCCCGCGATCACGGCTTCACCGCCCGCAACCTCAGGATCAGCCCCGAAGATCGCGCCGAGTTCGAATCGCTCCAGGCCGCCATGCGCCTCCAGACCCGCCCCGACGGCTGCCTCGAAGAGGAGATCTTCCACCGCATCCTTACTCACACCTGGAACCTCCGTCGCATCGAAGCCTTTGAAGCCCTCATTCTTGCCGAAACGGACCCATTGGCCGATTCCGACCCCCACGGCGCAAAACTCGAACGCTACGCCCGCTACCGCCGCGACCTCGAGCGCGGCCTCTATCGCGCCATCAAGGAACTCAGCAGACTCCAGACCGAGCGGACCGCCCTCATCCAGCAGCACACCGCCATCGTCCAAGGCATCAGCGAAGGCGCGCCTCTCGCCGAGATCACACGCCTGACAAAGGATACCGGCTTCTTCTTCGGGCTCCGGGACTATGCCGACGCGCGCCTGGCCCAAGACCGCTTGGCCAACGGCATCGATCACGTCGTGGAGATCAACCAGGACCTCCTGGCGGGATTCGAGGAAGAGCAGGCGGCACAAAACGAAGCCAATGGAGACGAGGAGGAGTCCATCGAGACCGTCCTGGCTGGCTCCACTTCCAGCCTCTAGTCGCCGCCCACCGGCGCCTTCGCTGGCAATCCACGAAACGAAGCCAACGGCCGAAGTTCCGCCGGCCCGGCCCCCCCCTCCGGCCTCGCTCTTTGACAATCTCATCTGGTCAGCGGTATCCGCCGGGCTCGCAGTTGGGGCCCCGGCACGGTCAGTGTGCCTGCCCCGCCCCGAGTTATCGGCCAGCCGCCATCCGCTCAGTCCTGCGGCGTGAGCGACAGGCCACGCGCCGGACAAACCGAAACAGAATCGGCCCGCGTTGTTTGGCTTTGCCGGGGCCTCGCGTGCTAGCATGGTTGATTGTCAGGCTCCGGGCTCCGTGCAATAGGACGGTCCAAACCCCGCCAGGTCCGGAAGGAAGCAACGGTAGGATCTCACCCTGTGTGCCGCGGATCCCCCGGGGTCTGGCATTAGAGTCTGACCGGCACCACCCGCCCAGCGATCATGTACCAGGTCATCGCCCGTAAGTATCGTCCCCGCACCTTCGCCGAGCTGATCGGGCAGGAGCATGTGCGCACGACGCTCGAGAACGCGATTACGCAGCAGCGCATCGCACACGGATATATCCTTGCCGGTCAACGCGGTACGGGCAAGACCACAATCGCCCGCATCCTGGCTCGATGTCTGAACTGCGTGGAGGGGCCGACGGCGACCCCCTGCGGCGTCTGTTCGTCCTGCATCGAGACCTCGCAGAGCAACGCTCCGGACGTCATCGAGATTGACGCGGCTTCGAACCGCGGCATCAATGAGATGCGAGAGCTACGGGAGAACGTCCGCTACCGTCCGTCGCGGGACCGCTACAAAGTCTTCATTATTGACGAAGCCCACCAGATTACGAACGAGGCCTTCAACGCGCTGCTGAAAACGCTGGAAGAGCCGCCCGAGTGGGCGGTGTTCGTCCTCTGTACGACCGAGTCCCACAAGATCCCGACAACCATCGCCTCACGCTGCCAGCAGTTCAGCTTCCGCAGCGTGGATTTCCACGAAGTGGTGGGGCGGATGGAAGAGATCTGCAAGGCCGAGGGAATCGAGGCCGAACCCGAAGCTCTGGCGGTGATTGCGCAGGCGGGCGAAGGGTCGGTGCGCGATTCGTTTTCCGCCCTCGACCAGGCTATTGCCTGCTGTGGCAACATGCTGACCGGCGCGGCGGTGCGCGATCTGCTGGGCATGTACTCGCTGGCCTCTTTGGAGCGCGTGACCGAGGCCCTGGTAGCCGGGCAGACGGCGGCAATGCTCGAGATTGTGGCCGAGCTCGAAAGCGCGGGCAAGAATCTGCAGCAGTTCTGCCGCGAGATGGCGCGCTATTTCCGCAACCTGCTGGTGGCCAAGATCACGGGCAAGGAGACGCGGCTGATTCCGGCGGCGGCTCCGGAGCAGGCGCGCATGCGCGATACCTCGGCCCAGTTCAGCGAAGAGGATCTGACGCGCTGGCTGCAGTTGACGCTGGAGTTGTACGGCCAGTTGCAGTATTCGATGCAGCCGCGGCTGCATGTGGAACTGGGTTTGATGCGGCTGGTGCACGCCGGGCGGATCAAGCCGATTGAAGAGGCGCTGAAGGAACTGGCGGCGGGCGGCGGAGTCAGCGCTCCGGCGGCACGGCCCGCGGCGGCTCCGGTTCGCGCCGCGTCTGTGACGGAACGAACCCATGCCCCGTATTCGGGACCGCGCCCGGCTGCTCCGGCCCAGAGCGTCTCCTATCAGGCCCCAGCAGTCCGCGCGGCGGCTCCGCCACCTCCGCCGGTAGCGGCAAAGCCGGTGACGGCGGTGGAACCAGGATCGACGAAAGAGAAGCTCGTCGCGGCCTTGCAGGAGATGCGCTCTGCGATGTCGGTGCAGGCCGTGGAAGATTCGCAGTTGATCGAGGGCCAGAGCGTCGTGGAGTTTCTGGCTCCGCGGTCGGCCAAGCTGGGCCTGATGGCAAAGGACGTGGAAAAGGCGCTGGCGCAGGTATTGGGCCGGGCGGTGCGCGTCAAGATCACGATCGACGAAGCAGCAGTGGCAGCCGCGCCCGAGAAGAAACCCCAGACGGCGCAAGGCGAAGACGAGGCTACCGAGCGTGCAATGGCCCATCCGGACGTGCAACGCTTTCAAGAGATATTCCCCGGCAGCCAGGTGCGGGGCGTACGAGATTTGAAGGAGTAGATGCCATGAAATTCCCCGGCGGCGGCAATATGCAAGCCATGATGAAGCAGGCGCAACAGATGCAGCAGCGCCTCCAGGAAGAAATTGCGGCGATCCGTGTGGAAGCGAGCGCGGGCGGCGGCATGGTGACGGTGAAGATGGACGGCCAGAAGCACTGCACGGCCGTGGTGATCGATCCGGAAGCGGCGGGCGACGCCGAGATGCTGGCCGACATGATGCAGGCCGCGTTCAACGAAGCCGTGCGCAAAGTGGAAGAGGAAACGCAGAAGAAGACGTCGGGCATGCTGGGCGGCATGGGGCTGCCTCCAGGCCTGTTCTAGTCCGGCGGCGCAGGATTTCCCATGCCCGATTTCGCGGAACCGCTGGCCCGGCTGATCCAGGAAGTGAAGCGTCTGCCCGGCATCGGTCAGAAGTCGGCGCAGCGCATCGCCTTTCACATCCTGCGGACTTCGCGCGAGGACGTCGACCGGCTGACGGCGGCCTTGGTCGACGTGAAGGAAAAATTGGGGTTGTGCGTCATCTGCAACAACATCAGCGATGGCGAGAAGTGCGTGTACTGCCGCGATCCGCATCGCGACCGGCACCGGATTTGCGTGGTGGAAGAGCCGCACAACATCGTACCCATCGAGACGACGCGCACTTTTGAGGGGCTGTACCACGTTCTGCACGGCAGCATCAGCCCGCTGCGAGGCATCGGTCCGGAGCAGCTCCGCATCAAGCAGTTGCTGGAACGTCTGGTGGACAGCGAGATGGAAGAGATCATCCTGGCCACCAACCCGACAGTGGAAGGCGAGGCCACGGCGGTCTACCTGGCGCGCCTGCTGAAGCCTCTGGGGATCAAAGTGACGCGCATCGCCATGGGCATTCCGGTGGGCAGCGACCTGGAGTACGCCGATGAAGTGACGATGTCGAAGTCGCTGGAAAACCGGAGGGAAATGTGAAATGCGTTCTCCTGCTGGTGCTGCTGGGTTCGATCGTTAACGCGCAGGAGCGCGGCCGGGTTCTGGCCGAGTTCAACTAGTTCGTCACTAAGTGAGGATGGCAAAGACAGGCTGTGGTGCAACCGGCGCGGGAACGAACCCAGCCTCGGCCAGGCCATTGTTGGTCAGCCCACCAATAGTGAGATCCACCAACTGGTTGGCCCCGCGCGGCTGGGCCATCTCTACCCCGAGGTAGTTTCCGGTCAGAGCTCGCCCGTTGTCGAGCGTGACAGCGGAGAGGACCTTGCCCTGCTGGGCCTGGCGAAACGCCAGATTCTTGCGGGCGGCCAGATCGCGCAGCAGCCGTGTGCGCTGTTTACGAACCGGATGCGGAACCGGCGCGGCGTGCGCGATGGCGGGCGTCCCGGGCCGTTCCGAGTAAGTGAAGACGTGCAGGTAAGTGAACGGCAGCCGTTCGATGAAATCGTAGGTCTGCTGGAACTCGTCGTCCGTCTCGCCGGGGAAGCCGGTCATGACATCAGCCCCAAACGCGGCATTGGGCAGCAGCGAATGAGCGCGCCGCAGGCGGTCCTCATAGTGGCGCGCGCGATAGCGGCGTTTCATGCGCTTGAGCACCGTATCGGACGCCGACTGCAGCGGCGCATGCACATGCGGAGCGATGCGGGGGGATGAGGCCATGAGCTCGATCAGTTCGTCGGTGAAGTCCATGGGCTCCACGGAGCTGATGCGGAGACGGTGAACCTCGGTCTCTCTCAGTACGATCCGCAGGAGATCGGACAGCCGCATGCGGCCGCCGGGCCGAAAGCCGGCTTCCCTGCCCCAGCGCCCGAGATTGATCCCGGTGAGGACCACCTCGCGGTAGTTACCGGCCAGGCCGCGCAGCTCGCCAAGAACCTGCTCCAGCGGCATACTGCGCGAGCGGCCGCGCACCGAGGGGATGATACAGAAGGTGCATACATTGTTGCAGCCCTCCTGGATCTTCAGGTTGGGGCGCGTCCGGTCGCCGAAGGCGTCATCGACCGGCGATGAGAGAAAACCCGTGGCAGCGGAGATGTCGCCCACCAGAATCTGCCCGTGATACTCGGGCTGATCGAAGCGCGGCAGGAGACCTGGAATTTCGGTCTTGTGCGAATTGCCCACCACCCAGGTGACGCCAGGTATCCGGCTGAGCTCCTCCGGTGCGCGCTGTGCATAGCAGCCGGTGACGAGGATACGCGCCTCGGGGTTCTCGCGGTGGACGCGATGAATGCTCTTGCGGACGTCGTCATCCGCGGAGGAAGTGACGGTGCAGGTGTTGAGGATCACGAGGTCGGCGGAGTGGGCGGCATCGGCGGCGGCCAGGCCCTGCTTCTCCAGCAGACCCTCCAGAGCGGCGCCGTCGGCCTGCGTGGCGCGGCAGCCGAAATTCTGGATGTAGAACTTCTTCACATTATCCAGTTTAGCTGGTGGGGACGGGATTCGAGGAATGCCTGGAGTGGGCACTGAACACGAAAAGACCCCGGCGTCCGGGTTGCCGGCGCCGGGGTCTTCTGATTGACTCAACGTAAATGCGAACTAGGGACGGCGGGTGAGGATGAACCGAACCCGGATGTCCTTGGAGGTGCTGGCACCCTTGCTGTTTGTCACCGTGATACGGAAAATATAGTCGCCATAGGTGCCATACAGTTGAATGCGCGTGGTAGGCGACGTGGGACTCCAGATGGCAGCTGACCCGTTGTTATTGGCCTGGCCCACCTGCTCCCACTTGTAGGTAAGTGGAAGGCCTTGAGGGTCCGTGCTGCCGGACGCGTCGATCTCGATCTCGCGATACAGGGTCTCGATGTAGTCCGGCGTATTCACGTTAACAACAGGCGGCTTCACGACATCGACCGGCGTCACCTTCACGGTAACCGTCTGCGTCGTCGTGAATTTGCCGTTCGACGCGGTGAGGGTGTAGGTGGTGTCGGCCTGTGGGTTGACGTCCACTGACCCATTCAGGGCCACGGAACCGATGCCGCTGATACTGACGTTAGTTGCGCCGCTGGTTGTCCAGGTCAGGCGCGACGGGTCACCCGGTTTCGCGGTAACCATCGGATTGGCAGTGAAGGTCACGGTGGGTTTGGCGATCACTGTGATGGTCACGCTAGCCGTGGCTTCCCCTCCGGCATTCTTGGCGGTGAGGATATAAGTGGTGGTCGTGCTTGGCGTCACCGAAGTGGAGCCCTTCAGGGTCTGCGACCCCACATGGCTGATATTCACCTCAGTCGCGCCCTGGACTTCCCAGGTGAGAGTGGAACTCTCCCCCTGCCCAATCTCGAGCGGGCTACCGCTGAAACTGAGTATCTTCGGAGCACCGGGCTTATTCACCGTCACCGTAGCCGTGGCATTGACCGAGCCGAACTTGTTCGTCGCGGTCAACGTGTAGGTGGTAGTCTCCTTGGGGCTGACCGAGGTGGTGCCTGTCACCTGGACAACGCCGATGGAAGTGATCGACACACTGTCGGCGTTCTCGGTCTCCCATACCAGGTTCGAGGCGTCGCCCAGGTTGATGTTCTCGGGCGCTGCGCGGAAGCTGACGATGCGGATGGTGGGCCGCTCAACGGTAACAGTGACCGTGTCGCTGACCTCACTATCCTTGTTGCGCGCGGTCAAGGTGTATGTGGTGGTATCGGCCGGAGAAACCTGGGCCGTCCCGGCCTGGTTGTTCACCTTGCCGATGGTGCTGATCTCCACCTCATCGGCATTCAGCACCTGCCAGGCGAGGGTTGAAGCCGCGCCGGACTTGATGGTGTTCGGGGTCGCTGTGAACTTCTGGATGACCACCTTGGAGGCGACGCGCGTCGTGATGGTGACTCGAGCTACCGAAGCGAGCCCGAAGCTGTCCTTCACGGTGAGGCGGAAGCTGTACGTCTGCCCTTCCACACTCGTGAAGGAGGCCTTGGCGGCATTCACACCGGTGAGGGAAATGGCCGGACCAGCCACCTGCGTCCATTGGAAGGTGATGGGGTCGCCATCGGGATCGAACGAAGCCGAGCCATCGAGCGTGATGACGCCGGCCGGAGCACCGATCTGATCGGGGCCCGCGTCGGCGATTGGAGCGTCGTTGCCCGTGCGCACGCGGCGCGTGAGCATCTCATAGCGGACACGCGGGACATCGACGGGGATGGGCTTATCCATCTCCAGGTAGTCCTTGGGCTGGACGTAGTTGCCGAACTGGAGGCCCGCAACAACACGCCCGTTGGCGTTGTTGCCGACGTAGGTCTCGTTGAAGCCGCCCTCGAGGGTAACAGCCACGCGGTTGCTGATGGGCTGAATGAAGCGAATGGTGCCGCCCGGCTTGTTGGAGCCGCCATGCACGGACAACATGCCCATGTTGGCTTCCATCATGGTCTTGCCGAAGAGGGTGACGGCGGTGGATACGCCGGCTTGATCGACGATGCGCAGGTAAGCCTCTTCAAAGACATTACGCGAGATCATTGTGCGATTGACCACGGCGTTGTCCAGGAAGCCCTTCGATCCGAAGAAGCCCACCCGGCCACGGCCGAAGATGTAGTCGAGTGTGGCCGAAGCCTGACCGAGAGTGCCGCCGCTTTGCATGCCTTCCAGACCGACATGTTTGAAGCTGCTGAACAACCCAGCCTGTCCTCGTTTGGTGAAGCGGTTGACGAGACCGAGGTCGAACTGCGCTTCCTGGCGCTCCTTGAAATACATGTACTCGCCCTGCGCCTGGACGGCGAAATTCTCCTTGAACGGCGCGAAGAAGCGGCCGCGGCCGGAGAACGTGACGTGGCGGTTGTTGTCGGCGCCAACGTTCATCCCAAGGATGGAGAAGCGCGGATCATGGGCCTTGTTGACGGCATCATCGGCCGCCTTCGTGGCGATGCGCTGCACATCATCCGGCGTCGCGGCCTTGGCTGCCTGTGCGATTTGAGCGGCCTGCGTCGGGCTCGTACCGCCCTTCAGGGCGTCGACATCGGAGCGAAGCTTGCCATTCTCCGCCTTGAGATCGTTCAACATTTTGATGATGTCGTCGAGCTTGTCGAGCTTCTTTAGAATCTCGGCCAGAGTCTGTGAGTAGTCTGGACACTGGGCTTGCATGGCCCGGATGGCGTCGCCCACTCCGCCGGCGCCGATGATCTTGCCGTCCTTATCAGTGACGGTCACCTGCACGCGGCGATTGATCCAGCGGCCTTCCTTGGTATTATTCCCGGTCCTTGGATTGCGCTTGCCACGGGGCACGATCTCCATTTGGCTGCCTCGCGCGCCGTACTTTTCGAGAAAACCTTTGACGGCTTCCGCGCGCCGTTGGGAGAGTTTCTCGTTGTATTTTTCGGAACCGATGGAATCGGTGTGGCCGTCCAGCTTCACTCGGTATTCGGGGTTCTTGCTCAACAGTTCCGCCAGCCGTAGCATGCTGGGGAAACCATCGGTGAGGACCGCCGAATTGAACTCAAAGTTGATCTCCTCCCAATCATCCTTGGTAACTCCTGTAACCATCTGGCCGTAGCCGAACGTGGTTATCAGAAGCGCCGCTAGCACTGTTTTGAACATCATGGCTTTCACGTCACTTCTCCTCCTGCGAGATTCCTATTCCTCTCAACGGCTTGCAGACGCACTCCCGTCAAGTGTTCAGTATAGCCGACGCTTATGAAGAAATGGAAACCTATTCGAACGCCCCCCGGCAGATAGGTGGTTTCGGCGTCCGTTCCCCTGGCAGGTCCACCGTTCCTACCAGTACTGGACAAGGTGAAAGTGGCTGCGATGTGAAACAATGATCAAGGAGCCTGCCGGACGGGCAGTCGCGTCCAGGCGAGGTCCCCGGATAGGGGAAACCGGCCATGGCCGAGGCAAAGTCCGGTCTCCGCAGGGCAGCGTGCCGGCTAACGGCCGGGGGGGTGGGCTCAAAGCTCACTTTACGGAAAGTGCCACAGAAAATATACCGCCCGTGGAAACGCGGGTAAGGGTGAAATGGTGCGGTAAAAGCGCACCGCGCTTCGGGCAACCGGAGTGGCAGGGCAAACCCCACGTGGAGCAAGACCAAATAGGGGAGGAGGGGCGGCCCGTCCCGCTTTACTTCCGGGTAGGTCGCTGGAGTCTGTCAGCAATGGCAGACCTAGAGGAATGACTGCCACCTCGCCTTCGGGTGGGGTCCAAAAACCGGCTTATAGTCCGGCAGGCTCCATGGATTGAATCCAGTAACCGGGTCGGTGCCGCAGCACGTACTCGGGGTGATCCTTCACCAGGATCGCCAGTTTGCGGTACTCGCCCGCGTGGTCCAGAGTCGACTTGAACTCCAGGACATATTGCAGGTGCAGTTCGTCGCCGACGCGCTGCAGCGCATCCTCCAGCCCTTTAGCCTTTGTAAACGAGTTCGTCCAGCCGCCGGTGAATTGTGCAATCTCCGAGGAGGTGTTGGCCTGCCCCAGCCTGCCTAACTCCCGCAACGCGCCAAGGATGTCCACACCCGAGTTGCCGGCCAGTGGCTCACGACTGGTAAAGGGCGTGGTGGTCCGCGAATAGGTGACGGGGTAGATGGTGACGTTGGCCTGCTGGGCGAAGCCGATGGCTTGGTCGAGTTTGGCCTTGCTGCCGAGGTCCTTCGACTCGCCCACGATCACCAGCACTCGGCGGCGGCCGCCCGGACGCGTTTTCAGGATCTCCACCGCCTGCATGATGGCGTCCAACTGGTGCCCTTGAGCGCCGTTCACCCGGATGCCGCGCAGGGCCGCATCAAAGGCCGCGGAGTCGCGCTGCAGCGGCGCCAGAAGACGGACCTCATCGTCGTAGGCCAGCAGTCCGATCTCGCCATCGTGGCCGGCAAGTAGAGGCTGGAACAGTCCGGCCGTCCTGCGGAGTTTGTCGAGCGCCGCCGCGCTGGTCTGCGCGGTTTCGACCGCCAGAATGAGGGAGACGGGCCCGCCGACGTCTTCCAGTGTGAACTCGCGGGGCTCGCCGTTGTCGGAGAGGACGAAATCAGATGCGCTGAGGCCCGCGACGCGCTTCCCCTTGGAGTTGGTGACGGTGAGGGGCACCACCACGATCTGAGCGGAGGCTCGAAATGTAGGCGGCTGCACCATCAGGGTGGCCAGCCATTCCCGGCGAGAGAGGGTCACTGTCGGCGATCTTGGATGAGCATTTCGATCGTCTTGGATACTTCCTGGGGCGATCGGGTGCCGATGACGCTCCAGATGTCGGCCTGCGGGTAGTAGGCGCGGATGAGATCCATCTCCTTGTGGTAGTCGGACAGACGCTTCTCCAGCACTTCTGGTTTCTCCTTACCAGTCATTCGCTGACGCACCACGTCGTCGGGCACGTCCAGTTGGATGATGACCGGCGCCGGTAGATTCAAGCCCTTAACGACGGCGGCAAGATGCTGAGCCTGGGCGTGCGTGGCGGGGTAGCCATCGATGATGAAGCCCTTGCCGGTGTTGAGGATCTTGAGGCGCGCATCAAACTGCTCATCGGACATCCAACTGCCCGCGGCCAGGACCGAAATATGAAACTTCTTCGTTAAGAATTCAGCCTGGGTGGTCTTTCCGCTACCTGGCGGGCCAATGAGGACGAGCACCAATCCCTTGCCGGGGGATTGCGCCTGGCCGCTCATCGCAAGGATCAAAAGCAGGCACCAAAGGCGGATCATCTCCTACTCCCTCCGTAAGATTCGATCGTACCGTATGCGGGACTTGTGGCGGACGACCCAATCAGGCATCTTGGATGCCATGGCAGCCAATAAGGGATCTGAGGAGCGCCAGCGCCTGGCGGAGGCGGCGTCGAAGGCGACACCGTGGAAGAAGTGGGGTCCATATTTGAGCGAGCGCCAATGGGGGACCGTCCGCGAGGACTACAGCGACAACGGCAATGCATGGGACTACTTCACTCACGATCAGGCCCGGTCACGCGCCTATCGCTGGGGGGAAGATGGGCTGGCGGGCATCTCCGACGACAAGCAGAGGCTGTGTTTCGCCCTGGCACTGTGGAACGGGCGGGATCCGATCCTCAAGGAGCGCCTGTTCGGGTTGACCAACTCAGAGGGCAACCATGGCGAGGACGTGAAGGAGTACTACTTCTACCTGGACTCGACGCCGACGCACTCCTACATGAAGTACCTCTACAAGTACCCGCAGGCGGAGTTCCCCTATGCGGACCTGGTGAAGACAAACCGGACGCGCACCCGGCTGGACTTCGAGTACGAGCTCCTGGACACGGGTGTGTTCGACGAACAGCGCTATTTCGATGTCTTCGTGGAGTACGCCAAGGCGGAGGCCGAGGACATCACCATCCGGATCACGGTGGCCAATCGCGGGCCGGAGGCTGCCTCGCTCGACGTGCTGCCGACGCTGTGGTTCCGCAATACATGGTCGTACGGCGCGCGGCAGCACCGCCCGTCGATGGAGGGCCAGGCGAGCCGCATCACGGCGGACCATCCCGACCTGGGCCGCTTCCATCTGCACTGCCCGCAGGCGGATGCACTGCTGTTCACCGAGAACGACACGAACACGAAGCGGCTGTGGCGGCTGGCCAACCCATCGCCCTATGTCAAGGACGCGTTCCACCACTATCTGGTCGACGGCGACCGTGAGGCGGTGAACCCCGCGCAGGTGGGGACGAAGGCCGCCGCCCTGCACCGGTTGACCGTGGAAGCAGGCGGCGAAGCGGTGATCCACTTGCGGCTGACGCGCGACGAACTGGCTCCGGCACGGGCTGACGACGTTTTCTCCACGCGCATCGCCGAGGCCAATGACTTCTACGATCTGATCACGCCCGATGGATTGGACGCCGACCAGGGCCGTGTCATGCGCCAGGCGTTGGCGGGCATGCTGTGGACCAAGCAGTATTACTTCTTCGATCTGGACGTGTGGCTGGAGGAGCACAACGCCCACCCTTCCGCCCGGCCGCGCAGGATGCTGGTGCGGAACTCCAACTGGTTCCACATGGTGAACGACGACATCATCTCGATGCCGGATAAGTGGGAGTATCCGTGGTACGCCGCCTGGGACCTCGCTTTTCATACAACGGCCCTGGCCATGGTCGATCTGGATTTCGCCAAGGACCAGCTCGACCTCATGCTGCGGGAGCTGTACCTGCATCCCAACGGACAGATGCCCGCCTATGAGTGGAACTTTGGCGACGTGAATCCGCCGGTGCATGCCTGGGCCACGCTGTTTGTCTACAGCCTGGAGAAGGAGCGCACGGGCCAGGGTGATTTCGAGTTCCTGAAGCGCTCGTTCCACAAGCTGATGCTGAACTTCACGTGGTGGGTGAACCGGAAGGACCCGGGCGGCCGCAACGTGTTCGAGGGCGGGTTCCTGGGGCTGGACAACATCGGCGTCTTCGACCGCTCGTCGGCGCTGCCAACGGGCGGCTATCTGGAACAGGCGGATGGCACGGCGTGGATGGCTCTGTTCGCACAGAATCTGTTCGAGATATCAATGGAACTGGCCGAGCACGATGTGATGTACGAAGACTTCGCGGCCAAGTTCGTGGAGCACTTCCTGTGGATCGCCTCGGCCATGGATCGAATCGGCGACAACTTCGACGAGATGTGGGACGAGGGCGACGGGTTCTTCTACGACCTGCTGCGTCTACCGGACGGCTCGGCGCAACGACTGAAGGTCCGGTCGTTGGTGGGGCTGCTGCCTCTGTGCGCGTCGACGGTGGTCAGCCCGTCGCAGGCGAACCGGTACACGGTAATGACCGATCGGATTCACAAGTTCCTGAAACGGCATCCGGAGGTGCTGGCCAATATCGCGCCGATTGACCGGGAAGGCGTGGACGGACGGCAGTTGTTGTCGATTCTGGATGAGAAGAAGCTGCGGCGGGTGCTGTCGAAAATGCTGGATGAGAACGAGTTCTTCGGGCCGTACGGCATCCGGTCGTTGTCGCGATTCCACAAAGACAACCCGTTCGAGATCGATGTCCACGGAGAGGCGTACAAGGTGCAGTACTTGCCGGCGGAGTCGAACAACGGCATGTTCGGGGGGAACTCGAACTGGCGGGGTCCGGTGTGGATGCCGGTGAACATGCTCATCGTGCGGGCGCTGCTGCAGTATTACCTGTACTACGGGGACGCGTTCCAGGTGGAATGCCCGACGGGGTCCGGGCACATGATGAATCTCTTTGAGGTGACCCAGGAGTTGTCGAAGCGGCTCGCCGGCATCTTCCTACGCGGCGAGGATGGGCGGCGGCCTGTCTATGGCGGCAGCAAGCTCTTCCAGGAGGACCCGCATTGGCGGGACCTCATCCTGTTCTACGAGTATTTCCACGGAGACAACGGAGCCGGGCTCGGGGCCAGTCACCAGACGGGCTGGACCGGCACCGTTGCGCGGCTGATTCAGTTGTTCGGCCACCTGCGGGCCAAGGATCTGCTCGAAGGAGAGAACGTGAGGCCGGTTACCGCGGATTACGAGGATCCGCGGTAGCCGTTGCTGAATCCCTGGGCTGAGGAGTCCCCGGGCAAGATCCATGACAGGGCTTCCACTCCGTTGAAGACGCGCGCGTAGCCCCTCACTTACATTCGGGGACTGGGACAAGGGGCGCGGCTTCAACCGCTTTGGTCGGCCGAAGGGCCATGTGGGACTCCCTTGCGGTCGCGGCTCTGCAACGCGTTACCGAGCCGTGACCGTCAGGGAGCGGAAGCCGGTTATTCTCCAGCGAGCCCTAAACCTTAGTGAAGCCCGCCTCCGTCTGGCCGGCGCGGCCGTTGGCGGCTAGGTGCTCGAGGATCAGATAGACGGATTCGACGTTGTCCGTGCCCGCTTCGGCTGCGATGGTTTCCACCGTCTTCGGACTTGGGGTGAGGGCGCTCAGGATCTTCTTTTGCAGATCGAGGACCGCCGCGGCTGCCTTCTTGCCCGATTCGACGCCGGGCTGGTGATAGGCGTTGATGTTGACCAGGGAGGCGTAGAAGCCAACGGCGCGTTCGAAGAGGGCGATGAGGGCTCCGACGCGCATGGCGTCAACGCGCGGAATGGTGATGGTGATGGACTGCCGGTCGTTCCCATCCAGCGCCTCGCGGGTGCCCAGCAGGAAGCCGTCGAGGTAGTCTCCGGCGCGCACGCCGGGCTCGAACTCGTAAGGGTCGCCGCCGTCTTCCAGCACGCGCAGGAAGGTCATGAAGAAGTTGTTCACGCCGTCGCGGAGCTGCTGTACGTAGGCATGCTGATCCGTGGAGCCTTTGTTGCCGTAGACGCTCAGGCCTTGGTCCACCCGGTTGCCGTCGAGGTCGAGGCGCTTGCCAAGGGACTCCATGACGAGTTGTTGCAGGTAGCGGCTAAAGAGCAGCAGGCGATCCTTATAGGGGAGGACCACCATATCCTTGAGGCCCTTGCCGCCCGTGGCGCAGTGCCACATGAGAGCCAGCAAGGCGGCGGGGTTCTGGGCGGTAACGGTGGAGCGCGTCTGGGCGTCGACGGCGGCGGCTCCGGCCAGCATGGCGTCGATGTCCAGGCCTTGCAAGGCCGCAGCCAGCAGGCCCACGGCGGAGAGTTCCGACGTGCGGCCGCCCACCCAATCGAACATGGCGAACCGCTGCAGCCATTTGTTGTCGACGGCGTGGCGGTCCAACTTCGAACCGGGCATCGTGATGGCGACAGCGTGGTCAGCGAAGTTCAAGCCGGCGCGGCGGAACGCGCTCTCGGCGAGCACCATACCGTTATAGGTCTCAGGCGTTCCGCCGGATTTCGAGATCACCAGGACGAGAGTCTTGTCGAGACGGCCGGCGAGGCCGCTCAAGGTCCGCTCGATGCCGTCGGGATCGGTGTTATCGAAGAAATGCACCCGCATCTTGTCAGTGGCGGGATGACCCAGCGCGTCGGCCACGAACATCGGGCCCAGCGCCGAGCCGCCAATGCCAATGGAGAGGACGTTGGTGTGGGCGCCCAGTTGATGGACGCGCGCGGCGAACTCCTTAATGGCGGAGAGGGTGGATTCGATCTCCTGGCGTAGCGCCGGTTGCGGAGCGAGCGCCGGCGTGCGGAGCCAGTAGTGGCCCACCATGCGATCTTCGTCCGGGTTCGCGATGGCACCCGATTCCAGCGCAGCCATGGCCGCGTAAGCCTTCTGAATGGCGGGCTCCATCCCAGCCAGCCAGGCGTCGTCGAAACGGATGCGGCTGATGTCGAGCTTCAAGTCCACAGCCGGGACGCCGCTGAGATACTTCCGGTACCGTTGCCAATGTTCCTGTTGAGTCACGTTTCTATTCTCGCTCAGCCGGCTAGACCAAACCTTTCAATGAATCCCGCAATAACTTGCGGTTGAGGCTATAGTACGCCGTCTGTGCCTCTTTGCGCTTTCCGATGACACCGGCTTCGACCAGAATGCGGGCGTGATGACAGAGGAGCGCAAGGCTGACACCGAGAGTCTCAGCGGCGGCCGAACTGGAGATCTCGCCCTCGGCACTCAGGGCCTGGACGAACCGCAGGCGGACGGGATCGCCCACAGCGGCGAGGATCTTCGCCGTCCGTTCCGTATCGAGGGATGCTTTCACGAGTTCAGCATACTGCTTGTGGAGGCGCAGTTCAAGTATTCATGTATTTAAATGAGTACTTGACTACGCATCCACACTCCGCTTACACTGCGGACATGAGCGAACCAGTTCTCTTCTCTCCCCTCAAACTGCGAGGGTTGACGCTGCCCAACCGGGTGGTTGTATCGCCCATGTGCCAATACTCCGCCGTGGACGGCTTTGCCAACGACTGGCACCTGGTGAACGCCGGCTCGCGGGCCGTGGGCGGCGCCGGCCTCTTTATTGTGGAGGCCACGGGCGTCGAAGCGCGCGGGCGCATTTCGCCGGGCGACCTGGGGATCTGGAGTGACGACCACATCGCGCCGCTGCGCCGCATCGTCGACTTTCTGCATTCGCAAGGCACGGCGGCGGGCATCCAGTTGGCGCACGCCGGCCGCAAGGCAAGCTGCGATCTGCCCTGGCTGGGCGGCAAGCAATTGAGCCTGGAGAACGGTGGCTGGCAGACGGTGGCGCCCAGCGCCATCCCGTTCTACGAAGATGAGCGGGCGCCCGCGGAGCTGACGAAGGCGGAGATCGCGCAGCTGGTTTCCCTGTTTGCCGACGCCGCGCGGCGTGCGTTGGCGGCCGGCTTCGACGTCATCGAGATTCACGGCGCGCACGGCTATCTCCTGAGTGAGTTCCTGTCGCCTCTGGCCAATCGCCGCACCGACGAATATGGTGGTTCGTTCGAGAACCGGATTCGCCTGCCGCTGGAGATCACCGACGCGATCCGCGCCGTGTGGCCCGCCGACAAACCGCTCTTCTACCGCATCACGGCCAGCGACTGGGCTGACGGCGGCTGGACCATCGATGACACGGTCCGCTTCGCCTCCATCCTCAAGCAGCACGGCGTCGACCTGATGGATTGCTCGTCCGGCGGCACGGTGCCGCATGTGAAGATCCCGGTGGGGCCGGGCTATCAGGTGCCATTCGCCGACCGTGTCCGCAACGAAGCCGGCCTGCCCACCGGCGCCGTCGGTGCCATCACGGAAGCGGCGCAGGCCGAAGCAATCCTGTCTGAAGGCAAGGCGGACTTGGTCCTGCTAGCCCGCGAGATGCTGCGCGAGCCCTACTGGGCGATCCTCGCCGCCAAGCAACTCGGCGCCGCGCCGCGCGTCCCGCCGCAGTATTCGCGGGCGCTGTAGCGTGCGATTCATCGCCGGAAACCGACCGCTCGTCACCTGGTGCGCCGGCCGCGCAGCCACCGTGCGTTACATTGACGGCAGATGCACCTGTTGAAGTGGCTTCTCCGCCGGTCCCTGGTTCCCAGCGACATTCCACCGACGTGTGTGCGCAGCGCCCTCGCCGGCGCTGTCTTTGGACCCGTGGTGGGCGTATTTCTGCATTGGGTGCTCGGCCGGCCTTGGGACTACATTCTGTCGGCGCCCGGCGCCTGGATTGGGCGCACCATGGCCGCGGGCCTGCTGTATTCGCTCAGCTTCTACGTGATCTCCGGCATGCCCTGGGTGTTTCTGCGTGCTCCCGTCATCGCTTTGTCACCCAGCCTGCGGACGCTGACGGGCATCTCCATCTCGGCCTGCAGCGGTGCCCTATTCGCATTGGTTTCGGTTGGCATCACTCGCCTGCTGTGGGGTGTCCAGTTGGTTCCGGAGGAATGGCTGACGCGCCTGCTGGCGATCGAAGCCTTCGCCGTTGTCATTCTCGGCATGTTCATGGGCGCGTTTCATGACATGAGGATGCAGGCCGAACTGCGCGAACGCAAGCTGGCCGAGGCGGCGGCCCGCGCGCAGGTCTACGCCTTGCAGGCGCAGATCGCTCCGCATTTCTTCTTCAACGCTCTGAACTCCATCTCGTCCCTGGTCACCTCCGACCCCGTCGCGGCGCAGCAGATGATTGGCCGCCTAGCCGAGATCTTTCGCTATACATTCACCTCGGGGCGGGCGCCGATGGTGACCCTGGAAAAGGAAGTCGCCTTCGTCCGCGAATACCTGCTGCTGGAGAAGTTTCGCTATCGCGACCGTCTGCGGTTCACTCTGGACGAGGCCGGCGAGGCGTCGGCTCAGCGGCTGCCCGCGCTGACGCTGCAGCCGATTGTCGAGAATGCCATCCGGCACGGGATTGCCCGCCGGATGGACGGCGGCGAGATCCGGATGGAGATCAAGGCCGCCGCGGCGCATATCCGCATCGAGGTCTGGAACCAGTTCGATCCGGGCGACGGCCCGCCGGACTTGCGCGCCGAGACCATCTTTCGCGAGAATCATGCCCTGGCGAACATCCGCCAACGGTTGCAGCTCTCCTATGGCGAGGAGGCGGCGCTGGAGATCGCGCAGGCCCGGGTGGATTGGACCCTGGCCGCCCTGACCCTGCCGCGCCGGGAGGAAGGAGCCGATGCGCATTCTGGTGGTTGACGACGAGCCGCTGGCCCGCGAGATCGTGATCCGCCATCTGGCGGCGGAATCCGATGTGGAGATTGCCGGTGAGGCGGCGAATGGCCTGGAGGCCCTGGAACAGGTCGCGGCGCTGGAGCCCGACGCCGTCTTTCTGGATATCGAGATGCCCGGGCTCAACGGCTTCGAGGTGGTGGCCAGCCTGGCCAAACCACCGTGGATCGTCTTCGTTACGGCCTTTGACGAGTACGCCATCCGGGCCTTCGAGGCTCATGCGATCGACTACCTGTTGAAACCCGTGCAGGCGGATCGTGTGGCGCGCTGCGTGGGGCGATTGCGGACGTTCATCGGGCGCGATCAGGCGGTTCCGAACGAGGTATTGAGGCAGTTGATTCGCGAGGCGCGCCCGGCGGGTCCGCGCCGTATTGCCGTGAAGCAAGGCAACCGCATCGCCCTCGTGAGCCCGCGCGAGATCATCCATATCTCAGCCGAGGAAAAGCAGGTGTTCGTGCAGACCGCGAAGCAGCGCTACTCGGTCGATAAGACGGTGACGGAACTGGAGGAATGCCTGTCGGGCAACGGCTTCTTCCGCATCAACCGCGGCGATCTTGTGAACCTGGAGCACGTCCGCGAGCTCATGCCATGGTTCTCCGGCGCATGGCGCGTGGTGATGTCGAACGGCGCCGAACTGGACGTAAGCCGGGACCGGGCCCGGCACCTGAAGCGCGAACTGCAGCTCTGATCCGCTAGCCGTTCATCTGGGCTTCGACGTCCGCGGCCGGCTCCTCGTAGTAGATGATGCGGCGGCAGTTCTCGCAGAACGTGAGAGTGGTGCTCAGCTTCACTTCCTGGAAGAATTGCGGGCGCAGAGCCATCATGCACTTCGTGCACAAGCCGTCCTTGGCTTCGGCAATTACGTCGCCGTCCTTGTAGTAGCGCGTCCGCAGGCGGTCGTAGATCACCAGAGTGTTGGCGGGCAGGGTCTTGGCGACCTCGGCGCGGTCCACGTCGAGTTTTTTCAACTCCTGCTGGTCGGCCTCTGTGCGCGCCTTGGCCTTCAACTTCTGGCTGTCAACGACCTTGCGCTCCTGCGCGAGTGCGGCCTCGGCCTTCTTGACGTTCTGCTCCAGAGCTTCCGAGGAACTCATCAGTTCGAGAATCTGATCCTCGCACTTGCGGATCGACTCCTCACAGAACTCGATCTCGTGTTGGAACGCCCGGTACTGGTCGTTCGTCTTGGCCCCAAGCATCTGATCACGCAACTTCGAGATTTTTTGCTGGTGGCCGGAGATGTCACTGTCGATTTTCTTGCGATCGCGCTGATTGGCGGCCTGCGCCGCCTTATCCAATTCCAGGCGCCGGTTGTGCGCCTCAAGTGTCTTTTCGATCTGCGCAATCTGTTTCGGCAGCGTCGCGATCTCGCGCCGCAGTTCAGACATCCGCAAGTCCAATTCTTGCAAGCGCAGCGCCGAACCCAAATCCTTGTTCATCAGTTAGGTAGTTTAGCATTCGGCGCCGAGAACCGACGCAGAATGGGGCCGCCCAGCGCTCGGGTGGCCATTTCCAGCTCTTCCACCTTCATCGAGCGGCATGCCCAGTAGAGCACGCCGACACCCAATGGAATCGATATCGCCAAGTCAACGAGGTAGCCGAAAGTATGGCTACCCAGCAGGCCGGCGATCACCGTGCTCGAGACCCAGATGACACTCGCCATGAGGAGCGAGGCCGTGCACACCTTCAGGATCACACCTCGCAGGCGCCGGCCGTGCATGCCCCCGATTCGGACCATCAGAGTCCAGAAGAGGATCAGGAAACTGACAAGCGCGACGCAAGACGTGGAGAGCGCCAGGCCGGCATGGCCCAGGTGCGCACCGTGAACGAGACTCCAGGCGATGCACGCGTTGACGGCGATGGAGCCAACACTCACCAGCATCGGTGTGCGGGAGTCGTTCAGCGCGTAATAGGCCGGGGTCAAGATCTTTACGGCCGAATAGCCAGCCAGACCAATCGCGTAGCACGAGAGGGCGACCGCGGTCTGGTGAGTGTCGTACGCTTCGAACCGCCGGCCCTCATAGATGGCGCCAATGATGGACGGTCCCAGGATCATCAGCCCGACGGATGACGGTACGGTCAGCAGAAAGACCAGGCCGAGCGAGCGGGCCAGGGTCTCGCGGAATTCGTCGATATCGCCGGAAGCGGCGCTGCGTCCGATGGCGGGCAGCGTGGCGGTGGCGATGGCAACGCCGAACAGGCCCAGCGGCAGTTGCATGAAGCGGAACGCGCAGCTTAGCCAGGTCATGGCGCCGTTCACACCGCGCACCGGGTCGACGATGCTGGCCGCGAAGAAGCTGTTCACCAGCACGTTCACCTGCACACTGGCGTTGCCGATGATGGCCGGGCCCATCAATTTCAGAATGTGGCGCAGCCCCGGGTGGTTGAAATCCAAAGCGAAACGGAACGAAAAACCCGAACGGATGAGGCTGGGCACCTGCCACAGCAGTTGGAGCGCGCCGCCGATCACCACTCCGTAGGCCATCCCCTCGATCTTGGTGATGCCCAGCTGCGGCCCCAGCCAGAATCCAAGCAGCAGGCCGGAGCAGACGCTGCCGACGTTGAACCACGTGGACGACAGCGTCGGGACCGCAAACTGGTTGCATGAGTTCAACACGCCCATTGCCTGGGCGGCCAGCGCCACCAGCATGAGGAACGGAAACATGATCTGCGTGAGCTTGATGGCTTCGGCTGTCTTTTCCGGAGCGGTAGTCGCCCAGTTGTGGGTCAACAGTGGGATGAGCCAGGGGCTGATGAAGATACCGAAGATGCAGAACGCGCCGACGAATAGGATGATGGCCGACGCCACGAGATTGGCCAGGTGAGCCGCTTCCTTGCGGTCGCCCTTTTGCAGATACTCGACAAAAGTTGGCACGAAGGCAGACGAAAGCGCCCCCTCGGCGAAGAGGTCGCGCGTGAGGTTGGGAATGCGGAACCCGATGACAAACGCATCGGCCGAAGGACCGGCGCCGAACAATCGGCTCATGACTCCTTCACGAACAAGCCCGGCAATGCGGCTTAACAGAACGGCGAAGGATGCGACGCCAGCACTTCGAAAGACCTTTTCTGACTGCGATGACAAGACCTTCATTGTATCTGGTGCGGCCGGGCCAGCTGAAGACGCGGCGAGAGAAACGTATTTGAGCCCGGCTCCGTCTTCCAAGAAGCCAGCTCGCTGAAGAATCTCATGCAGGACCTTCTGTTTTCCCTTCGCGCCTTGCGGCGCAATCCGGCGCCCGCGGTGGTGGCCGTCGTGGTTTTGGCGCTCGGAATGGGCGCGAATACGGCCATGTTCAGCGTCGTGAACGCGGTGCTGCTGAATTCGGCGCCGCTGAAGAGCCTGCGCGAACCGGATCGTCTGGTGATGCTCTGGGAAAAGAACCCGGCGATGATGGAGATGATCGCGAACCGCATGCCCGTGGCGCTGGAGAATCTGCGGGCGTGGAAGGCCGGGGCGCAGTCCTTTGAACAGATCAGCGGATTCCTGCCTCGGGAGTGCGCCATCGCTACTCCAGGCGCCGAGGCCCGGCCCGCCAAAGTGGAATGCGGCGCCGTGGAGCACGGCTTCTTCCGGCTTCTGGGCGTCGAGCCCGCGGTGGGCCGCAACTTCACGCCCTCGGAGGTGAAAACCACGGTGCTGATGAGCGCGGCGGCCTACAAGGCCCGCTTCGGCAACGATACGAATCTGACGGGCAAGACTCTGCGGATCGACGGCATCGACCGCGCGGTGATCGGTGTCATGCCGGAATCGTTCGCGCTGCCGGGAACCTATGAGGGCACCGAACAAAAGAAGCCCGAGGTCTGGCTGCCGCTCGACCTGATGGCTGCGCAGGGCGACGAAGCGTTGTGGGGGCGGAGCTATAGCGTCTATGGCCGCCTGAAGCCGGGCGCCACCCTCGCTCAGGCACGGGCGGAAATGAACGTGATGGCGGCGCGGCTCGAGAAGGAGCATCCCGATAGGAATCATGGCTTTGGCGTGAACGTCTTCCCGGTAACCGTAGAGGATGTCGGTCCGGAGCTGCGGCAGGGCATTCTGGTCCTGCAAGCCGCGGTCGGGTTCGTTCTGCTGATTGCCTGCGCGAACATGGCGAATCTCCTGCTGGCGCGGGCCATCTCCCGGGAACGGGAAATAGGCATCCGCCTGGCCTTGGGGGCGCAGCGGAGCCGGATTGTCCGGCTCATGCTTACCGAGAGTCTGCTCCTCAGTGTGCTGGGCGGCTTGCTGGGGCTGCTGCTGGCGTATTGGAGTCTGGACCTGATCTCAGCCTTAGCTCCAAAGGATACGCATGGGTTTCACGAATTGCGGCTGGATCCCTGGGTATTGCTGTTTACCCTGGGTATCTCGGTCGCCACGGGTGTGCTGTTCGGTCTGGCGCCGGCATGGCATGCGGCGCGCCGGGACTTAACCGAGCCGATGGGCCGGGGCGGACGGACGGCGAGCTCCGGTCCGCAGTGGCTCAGAAACACGATGGTGGCCGGAGAAGTGGCGCTTGCGCTGGTCCTGCTCATCGGGGCCGGGCTGATGATCCGGACGTTGAGCCACCTGATGCACGTGGATCCGGGCTTCCAGCCGGCACGCCTTCTCACTCTGCGCATTGAGGACGTGAACGTAAAGGACTTCGGACGCCAGCTGCTGGATCGTGTCGGGCAATTGCCCGGCGTGGAATCCGCCAGCATTTCCAGCACGATGCCGATGCAGCGGGTGGAACAGACGAACTACCGGATGGAGACCGACGATCCGAAGTCGAAAGACTTGCACATGACCTGCCGCAGCGCCGTAAGCGAGACGTTCTTCCAGACGATGGGTATCGCCGTGCGAAGTGGACGCGGATTTACCCGGCAGGAGGCTGAGGCGAAGGAACCAACGGCGATCGTCGTGAGCGAGTCGTTCGCCGCTTTGAACTGGCCGCACCAGGACCCACTCGGACGCACAGTACTACTGCCGTCCAGCGGCAAGGATGTCCGCACCACCGTGGTGGGTGTGGTCGGCGATACGCACCAGATGGGGCCCGACTCGACGGTGCTGCCTGAGATGTACACGCCTTCGCGGCAGTTCACCAATCTGATGCTGGCCGTGCGGACACGGTCGGACACCGGCACGATGAAAGCCACGCTGGAGAGGGCCGTCTGGAGCATCGATCCGAGACAGCCGCTGCAGCCGGCGCGCTCCATGGAACAAGTACTTTATGAATGGCCCGCAAACCGCAGATTCTATATGGCGATTCTGGCAGCATTCGCAGGGCTCGCCCTGCTGCTGGCGGCCCTGGGTCTCTACGGCGTGTTGTCTTACGTCGTGAATCTGCGGACCAGCGAACTGGGCGTGCGCATCGCTCTCGGTGCCACGACACGCGACATACTTTCGCTGGTTCTGCGGCAAGGGTTGGCCCTAACGCTGGTTGGCACGGCCGCGGGCCTGGCCGTTGCCCTGTTGGTTACCCGGCTGATGCAAAGCCTGCTCTATGGCGTGAAACCATTGGATCCAGGGACGTTTGCGGCCGTCCCCGCCGTGCTGGTCGTGGTGGCCCTGGCCGCCTGCTACCTGCCAGCGCGCCGGGCGGCCCGTGTGGACCCAATTCAAGCATTACGCAGCGAATAAACTTCGGAAATCGGCATAATAGCAGTCATACAGATGTCGATACCGATCCTGATCCCCGCCTACGAGCCGGGCGACGCTCTCGCGGAAACCGTCATAGCGCTGCACGAACGGGGCTTCGACCGGATTGTGGTGGTGGACGACGGTAGCCGTAACCTCAACTCCCTACACGTGTTGAATCATCTCGACCGGGTCTATCTGTACCGGCACGCAGTGAATCTGGGCAAGGGGGCGGCGCTCAAAACGGGGTTGAACCACATTCTGTTGAACTGGCCGGATGCGGTGGGTGTGGTGACGGCCGATGCCGACGGACAGCATTCGCCGGAGGACATCGCGGCCGTGGCTGCGGAGCTGGCCGCGAAGCCGGGCCACCTGGTTTTAGGCAGCCGGCAGTTTCACCGGGAAGTGCCTTGGCGCAGCCGCGTCGGTAATCGCCTAAGCGCCGCGCTGGTCCAGACCCTGGTGGGCGCGCGACTGACCGACACCCAGACGGGGTTGCGAGGCGTGCCGCTTTCGCTGATACCACAGTTGTTGAAACTACCGTCGAACGGCTACGAGTTCGAGCTGGACATGCTGCTCGCCGCCAAGCACGGCGGGGTGCGGATGGCCGAACTGCCGATCCGTACGATCTATATCGACCAGAACGCCTCGTCGCACTTCGACCCGTTGTGGGACTCGATGCGCATCTATCTGGTGCTGATGCGCTTCACGTTGGCATCGGTCGTCACGGCAATAATCGATAATGCTGTATTTGCTGCTACTTACGCGTCCACTCAGAACATACTACTTTCACAAGTAGTTGGACGCTCGGTGGCTGTTCTGTTCAACTATGGCGCCGTCAGGAAGGCAGTGTTTCAATCGCGCGGCCCGCACCGGGATACCCTGCCGAAATACCTCCTGTTGGTTACGGCGAATGCAGCCATCTCCTACCTGTTGATTACCCTGATCCATGAACGTTTTCAAGCCGGGGTCATCGTCGCAAAGATTCTGGTGGAGGCTGCGCTGTTCCTGGTTAGTTTCCTGATTCAACGGGACTTGATCTTCAGCAAGCGACAGGGCGTGGCAACGGACTGGACAAGCTACTACGAATCGGTGCCAGCTACGGCCAAGCTGACCCGGCGGTATAGCGCGTCCGTTCTGGTTCGGATGATGCGATCGGCCGGAATCGGTTCGGGTGCTGGTTTTCTGGAGATCGGAGGCGCGAACAGCTGCTTCTACGACCGATTGGCGGTGGAATTCCAGCCGTCTCTATATGAGGTGATCGACACGAACAAACACGGCCTGGATCTGCTGGCACGGCGGGCGGAGTCGCGGGTTCGTTTGCGGCAGGAGAGCGTGCTGGAACTGGGACAGGATCCGCGCGCGGACATCGTGTTCAGCGTGGGCCTGGTGGAGCATTTCGACTGCGCGGGGACGCGCCGCGCGATCGAGGCGCACTTTGACCAGGTCAAACCGGGCGGCACCGTTCTCGTAACGTTCCCCACTCCCACTTTGCTTTACAGAATTGCCCGTATGTTTCTGGAATTGCTCGGCTTGTGGAAGTTCCCAGACGAGCGGCCATTGATCCGGGACGAGGTGCGGAAGACAGTGCTGACGCAAGGAGACATTCTGGAAGAGCGGATCCTGTGGCCCCTGATTCTGACGCAGGGCGTGGTAGTCGCACGGAAGAGAATGGGCTGAGCGGAGGCCGCACTCCCGCGCGCGGCCCCCACTCGGTGTCGTCAGTCCCGCTATGAGGTCGCCTACAGGAGCTTGGCGAGCTCTCGCATCACTTCGAAGGCGTCGGCGACGTAGAGAACGTCCGCCTTGCCCCGAGCCCAGCCGCAGGCGGCGTCCAGATTGATGGCGCGGCGTTCGTTGATGAAGCGCCAGCCCACCACGTGGGGTTCCTCACCGTGGCAGCAAGTCGACAGGCCCTTTCGGTGCCGCGGCGTTGAGCCGGTCTGGCCCACCTGGTGGAGGTGCGTCAGGAACGGCAGCACGGCCTGGCCTTCGCCGGAGAGATCCACCAACGACTTCGAGGACCCAAGCGACGACTTGTTGTGCTGCACGAAGTTGAGGATCAGGCTGCCCGCCTCGTCGGTGTGCGTCTGGCCGTCCTTCTGCTTCTTGGTCCAGCCGGCTCCGGCGACGAACAGCAGTTGGGCGTCGGGGCGGATGGTCTGCTGGTCGGCGTTCGGCGACTGGTAGCCGACCACATGGGTGCGGGTCTCCGTTGGCGCGGAGAGTACTTCGGCCGCGACTCCGGGCTGGGCGGCGCACGCGTCGACAGCGCCGGGTTCGATCAGAACGAACCAGGGCCGGGCAGTACGGCTCTGCACGGCTTCCATACGCTGGCGGTAGTACCAGCGATGGATGGAGAGATCGGGTTCGACCGCAACAACGTGCGTATCGCAAGCGCCATTGAGGCGGGCGGCGACACCGGGCAAGGCGCGCTGGAAGCGCATCGTGCAAGGAGCAAGGACCACGGTGGCTCCGCTGGCCGCGACGAGCGCCTGGGCAGCGGCAGCGTCAGTCGCGTAGCGGGCTACCGAGACCGCGTCACCTTCCACGGCGCGCACGCTGAGGGCACCTTCCGAGATCGACTGGGCAGCCTGTGCGGCGGCGCCGCCGAGGACAGCCAAGTGAAACGAACCGAGCGAGCGGGCAACGGCCAGGGTCTCTAGTGCGGCCTTGGGCAGCGTGCCTTCGTCGGTGGTGTGCAGCAGGACGAGAATGGGTTCCATGGGCGCGCTCCTTATTGCTTGATCCAATCGGCGAGTTCCTGGGCGATCTGCGCGGCCGGAACATCCTTCACGATCTTCGTTTGACGCGTGACGGCGGGCAGAGCCACCGACGCGTAGCTCACGGACGACGTCAGAGCCGCCGCCTTGGCCTTTTGCAGCGCGGGCATCATGGCGCGCATGTTGGCCATGCCGGTCTGGGGGTGATTCGACGGTTCGGGCAGATTGCCGGTAGCCCAGGCCAGGACCGCCGGAGGTGCGGCACACTTTGAAACCTGATGGCGTCCGCCTTCCACGCGCTCCTTGATGATGAGCGCGCCGGACTCGTCGACCTTGAGTTCGTCAACAGCCAGGAACTGTTCCGTGATGCCGAGCTTCTCGCCCACCATCTGCATGACGACGCCGGCTCCGCGGGTGGCCGATTCCCAGCCGCCGAAGAGCAGCATCTGCGACTTGTCGAGGCCGGGGATCGCCGCAATGGCATCGGCCAGCACCGTAGCAACCGAAGCGGAGTCAGTGAATCCACCGCCTGGGCCGTCGATGGGAACGAGTTCAAAGGGCAGCTTCTGGGCGACGGTCATCATCACCTGCTGCAGTTTGGCTTTGGGCGCGATGCTGACGACTTTGATCACGGAACCCGGAAAGCTCTTGGCCAGATTAGCGGCCTCGTACAGAGCGTGGCCCGCCCAGGGATCGAAGACGGCGGGCAGCATGAGCTCGTTCTTCAGGCCGGGTCCGGTGGGGGTTGTGACCGGCTCCAGGGTTTGTAGCGGGTCGGGCGCAAGCCCTCCGCAAACGATGATTTGGTATGGCATAGGTAATTCGCTTGGACGCGGGGCCTCAGTTTTCAGCGCTGTGCAGGCCTCCGGGGGCGGCGCAGAACTCGATGTTCTCCAACGGGCAATTCCACAGACAGGCGCCGCAGTGGACACACTTTTCGTGATCGAACGCAGGCACGCCTCCGCCGGGGTGGATGGCTTCGCCGGAGCAGATCTCGATGCAAGTCTTGTCGTGGCAGGCCAGGCAGACGTTCGGATCGAGGAAGACGACGTGATCGGGCGAGTCGGAAGGCGCCTGGACCTTGCCGCCCATCAACAGGGCATCCTGATGGGACACCAGCAACTGGCCGTCGAACTCGATGGGTGGCCAGCCGGCCGCGTCCATTAGAGCATCGTGCAGCGGCTTGCCGTCGCGCGCGCAGCGCTCACGGATCGTCTCGATTTGCGATCGCGACACGCGGCCCACATAGAAATCCTCCAACCGGCTGGGTTTCTTGTCCTCCGAAGATCGCGGGACGTGAACCGCGCCCTTGGTGAGACCGGCCAACCCCATGCCGATGAAGCCCGTGAGCACGCCACGCTGGAACCCGTTGCGCGCCTTCTCGGCAATGATCGACTCGTCCTCGAGCCACGACCGGCGGCGCCGCGCCTCATAGCGCGCTTTGAGATTCTCCTTCGAGAACGGCAGGCCTTCGCGGTAGATCTCGAGCACGGCCTCGGCCAGTTGGGTGCCGGTGAGCCAGGCCTCGTCGACGCCGGAGCCAGTCAGCACGTTGGTCGAGCCCGAGCCTTCTCCGATGCGCGCATAGCCGTCACCGCAGAGGTGCGGCTCGCCGCGACGCCCGCTCTCCAGCAGTGATTTCGCACCCCAACTGCGCATGCGTCCACCTTGCAGGTACTGCCACAGGTAAGGATGCTGGACGAAGTGCTGCAGGTAGCGGTAAGCGGTGCGGGCGGGCGTTTCGAGCCACGAGGGGACAAAGATGCCCACCGAGGCAACGCGCCCTGGGTGGACGTAGAAGAAGCCGAAGATCTCGGGCTCGGGGTAGCCGATGGTGTGGAAGACCGTGCCCTCGGGCAGCGTGCAGGACTCGGGCAGGTCGACGACCATCTTCATGCCCACGGCCCACTCGTCGCGTTTGTGCCCGTTGGGCATGCCCATGGTCTCGTCGAGACGCCGTCCGACAGGCCCCACTGGGCCGTCGCCGACCACGGTGAGCGACGCGCGCACTTCCGTGCCGTCGCCGGCCAGGACGACTCCGGCGACTTTGCCGTTCTCGATCAGCGCCTCGGCTACGGGGGTCGAGGGCCAGATCTGTGCCAGACCGGACATCATCACCTGCTGGCCGGTCCACTGGTTGAACTGACCCAGGGAAAGGATGAAGCCGTCGCCCTTGTGCAGGAAGTCCGGGCAATACGGCAGCGCCCAGCCGTGATTGCCGACGCCGAAGGCCTGCAGTACCTTGTCGGCGAGTTGCATGAGCGCGGGGCGGCGGCTGGCTCCGTGTGGGTCGAGCAGGTAGACGAGCTTCTCGTTGCTGACCCGCGTGGCCATCGGGATCTCTTCCAGCGGGAGTTCGGGGAACGTCGCACGAATCGCGCGGCCCCGCGTCACAACACCCGACACTCCGAATGCGATGTCGTCGGCCCGCTCATAGCAGATCACCTGCGGCGGCAGGCCGGGCATGGCGCGCGACTCCAGCGGTTGAGCCGACTCCTCCTGCAGGCCGCGCGTGAGCGTGGTGAGAAAGCCCGCCGTGGCCGGACCGTAGCCGACGCAGACGATGTCCGCGTCAAGCGGTGTGGCTTCAGGCGCGTCGCTGGGCTGAGGGTTCATACGGGTTCCTTTCCGCCCTGCGGCTGGCTAGAGCGGGTAGTCCAGAGCCGCTGGAATCATGACCTTCTGCAAGGAGTCCGAGGCCCGATCCTTGGCCAGCATGGCGCCGGCCAGACAGCCGTCGAGTTTTGACCGAAGGCGCGTGAAGTCGTTCAGCCCCACGGCGTGGACGCAGGGACCGGCCTTGGTGGAGTGCGAGCCGTCATCGTTTTTCACGTCGGCGACGAAGCCGGAGGAGCCAGGGATGATGCCCTCGATCTGCTGCAGTTCTTCCTCGCGGAAGCAGTTATTGCAGTCTTCGGGACGGGTCCACGACGGGTGCAGCATGTAGCCATAGACCAGCTCGGTGCAGATGCGGGCCACCTCACCGGCGGCGCGGGCGGCCTGGATGTGGCACAGGTCTGTGAGGAACTGGATGGTGCCCTCGGCGCCTTCCTGAATCTGATCGGCGTTCTTCCGTAGATTCTCGACGTCCAGGATCTGGCAACGCGTGGAGACCAGCCAGCAGAGCGCGTCGGCCATGGGGAATGTGACGCCCTGGCGCGTGCCTTGATATAGCCGCTGACCGGAGGCATCCTTGCCGTGCTGCAGGTAGTCGAGGGTCCAGGCCCAAAGGTTCATGGCCGAGGCTAGCGTGCAGGCTCCAGTGCCCGGCGCCTGCGCGGCAATCTGGCGCATCTGCTGGGTCCACTGGCGGAACTGGGCCAGGAAGATCTCACTGGTCATGGTGACGGAGAGCTGGCGGCGCTGGACAGCCTCGGGCCCTTCGTAGGTGGCTTCGAGCTGCGTATCCATCCACTTGTAGCCGAGGAAGCCGGGGCAGTCTTCCGTGATGCCGTAGCCGCCCATCAGGCTGACCGCTTCGCGCATCACGCGGGAACCATTGCCGGTATTCCACAGCTTGGTAGCCGGGCAAAGGACACTGGCTTCGGCGTCGACGACCATGAACTGGACCACCGGGTCGGCGGCCAGTTCGGCGTAGCGAACGCTCTTACGGGCAGCCTCGCCCCGGCTGTTCAACTCGATGAAGGCCAGGGCGTCGGGCACGCGCTTACGGAGCGCCTTCATGGCCGTGGTGCCGCCACCAATGCCCTGCTCCGCAAAAATCTTGTCCTTGGCCTTCTCGATGGGGTCGATTGCGTCGAAGATGCGAGCAGTGGCGAACCCGAGCGAGGAGCCGGCCTCGCCGGCGGCCCAGACATCGAGCAGACGATGCGTAACATCTTCCTTCTGTTGCAGGCCCAGTTCGTAACGGGGCGAGCCGGGTGCGACGGCGCCGGAGCCGCGGAAGCGGTCGCGGTGGTAGCGAATGAGCGGCTCAATGGCCGAAAGCAGTTTGGCCGAGGTCATCAGGCCAACACCGACACGGGTGCGGCGGAAGACCGCTTCAATGACATTCGAGTGGTCGAACGTGGGGACTATCTGGCCGTCGACCACCTTGTAGCCGCCGACAATGCGGTTGGCCGGAACTTTCAACTGGAAGACGGGATCGGCCGTGGACGAGAGCTGGTGGACCAGCTTGCGCGTGGGCGTGCCGCGGTCGAAAATGCCGGGGTCGTCTTCCTCCAGGATCACCATCATGGTGCCCTTCAGGCGCGGGTCGTCGGATTCCACCGCCGCCGTGACGAAGTTGGCGAAGCCCATGTTCGTGATGAAGCGGCCGCGCTTGGAGACTTCGAGGATCGGTTCCCCGCCGTCGGGCCACTCGGCAATGCGTACCTTACCGCACAGAATGCCTGTCTCGACGCCAACATAAGGAATGGGCTCAGTGAGGGCGAAGGCGGCGCGCTTGGGCGGTCGGCCGGGCTGCGGCGTGGCGATGCTCATGTAGTGAGCCTGCTGCTCCGGCGTGCCCTTTTCGTGGATGGGGGCAAGGCCCAGGTGCGTGGCGAGCGAAGCGGTGGCGGCGCCGCCGTCCACCCAGGCCAGTTCAAAGGCGATGAGGGAGAGAGCGAGATTCTTGGGCCCTTCGATGTAGCCGCCTTCATGTGGCTCCATGAACGCGGCGGTGATGCCGGCGTTGTCGAACTCCAGCAGCAGGCTGTTCTTCTCGGGCGTCCAGTCGTGGGTGAGCCGGCCGCCCTGGGCTACCAGGCGGGCAACGGGCCCACGGGCGACGCCGCGGACGCTTTGCACGAGCATCTGCAGGTCGAAGCGATCCTGGAAGCGCCACAGGATCTGCCGGACGTCGTCACCTGGCAGTGTTTTCAGAAACTCGGTGGAACTGAGAGTGGTTGTGGCCGGCATCGATTCTCCTTCTCCCCTGTCGCGGTGCAATTCGAGGACCATGTCCACGAACTGGGCGACATCGCGCAATTTCAGCGTTTCAGACCAGACAGTCCATTTTACCTGTGGGATACCGCGCAGTCCAGTAGGGGCAGAATCTGCACCTCGGGGTAAAGTGCGCGGTGGCCTGAGTCCACTCAATTGCGGACTGTCGGAGCCGCCAGCGTGACGGGGGAAGATTTTGCATACTCAGCGAAGACGATTGCCTATATACTCGTCAGGATTGATTCTCTGACGAAGGAGCTCCCCATGCCGCCTCGAAGAACCGCCCCCGCAGCCGCAAGCGCTGCCTCGGTGAGCACCCACGACACGATCCTGAACGCCATCCGCATCCTGCTGGACGCCTCGTCGAAGACAACCTCGGATCCGGCCGGAGCCAAGGCGTCAGTCGGCGCCGCGTTGCGGTTGTTACTGCCGATCGTGGCGCCGGGGTCGTTGGGACCTGACGACACTTCAGGTAGCACACTGCCCAACAAGAGGTCGAGCGGGTGATAGAGAGGGCGGGGCCCAACCGCTAGTGCCGAGGGATGGATTGGGAAGTTCGGATTACTGACTGGAACTCCTGGTCGTTCCATAGCTTCTCGAGATCAGGATCGTTCCTGAGGTCGCTCAACGCCGAAGCATCGACTACCTGGGAGCGGACTGTCTCGATGGCTCGTTTGCGGTCACCAATCAGCTCGTAGGCCAGTGCAATGCGCGCCATGTAGGGCCGGCGAGCCGAATCCGGGATAGCCTGGATTTCGGCCAGGGCCTGTTTCTTTTCGCCCAGTTTTGCGTGGTACTCCGCCAGGTTGGCGTGGATATTGTTGTCTGCCGGCGTAATGCGTTGGGCTTTCTCCGCCAGTTCAACGGCCCGCTGGAATGCGGCGCGGGCTTTGGCCTCACTACCCGGAAGCCATCGATAGACGGTGCCCAGGTTGCCCCAGGTGACATAGATGCTGTTGTCGATATCCAGCGATGATTCCAGCGCTGACGAGGCCTCGCGGAAGCGCCGCTGGTAGTAGTAAGCGATGCCCAACATGTTGTATCCCCGCGTGCCGGCGCCGGTGGCCAGCGTCTTCTGAATCAGCGTTGAAGCTTCCGCGTACTGCCCCAACCGCATGTGAACTCCGGCCAGGTTGCGGATGACCACGTCGTTGTCGGGTGTTAGCTTCAGCGCATTCTCATAGGCGGACCTTGCTTCCGGGTACCGCCCGCGCTGGTAGTAAAAGATGCCGAGCACCACATGGGCCAGCCAGTCGGTCGGCCGGCGCTTCACCGCCTCCAGGTAGGCCGCCTCAGCCTCGGAGTAACGCCCGGCCGCCGAATAATCCTGCCCCAAGCTGCGGTAAGCCTCGGCATTGCCCGGTGAGATTTCCAGCGCCTTCAGGTGTTCGCGAATGGCGTCGCCAATCCGGCCGCTGTCGCTGTAGATCTCGCCCAGCTTGACACGAGCCACGACCAGACCGGATTGAGTTTCACCGCTTTCTCACCGTATTCCAGAGCCCGGTCGGCCCAATGGCGGTCGCTGGTCAACTTAGCCTTCCACCAGTACGCTTCGGCCAAGGCGGCATGGGCCAGGGCGTAATTCGGATCCTGCTTTACCGCGTCCTGCAGGCTGGCGAGCGCCAGGTCGATATTGCCCGGTACGTCATAGCGAGCCAGATAGCCGCGGCCTCGCAGGTACTGCGCGTAGGCGGCCGGAGCTCCGGTCTCGCCGGCCTGCACGGCTCCGCTGGCTTCCGAGGAAAGACGCAGCTCCAACAGGTCAATCACGCCGGAGACCGCGCCGTCGCGTAGCGCCAGCAGGTTGCCGGCATCCAGAATGATGCTGCGCGAGGACAGTTGACGCAGCGTTTGGGCATTGATGAGATTCAACGTGCATTCGACACGGGAGCCGGTCTGCTGCGCACTGCCGGAGATCACGAGATTCGCACCATAGATCTTGCGGGCGTCCTCGGCGCTGGCGATCTTGCGTGCCCGGACCTCGCTCGCCGGCACGACGGTGAGCTTGCCCTGGAACTGCTCTAACTGGCTCAGCTTGGCGGTGATGGTCTCGGTGAGGCCATCGGTGAGCGCGCGCAGGGGCTGCTCCGGTCCGATGACCGTCAGCGGCAGGACCACTACTTCCTTCTGTTCCGGCACGCGCGACGGCAGCCAGCGCCAGATGATTCCCGCGGCCACGGCCAGCAGCAGTACGGCCGCGATGATCCAACCGCGATAGCGCCGGCGCGGCGGCGGCATGGCGGTGCGGTCGAGTGTGACCGTCGGCTGCGGGGAGGACTGTCCGTTCTGAAGCTGCCGGAGCCGCTCCATCACCTCCGCGGCGGACTGGCAGCGGCTGGCCGGATCCTTGGCCAGGAGTCTCAGGACCAGCGCGTCCAAGGCCGGAGGCACCTCGGGCCGCAGCTCGGAAGGCGGCTTCGGCGCGTCATTGACGATGGCATAGAGCGTCGCAAGCTCGCTGTCGCGGCGGAACGGCAGAACGCCGGTCAGCATCTCGTAGAGGACGACGCCCAGCGACCACAGGTCCGTCCGGTGGTCGATTGCGGCTCCGGATGCCTGCTCGGGCGACACATAGGCAGGTGTACCGACGAAACCACCGGTGCGCGTAAGACGGCTGGAGTCGGCACGCAGCGCCAGGCCGAAATCAAGGATGCAGGGCTGGCCGGAAGGCCCCTCGACGATGTTCGAGCTCTTGATGTCGCGGTGGATCACGCCCTGCCGGTGGGCGGCATCGAGCCCGCTGGCAATCTGGATGGCGATCTCCGAGGCCCGGCCGATCGGCAACGGCCCCTCCTTCAACAGCGACCGTAGCGTGGGGCCCTCCACCAGAGCCATGACGAAGAACAGGCGCCCATTCTCCTCGTCGACCTCAAAGATGGGGCAGATGTTCGGGTGGTGCACCTGGGCGGCCGACTGCGCCTCGCGCAGGAATCGCTCGCGCTCGGCCTCAGTGCATGCTTCGCCGGACAGGACCTTCAGCGCGACAGTGCGGTGGAGACGCGTGTCCTCCGCCCGATAGACCACACCCATGCCGCCTTCGCCGAGTTTGCCGGTGATGCGGTAGTGAGAGAGGGTGCTGCCAATCATGGGTCACAATCTGGGAACTTATGTGATTTCCTTGCGGGCGGCGGCCATCAGGGTCAATGTGCTCTCGAGCGTTTGCGCGGCCGGCGTCATGATGCCGGCGGCAGCGAGCGCTCCCGACAGCCTGCTGGCCTGATGGGTGTAACCGAGAATCTTCAGCAAACGCGGCGGATGGGAAAGCCCGGCCAGGGGTACGCGGATCGTCTGTTCGCCGGCCGCGGCGGCGACAGCACACTGTGGCAGACCGTCGACAATGCACTCCAGCCGGTCGAGGTTCCCAGCGGTGAGTTTGACGGTCAGGTGGTCCTTTTTCGCCGCCACATCCAGGATCCGCAAGGGGCTGGATGGCTTGTTGCTCAGACGTCCGCAGGCGAACTTGATGAGGTCCTCGTCCTGGTTCAGGAGGTCGTTGCGAGTGGGATCGTAGACCTCGTCAGCCACCACGCCCGTGTCCTCCAGCGGACTCCCTGCCCTGTCGCCCACTCTCGAGGAGCGGCGTATGGCCAGACCGAGAGTCGCATCGCGCGGCAGAGGAACCAGCGAAAGCCCTTCCAGACCAGCCGTCTTCTCGACAATCTCGGAGTGCAGCCAGCGATTCGCACCGCCGCCGCCAGTATTGGGATCGACGCCAACGACCAAGCCAATATTGTTGTCCTGAAACCCGCCACAGAAGATATCGGTGGCGCTATAGGACAGTGCATCAACGAGCAGCAGTACGGGTCCCTGATAGATCTGGCCCACGGAATTGGCCGCATCGACGGACGTGAGTTGCCTGGCGGCCGTCAGGATGCCGCCGCCGGCGACTGAGTTGAGCAGATCGTCCACCCACGGCTGCCATTCGGCCAGGGTAGTTTCGTTCTGCTCGATGGGACCACTGATCTGGATCGCGATCTGGTGAGTCATGGGCGTACTGATGAAATGAAACCCGGCCGGCCGGATCTCGCGCGGCGTCAACATCTGCAGCATGCGTTCGGCCGCCTGGATGCTGCCGCCGGGGTTGGAACGGACATCCAGGATGAGGCCGTCCGGCGCGGCCGCGTAGAGCAGTTCCAGGATGCGCTGGAATTCCTGTACGAGATCGTCCTCCGCGCCGTCGAAGCTCTTGAGAGCCAGGTAGGCGAAGTGCTTTTCCGGATGGGCAGGGTCGGTGAGGGCCCGCGGGGCGGCCAGCCCCTGCCGTGGTGCCCCACCCGGATGCTGGAACTCGAAGACCTCGGGGATGCGCGAGGTGACGGTATCGTCGGGCTTCTCGTGATCGGCCGGGGGTTGCGGCATGTCAAGACTTGAACCATACGCAGATCTGGCAATGGTCTCGACCTGCATCTGGTACCGATCCCACAACAGTTTGCGGTAGTTCGCCTGCTGCACCTGCGGCGCATAGACGCTAGAGCTGGACGTGCCGGAAAGGGGCAGAAAGTCGCCACCAGAGATAATGTTCCACGGCAGCACGATGCCCATCTCCTTTTCCGGATCGGCGGCCGACCGGTATTCGAGCGTCACCCAGCGTTCATCGCGCGGGACGGAAAATGTTAGGGACCGCGCGGTTAACCGGTTGAGAGCACGGGCGAATTGGGCGGACTGATTGCCGCTGGGGTCGAGCTCCGCTTCGCGGTCGATGGCCGACCCCACGGGCATGCCGTTCCAGAAGGTGACCTCGGCGCCCGCCGCGAAGTCGGGGTGGACGAACGATTCCAGAACACGGGTGACCAGGAATCGCGGCTTATGCTCCTCGAAGTAGCAGTTCAGCCGGAAAGGCAGGAACGCCAAGGCATCGCGAAAGGGCGAAGGCAACCCGTAGAAGGTGTGCGCATCGCGAAGGGAAGCGAGCGCGGCCACCATCTCGGTGTGAAACTGAACCTCCGGCAGGTCGTCGCGCAGATGAGAGCGCACCAGGCGCAGACGCTGCACGGGGTCGACCGCATAGCGGGCACGCTTGAAAGGCAGGTGGGCGTAGAGCTGGTCGAGCAGCAGGATGGCCTGGTCGACGATGATGTGCTTCTCGGCCGGGGTGAGCTTGTTGTCCTCCGATTCCGCCGCGGCGAAGAACGAAGGCACGTCAGAGACCTGGAGCCCGGGCCGCCCATAGGTGCGACCGCAGTGCCGAAGCGACTCAATGGCAGCCTCTACCTGGTCGCGGGCGTCCTCGATGACCATAGGGCAGGTACCTCTCGTAATGGATCCTACCGAGTATAACTTGGAGCCCCCTCAACGCAACGAACAAGTACTTGATGGCATTGCACATTTTTCAATTCACCACTAAACTGTGTAGGAAATGTTGGTATGTGGGCGATACCGAACATTCACAATCTGGGAAGGCAACTGGCCGTCATACCGCTAGAAAACTCTCTATGCCGCAAGATCGACTCACCATAGGACGCGATCCGGCAGCGGATATCCTCATCCCCGAGCCAAGTGTCAGCCGCATTCATGCCGAGTTTGTGCTGATTGGTTCGGATGAGATTCTCTACCAGGACCGGCAGTCCAGCAATGGCAGCTATCTCGTGGAGAACAATGCCCCGGTCAGAATCTCGCAGCATCGTCTCAGGTCGGACGAGAAGCTGCGGATGGGCAATGTCGAAGTGATGGTCCGCGACTTGATTGCCGTGGCGCGCAAGCATGTCGCGGAGAGGTCCGCGGCCGCGGCCCAGGCCGAACGGAACCAGAAAGCCTTGGAACACCGGAGCGTACGGATGGTCCGGTGTGAGTGCGGTTCAGTGAAGGAAGACGGAACAAGCTGCAAGTACTGCGGCCGCTGAGTGGTGGAGGAGGGGCTGAGTGAGCGGAAAGATACCCGGCCGGGCGATTCTACTCCCGGTGTCTTTGGTGGCGGCGTTTCTCTTTATTGGTGTAGGGACGGTCCTCATAGGAGGCCGGGCGGGCGAGATCCTGTTCGACCATCCTTCCAAGCACTTTCCCTATCCCCTGACTTTTCAGAACGTGATGCACGTGGTGTTCTTCATAGGCCTGGGGGAGTTGTTTGCCCGCTGGCGCAGCGGACTCCAGGAAGAGGGCCACATTGGGCAGCGCTACCTGCCCGAGGATGAGCAGACGGTACTGACGGCCCGCGATCTCGGTCCCATCCGGATCCGCGTGGCCAAGGCCCATAGCCGGGAGCACGGCTTTCTGCCCTCCCTGATCGACCTGAGCATCCTGCAGTTTCTCTCCAGCAAATCGGTGGACCAGACGGCGGCGGTGATGAACTCCAGCCTGGAGCTGATTGCCCACCGCGTGGATCTCCGCTATGGCATCGTGCGTTTCATCGCCTGGCTGGTGCCGACGCTGGGCTTCATCGGCACGGTTTACGGTTTGGGCGCATCGCTGTCGGAGGCCGGCAACTCCACAGGGGACCTCAACATTAAGGAGGTCGCCAAGACTCTGGGTGTCGGCTTCGACTGCACCATGGTAGCCCTGGCCCAAAGCGCGATTCTCGTCTTCCTCATGCAACTGATTCAGGAGAAGGAAGAAACCGCCGTCAACCTGGCGGGCGACTACACGCTGCGGAACCTGATCAACCGTCTCTACCAGGGCTGACGCATGAGAGCCCGCAATCGCGAAGTCAACATCTTCAACATGTCCTTGCTGGACATCCTCTGCGGAGCCCTGGGCGCCTTCTGCTTCCTCATGCTGGTACTGCTGCCCTACTGGAAGCCGTCGGGCCAGACGGCGGAGGACTTTCGGAAGCAATACGAGTCGGCGGCGAACGAGCTTGCTTCCATTCGCGAAAAGCTGAAGAGCATGCCGGGCGGAGCCGATATCGAGGCCAAGCTGAACCGGCTCCAGAATCTGCTGCAGCGCCAGCAGGGCGAGATCAACGATCTGCAGCGGCGCGCGAATGAGTACAAGCGGCAGGCGCAGGAGTCCGACAGCCAAGTGAGCGACCTCAAGATGCGCGAACCGCTGCTGGTGAGCGTCCGCTGGTCGACGTCCCAGCACAACGTGGACGTGTACGTCCGGGCGCGCGGCAAGACGGCCACGGGAAAAGAGATGCCCATGGTGGATGCAACGAAATCGCAGGCCACTTTCTTTCAGGGCGACGAGTTCCTCGACTGTCCCAGCGGTCCGTGCAACGACAACTGGCAGTCCCGCGATGTGCCGATAAATCTGGAATACGAGATCCACTACAAGTTCCTGTCGGACGGGGGCAATCCGCAGCCGGCCGAAATCGTGGATGCGTATCTGATGAACCGCGGCATCTTCATCAAGCTGCCGCGCATCAAGCTGCCCAGGCAGCAGACGTCAGCGCTCGTCGGTGTGTTCAAGGCCACCGCTCCGGACAGCATCCAGTTTGTGCCCGAGCCGGAGTACAAGGCGCAGTTCGACGAGCTGAACAAGAAGACTCCCAAGCCGGAAGAGGAGAAGAAGGGCAAATGACGCAGTGCAATTCGGGTCATTTCTACGACGAGACGAAGTTCAGCGCCTGCCCCTACTGTCCGGCCTTGGGGGCAACACCAGTGGGAAAGACCGTACCGGCCCCTCCTGGCGGTGGTGGCGCCATGCCCTTCACAGCGCCTCCGGCCGGAGCGGCCCCGGACTCCAACAAGACGGTACCGATGCGCCCGTTGGACGCTCCATTACCTTTAGTACCGGCCGCTCCAAGTGGACCAGCCGGAGGCCAGAAGACCGTCGTGGCCTACCCGTCGTTCAACGCGCCGGCCGAGGCGCCTGTGCCGGTGAGTCCGGTGGTGGGCTGGCTGGTCTGTACCGAGGGACCTTCCCGCGGCCGAGACTACCGGCTGCACGTCGCCAAGAACTTCGTCGGCCGCGAGAAGACGATGGATGTGTGCGTCGAGGGCGACGCCGAGGTCTCGCGGGAGCGCCACGCCGAGGTGATCTTCGAGCCGCAGACCAAGACGTTCTGGCTGAAGCCGGGCGATTCCAGCGGTCTGGTTTACCTGAACGGAGCGGTCCAGTTCTCGCCGGTGGCGCTGCACGCCCGAGACGTCATCACCCTGGGCAAGTCGAAGCTGATGCTGGTCCCGCTGGTGGGTGCGGATTTCGACTGGAACTGAGCCGTCAGCCATGCCTTATCTCTTCGGCAACGCGCAGCACGTCGGGCGACGCGAGTATCAACAGGACGCTTTCGGCTTCTCCAACCCCTTCGACGAGGCCTTCACTGCTCACGCCGGGCTGCTGGCGGTAGTCGCCGACGGCATGGGCGGGCTGGAGCACGGCGAGGCCGCCAGCCGCGCCGCCGTGCAGGCATTGCTCGACGCCTACCGGCTGAAGACGCCCGAGGAACCCATCGGCCAGGCGCTGGATCGAGGCATTCGCTCGGCCCAGCAGGCGGTGCTCGACGTCCAGAAGCAGCTCGGGCTCGACATGCAGTGCGGCACCACTCTGGTCGCTGCTGTCTGGTTCGAAAACCAGTTGCACTGGGTGGCCGCGGGCGACAGCGCGCTCTATCTCTGCCGCCAGGGGCAGTGGACGCGCCTGAATGAACTCCACACCTACGGGCGCCACCTGGACTCGCGCGCCGCTTTCGGCGAAATCACCAAGGAGCAAGCCGACGCCGATCCCCAGCGCGAGGCGCTCACCAGCTATCTGGGCATCTCCGAACTCAACGAAATCGACCGCTCCCTCCGTCCGATCACTGTCGTCGAGGGTGACTGGGTGCTTCTTGCCAGCGACGGCCTTTACAAGAGCCTGTCCCTGCTGGAAGTGCCGGAAGCCCTGCACGGCACGCTACAGGAGCGCTGTGACACGCTGCTTAGCGCCGTTCTCGCCCGCGGCTTGCACGAACAGGACAACGTGACGGTCGTGGCTTTGGCGTATGACCCCGGCCGCGTACCCCTCACCGTCGCCCCCCAGTTGGAGGCGACCATCGTAGCCGCACCGCCCGTGGTGTCTCCTGCCGCCGCGGCTCCGCCGCTCACGCTGCCGCGGAAGCGCAGCCGTGTGCCCCTCGGCGCCCTGGTTCTGGTGCTGGCCCTGGTGACCGCCTATTTCGTCTACCGCACCACGTGCTGTGCCGGCCCGCCGCCCGTTGTCGCCGCTCCGCCTAAACCGGTATTGGCCAACCCGAATCCGCCGGTTCATACTCCGCCCGAACCGCCTAAACCGAACCAGCTCCGGCCACCCCAATGAGAATCGCCGCCCTACTGTTCGCCAGCGCCGCCGTGCTTCTCGCGGGTCCGCCCATCGAGGACATGAAGAAGCAGACCGTCCTCATCATCATGATGGCCAAGACCTCCAAGGGTGTGATGACCGGCACCGGCAGCGGAGTCGTCGTCGATCCCACACACGTCGTCACCAACCATCACGTCTGTTGCGAAGTGCCGCCGGGCGCTCCGTCCAAGGTGGTGATCGCCCGAAGTCCGGAGGAGACCATCGACGCGACGGTGATCTGGAAATCGGAAGAAAAAGACCTTGCCATTCTCGAACTAGCCAAGCCCGTTCAGGCGCCCAAGGTCGTCTTCGCGACGAAGGCCAAGATCCGCATCGGCGAACCCGTGTGGGCCGTCGGATTCCCCGGCTCGGCCATGCGCTTGGGCAATCAGACGGCGGTTTATGAATCCACGGTGACGCAGGGTGTGGCCAGCCGCATCTTCCAGGGCCCGACCGAGGAAGGCGGCGTCGAATACGTCCAAACCACGGCCGCCGTGAATCCGGGCAACTCCGGCGGACCGCTGTTCGACGACTGCGGCCAGGTGGTCGCCATCAATCGCGCCAAAGCGTTGAGCTCCATTGGCGGTAAAACCGTCACCTTCGCGGAGGGCATCAACCTCAGCATCATCGTCGACGAAGTGGTGTCGGAGCTGAGCAAGAACAGGATCGAATACACCATCGGCAACGCCTGCCAGGCTCCGGGCGTGGTCAGCAGCATCCCCAGTTGGATGCTGGGGAGCCAGGCCATCACGCTGCTGGTGGCGCTGGGCGCCATCGGCCTGGCAATGAACAGAAAGGTACGACAGACCGTGGCTCGTAGCGTGCATCTGGGCGGTGTCGAACGCAAGACGCCCCCCGCTCCGCGCTCGCCCGGTGGCAAACCGATGCTGGTGGGATCCATTGGTCCTTATCACGGACAGCGCATCCCGTTGGGCGAGAAGCCGGTGGTGATTGGCCGTGACGCCGCGGCCTCCAACCTGGTGCTGCCCGAGAACACGCCGGGCGTCTCGAAGCGTCACTGTCAGATGTCGGTGGACCGGAGCGGCCGTTTCTTTGTGGAAGACCTTTTTTCCAGCCACGGCACGTTCCGCAATGGCCAGAAAATCGATGCGGGCCGGCCTTTGGAGATTCGTCCAGGCGATCGCATCACGCTCGGCGGGCCGCAGGTGGGTTTCGAGGTGAACCTGGATTGACCATGCTCTTCGAAACGTCCATCCTGAGCCGTCCGGGCGGGCGCGAGGTGAATGAGGATGCGGCCCATTGGCGCGCCGTCGCACCGGGCTCGGCGATCTGGGTGCTGGCCGACGGCCTGGGCGGTCATGGTGGCGGCGAGGCCGCGTCGCAACGGGCGGCGGAAGAACTGCTGGCGCTGGATCCACCCGCGGCCGATCCAGCGTGGATTGCCGATCGCATCCAGTCCACCCATGAGCGGATCGTGGCCGGGCAGCAGGAATCCCTCGAATTGCGGCACATGCACACCACCGCGGTCCTGCTGGCGGCTGTTGGCGGCCAGGCAGCCTGGGGTCATTGCGGCGACTCGCGGCTTTACTTCTTCCGCGACGGACGACTGGTGGAGCAGACCATCGACCACAGCTACGTCCAGACCAAGGTCGACGCCGGAGATCTCCGGCCGCAGGACATCCGCTTCCACGAGGATCGCAACCGGCTGCTGGCCAGCCTGGGCGCCAGCGGAGCCGTTCGAACCACAGTCCGGCCGGAGCCTCTGCCGCTGCAGCCCGGCGACGCCTTCCTGCTGGCCTCGGACGGCTTCTGGGAGCTGGTTCTGGAGACGGAGATGGAAGTGGAACTCGCCAAGGCGTCCTCGGCCAAAGGCTGGATCGGCGGCATGCTGAATCGCCTGCTGGCCCGTGCCGAAGGAGAATATGACAACTACACAGCCGTGGCCGTCTGGGTTCACGACGGCGGGGAGCAGGTACCGTGATCCCATCCAACCTCTGTCCCAACTGTTTTGAACAGCGCGACTCCGCGGCCGCCTGTCCCGCCTGCGGCTGGAGTTCGACCAGCCAGCCCGACTCGCCGTTCTACCTGTGGCCCGGCACGATTCTGAAGGAGCAGTACGTCATCGGCAAGGTGTTGGGCCATGGCGGCTTCGGCATCACCTACATGGGCTGGGATCTTAATCTGGCGCGCCGGATCGCCATCAAAGAGTACTTCCCGGCGGGCGTGGCCGCGCGCATGACCGGCAACCCATCGGTCTTCCCTCATTCGAAAAAGTTCGAGAACGAATACCGCTGGGGTCTCGAACGCTACCTGGAAGAGGCCCGTACCGTGGCCCGCTTCCAGAACCACCCGTTCATCGTCTGGGTGCAGAACTTTTTCTCGCTGCACGGCACCGCTTATCTGATCCTCGAGTACCTCGAAGGCGCCACCCTGGACCAGTGCCTGAAGGAGTGGGGCCACCTCGACTTCGCCACTGCCTTTCGCGTGATGATGCCCGTCATGGACGCGCTGCGCGAGGTGCATAGCATCGGACTGCTGCACCGCGACATCAGCCCGGACAACATTTTCATCCTGCACAACGGGCAGATCAAGGTGATCGACTTCGGCGCGGCGCGCTACGCCTTGGGCCAGCAGAGCCAGAACCTCTCCGTGATTCTCAAGCACGGCTACGCGCCGCCGGAGCAGTATGAGACGCGCGGCGACCAGGGCGCCTGGACCGACGTGTATGCCGTCGCCGCCACGATGTACCGCACCATGACGGGCGAGATTCCGCCCTCGTCCCCCGATCGCCAGGCAAACGACACCCTCCAGCCGCCATCCGCCAAAGGCGCCTCGATTCCACCCGGGCAGGAGGCTGCGCTGATGAAGGCGCTGGCGCTGCGCCCAGCCGAGCGCTACCGCGACATGCCTAGTTTTCTGGCTGCCCTGCGCGACGGCGAGCAGCCCTCCAGCGTCCGCTGGCAGGCGCTTGTCGAGAAGACCAAGCCCAGCGGCGACACAGGCAAGTTCAAGATGACCGGGCCCGGCTCATGGCAGGAGAAACAGCGCGCGGAGGAACTGCAGCGCCAGAACGAGAAGCCACCCCAGCCGGTCAAACAGGAGGAGGAGAAGAAGTCCAAACCGTGGATCATCTGGGCGTTGGTCGCGGCCATCGCCCTGGTGGTGACCGTGGGCGGAGCCGTGGTCTACCACCTGCTGAACCCCGCGCAGAAGATCGAGCGTTTCGACGCCGACCCCACCGAGATCGAGGCAGGCCAGGAAGCGAAGCTCACGTGGGCGGCCACCGGTGTAAAGCGCGTGATCCTGGACGGCATCGGTCCGCAGGACGTGCGCGGCAGCCTCATCGTGCGGCCCGCGCAAACGACCAAGTACCGCCTGATCGCGGGCCTCCTCGACAGTTGGGTGGAGGTGAAAGTGAAGCCCGCCCAGGCGCCGCCACCAACGGAGGTAAATCCCGCCGAAGGCTTCCAGACCGGCGAGGGCGAGCGCAAGGAAGCGCCAGGAAAAGACGCACCAAGAAAAGATGCACCCGGTAATGTCACCCCACCCGCCTCCAACGTCCAGGTGACGCGCTGCGAGATTCAACCCGCCGTGGTGCGACCCGGCCAGCAGGCTCGGCTCATCTGGGAGACGCGCGGCGCGCAGAGCGTATCGCTCGAGCCCGACCACCGTCAATTGCAGCTCAGTGGCTTCATCGACTTCAAGCCTCAGCGGTCCACCACGGTCCAGATCGTAGCCCGGGCCAGCCAGGCCTCGGCCACCTGTTCGGCATCCGTGACGGTGGAACAGGCACAGGCGCCGCCGCAGGCCTCCGAAGTCAACATCGTCAGCTTCAACGCGTCGCCCGTCCGGCTGCAGGCGAACCAGCGCGTGACGCTGTCGTGGCAGATTCTGAACTCTACCGGCTCACGGATTGAGCCCGGCATCGGTCCCCTGCAGCATGCCAACGGTCAGGTGCAAGTGGTGATGCAGCAGACCACGCGCTTCGTCCTCACCGCCTACAACGCCCAAGGACAACAGGCGTCGCGTTTTGTGGACGTCGTGGTGGTGCCCGGGGACGTGGCGCCCCCGCCGCGCCAACTCTCCTTCGAGGCCCTCCACCATCACAGCGGCTGGCGCTTCGACCTGCGCAACTTCCACTGGGACGCCGCGGGCCGCACCAACGTCTGCCGCGGGATGATCAGTCTCGCCAACGGCACCATCTCCTTCCACGGGTCGAACAACGACGGCTTCGCCGTGCCCTACTCGGAGGTGGCCGAGGTGTCCATCAATCCGGACGTGAACATGGGTGGCAGCCGTGTCTTCCTCATCCGTCTGGCGTCGGGTAAGAAATACAACTTCCTCACCCGCATGCCCATCGAGCAGGCAGTGGCCGCTATCCGCCAGACCGTCGGCCTCAAGAACTAGGCCCTGGACGCTGTTATATACTGCCAGCAACGAGAAACGAGAGGACCTGGGACCATGCAATCCATATCACGAAGAACCATGTTCGCCGGCGCCGCCGCGCTGGCCGCCACACTGCCCAACACACTGGAGGCCTTCGCAGTAGCGGCTCCGGGCGTCACCATCGGCGTCGCCACCTACTCCCTGCGCAAGTTCCAACGGCCGCAGGCCATCGAGATTCTGAAGAAGCTGAACGTGCAGGCCCTCAGCGTCAAGGAATTCCACCTGCACTACACCGACACGCCGGCGCAGATCGCCGAAGGCGTCAACGAATTCAAGGCCGCCGGCCTCAAGATTCTGAGCGGCGGCAACATCGGGCTGGCCAAGCCCGAAGAGCTTCGCAAGATGTTCGATTACGCCAAAGCCGCGGGCCTGCCCATGATGGTCTGCGCGCCTTCCCATGAGACGCTGCCCGAGGTGGAGAAGCTGGTGAAGGAGTACAACATCAAAGCCGCCATCCACAACCACGGCCCCGAGGACAAGCACTTTCCATCGCCGCAAAGCGTGCTGGCGGCCGTCAAGAACATGGACCCGCGCATGGGTCTCTGCATCGACATCGGCCACACCACACGCGCCAAGGCTGATCTGGTCGCCTCCATCAAGGAAGCCGGCCCACGCCTGTTCGATATGCACGCCAAGGATCTGGTCTTCGAAAATGGCAAGTGGACCCAGGTGGCCGTCGGCGATGGACACATCCCGATTGTCGAGATGTTCAAGACGCTGAAGGCCCTGCACTACACCGGTGGCGTGATGCTCGAATACGAAATCAACGCCGACGATCCCTATCCGGGCATGGAACGCTCGCTCTCGTACATGCGCGGCGTGCGCGCCGCTCTTGGCGCCTAAGTACTCACGTTCGGAATTACCGTGACGTATTTGCGAGGCAGCCGTCAGCTACACCGGTGCAAGCTGATTGCTGAGTGCTGATCGCTGAGCGCTTACCGGCAGTACGCGTGTGAACTTCGGAAACCCTGTACTGAGCCCGCTCCTTACCGCAGCACCTGCAGCAGCGTCGAGTAGTCATCGCTCCAGATTCTGGGGTGTTTCCGGCTCTCGCCGCTCTGCGCGGGTGCCCAATCCAGGCTCCCGGCCGTGCCCGCCAGCGCCCAAAGGCTGGGGCGCACCGCGTCGGCCTCGGAGCCTGAGTCCCGTACCTCTCGGCACTCGTAGCCCTGGTCGGCGGCCAGCATCCGGACTTCCGGTATCAGATCCAGATAGAGGTTTGAGAGGTGCAGTGCCAGCACACCACCGGCCTTCAGGTGACGCCGGTAGGTTCGAAACGCCTCGCGCGTGAGCAGATGGACGGGAATCGAGTCACCCGAGAAGGCGTCGATCACCAGCAGGTCGAAGCCCTGATCGGATTCACGTTCCAGCAGCAGACGGCCATCGCCGACGGCCACCTCGATCTGCGCCTTACTGTCTCTGAGGTAGCGAAAATGCCGCCGGGCGAAATCCACCACCATCGGATTGATCTCGTAGAACCGGAACTCGTCGCCCGCGTGGCCGTAGGCCGCCAGCGTACCCGCGCCCAATCCGACGACGCCCACACGGCGATTGCCCTGCGTATGGGCGAACCACTGCCCAGGGCCGCTGTTCGGGCCGTAATAGGCTGTCGGCCGCATCCACCAGCCGTCAGCCGCGAACTCAGACCCATGCGAGATGGCCCCGTGGATAATACTGCGCAGCGGCGGCCGTCCCGCCCTACCCTCCGCTTGTTCCACTCGCAGACTTCCGTAGAAGTTGCGGCCGGCATCCAGTTCCCGCGGCGCCTTCATGAACTCGGCCAACGCCGGAGTAGTCACCAGAACAGCACACACCGTCGCCAGTACATCAGTGAGCACACTGCGCCGGTAGACCGTCAACAACATCGAGAGGGAAAGGATGCACAGCACCACGGATAGTTCTGCATAGCCGCGGAAAACCCTCGGCGCCACGAACGCCACCAACAACGATCCCAGGGTTCCACCGGCGGCCATCACCAGGTAAAACTGCGTCAGCCGCCCCGGCTCCGGTTTCAGCGCCGCCAACTCGCCATGGCAGTAGAAGCAGGCCAGAAAGCAGCCGATGGAGAAGATGGGGATGCCCGCCGCCAGCATCTGGCCGGGCGGCAGGTAGACATAGGCGCCGGCCATCGCCAGCAGGGCCACGCCCGCCAGGGGCATGCCCCAGCGCCGCGCGTACCACTCACGTTCGAAAACGGCCATGAACGTGAGTAAGTACAACAGCAGCGGCACCGTCCAAAGGAATGGAATCGGCGCCACGGTCTGGCACAGGTGATTCGTTACGCTCACCAGCACCAGCGAACCCATCGCCGAATAGAAGATCCACTTCGGCCACGATCCACCGGTCCGCACCTCATCGTGCCGCCCCACAGCCGCTGCTTCCGGGCTGCGCCGGATCACGACCACCGCGGAGGCGGCCAACAGGACGGCCACTCCGCCATAGGCCCACGACCACCAGGTATTCAGCCGCGACAGCGGTAGCCAGGGCTCCAGCAGAAAGGGGAAACTCAATAGCGCCAGAGCGCACGACAGGTTCGACCAGCCGAACAGCTTGTACGCCCGCGCTTCCGGGTCCAGCCGTGCGTACCACGCCTGCATCAGCGGACTGGTGGCGCTCAGCACGATGTAGGGCACGCCTACCGCCCGCGTCAGCATCCAGACGATGCTCCAGCCGCTTCCAGTGCCTACCGAATCCACAGCCCCCAGGCCCACGGGCAGCGCGAACAGGCTGCCGGCCACCACCGCCAGGTGCACCTGCGCCTGCCGTCTTGGAGCCAGGAAACGAGCCAGGGCGTGCGCGTACAGATACCCGCCCAGCAGTGCCCCCTGGTAGAACACCATGCAGACCGCCCACACCGAAGCCGTCCCCCCAAACCAGGGCAGTATCTGCTTCGCCAGCAGAGGCTGTACCAGGAACAGGCAGAACGCGCTGGCAATCACCGATGAGACGAGAAGGGACACGAGGACCTGAGTCCACTATCGGCGGGATCGGGCAAACACATTAGCCAGCCGATCCAAAACGATACACTCGAATTTATGCCTCGAGTGCTCTCCCGCCGAACCTTCGTCGCCGCCTCCGCCCTCTCCTGCCTGCCCCTGGAAGCCTCGGAAAAGACACTCTGTGGAGTCACTCTCGAGATCATCCGGCACGGCCGGAGCCGCCGTCGCTACCTTCGGATCCACGGCGACGAGACCACGGCCGCCCAGGCGCTGCGCGAACACCTGCGGACCGCCCGCGGCACCGGCTTCCTCGTCACCAACCCGAAACGCAACATCACCATCGCCGGTGGTCTCCTGGACCCGAACCGCATGTTCTCGCGCGAGGGCGCCGAACGCAGCTACCGCCGCCTGAACCCGAAGTGGACCGACACCGAATTGCCGCCGGCTCTCGCGTGGCTCGATCGAGAACGGCCCAAGCTCATCCACACCCTGCTGCCACCCAAAGGGGGGCTGCTGTTCGCCGTCCACAACAACGCGCGTGGCTACTCGATGGAGGAGGAGATTCCGATCTCACAACAGACTGCCCTGCCCCACCGCGACACGCCACACGAGTTCTTCCTTGTCACCGACCCGGCAGATTACGCCCGCATGGCTCAGGGTCCCTACAACGTCCTGCTGCAGAACGAACCCAAGGGCGAAGACGACGGATCGCTCTCCCGCCTGTGCGGCCGCCTCGGCGTGCGCTATGTGAATCTCGAGGTGGGCATCGGCAAACTGGCCGTCCAAAAGGAAATGATGGCGTGGTTGGAACGGACCTTGCCGGAGTAGTATGCTCTAGCCCATGCGCAATGGTTTGCTGGCGGAACTGGTGGCCGAGTTTGTCGGTACGATGATCATCCTTCTGTTCGGAGCCGGGGTGGTCTCGATGGTCGTCCTGTTCGGCACCGGCACACCCGGCGAGGTAGTGAGCGGAGGCTACACGAACATCACCTTGGCCTGGGGGCTCGGCGTGACATTCGGCGTCTTTGTCGCCGGCAAGATCAGCGGAGCGCATCTCAACCCGGCCGTCACCCTGACTCTAGCCGTCTTCCGCGGCTTTTCCTGGGCCAAGGTCGCCCCCTACTGCGTCGCCCAGTCGCTGGGCGCCATGGCCGGCGCCGCCCTCGTCTTCTTCAACTACCGCCTGGCCTTCCTCCAATTCGATCCGAACCTCGAAAAGACCGCCGGCATCTTCACCACCTTCCCCGCCTTCCCTCAGGCTCTCTCGGCCGGGTTCTTCGATCAGGTGTTGGGCACGGCCCTCCTGCTGTTTCTGATCTTCGCCGTCACCGACGAAAGGAACCAGCCGGTCTCCGGGAATCTCGCACCGGTCGTCATCGGTCTGATCGTGGTCGCCATCGGCATGTCCTTTGGCAAGCTGCACGGCTACGCCATCAACCCGGCGCGCGACATCGGCCCCCGGATCTTCACGGTGATGGCCGGCTTCCGCAACAATGGGCTCACCGACAACACCGGGATCTGGTGGATCCCCATCGTCGCCCCTCTCGCCGGCGGACTGGTCGGTGGCGGCTGCTACGACCTGCTGATCCGGCGCTGGCTGCCTCGCGACTAGCGTTCCGCGAAGTCCACTCGGTGAGGGCGGTATCATGGAGGTAGTTGGATCCTTCCATGTTCTTCACACTCACCGAACTTGAGCACCACCCTATCCTTTTTGAAGTCACCTATGCTCCAGGTGAAGTGCAACTCGGCGAAGAGTTGCACCAGTTGGGCGGGCTCGAAGTCAGTGGCAAAGCCGAACTCCTGCGCAACACCCTGGGCGAGATTCGCCTGCGCGGCCATGCCAAAGTGGTGCTGGAAACCAACTGTGACCTCTGCCTCGATCCGGCCAACCTCAACATTGACAATGACTTCGACCTCTTCTACCGGCCCGCCGAGAAGGTCGAAACACATGGCGAAATTCACCTGGAAGAGGGTGAAATCGAGATCTCGTTCTACGAGGGAGACGGCGTAGGCCTGCGCGACGCCCTGCGAGAGTTCATCCTGCTCAGCATCCCCATGCGCGCGGTCTGCCGCGAAGACTGCAAAGGCCTCTGCCCGACGTGTGGCCGGAATCGCAATGAAGGTCCGTGTGGCTGCAACACCAGAAGAACCGATCCGCGCCTGGCGGCCCTCAAGAACATCAGTTGAGGCGGTTCGGGAACGGGAGCAGGAGTTGTCAGAGCTCAGCGGTCAGCGATCAGCCGTCAGCGCTCAGCTTTGAACCCCAAACCCACCCCGGTCTCGAAATAGGCAAACTCAAAAGCTGATGGCTGAAAGCTGATGGCTGATCGCTTCTCCGTTAGCTGATAATCTTCTTCCGCACCGCGTACAGCACCAGTTCCGCCGTGTTGTGGAGGTTCAGCTTCTGCATGATGCGCGTACGGTGCGTCTCCACCGTGTACACGCTCAAGTCGAGCAGATTCGCCACGTCCTTGTTCGAGCGGCCTTCGGCCAGCAATTGCAGAATCTCGCGTTCGCGGTCAGTCAACAGACTGTAGCTATCCTGCAGATTGCGCTGCTGCAGGTTCCGCATGTAGTCTTCCAGCAACGCCTGGGCGATGGCCGGGCTGAAGAACGGCTTGCCGCTGGCCACGATGCGGATGGCCCGCACCAGATCCTCCTCGGCATTGTCTTTCAGCAGGAAACCGCGCGCCCCACACTCCAGCGCCCGCAGCAGGTAAGCCTCATCGTTGTGCATCGACAGAATCAGCACCCCGACGGAAGGGTTCTGCTTCACGATCTGCGCCGTCGCGTCAATGCCGTTTAGCTGCGGCATCGCGATGTCCATGACGATGACGTGCGGCGACAGCTCTTTGGCCAGGCGCACCGCCTCTCGTCCGTCCGCCGCCTCGCCTGCCACGGCCAAGTCGGGCTCCTGCTCCAAAATGAACCGCAGACCCTTCCGAACCACACCGTGATCGTCCACCAGCAAAACTTGAATGTCGCTCATGCGCTCTTTCTGGGAATGGTAGCCTTGACCTCCGTACCCCGTCCGGGCTCGGACTCAATCTGAAGGTCCCCACCCATCTCCAGGATCCGCTCTTCCATGCCAAGCATGCCAAGCCCTAGCCGCTTGGTTGCGGCCAGATCCATCCCTTTCCCATTGTCGCGAATTGTGAGCCGCACACGATCCTTTTCCGCCTGCACCCGGATATTCACCTCGCTGGCCGAGGCGTGCCGGGTGATATTCGTCAGCGCCTCCTGCACCACGCGAAACAGGCTCGTCTTCTGAGGTTCGGTCAACCCGTCCAACGAGCCATCGATCTTGACGTTGGCGGGGACTCCGCAGACGCGCGAAAACTCCCGCGCCTGCCAGCCAATGGCCGGCCCCAGCCCGAGATCGTCCAGCATCGACGGACGCAGCCCCATGGCCAGGTCGCGCACCGTCTTCATGGCCCCTTCGGCCACCTCTTTCGCCTGCTTCACATGCGTTTGAAACTTCTCCGGGTCCCCGGTCCCAATCCGGCCCAAATTGGCGATCTCCACACGCAGAGCCGTCAGCATCTGCCCTACCTGGTCGTGCAGTTCCAGAGACAGCGCTTTCCGCTCCTCCTCCTGCGCCCGGACGAGCTTCTGTGACAGATTCCGCAGGGCACGCTCGGCATTGCGGGCCCGGCGCTCCAGCCGCACAATCCACCAGACGCTCAGCCCGGCCACCAGGGCGCTCAGCGCCAGAATGCCGTAGGTGAGCCGCCGCAGCCAGTATCGGAACTCGGCCTGTGAATCTTCGAGCCGTTGCTCGGCTTGCCGCAGGTTGTGGACGTTGATGGACTGCAGCCGCTCCGCCAGATCGGAGATCAGGCGCCGGCGCGTCAGCAGGTTCCGCGTGTAGCTGCTGGCCAGGGCATTCTTGACGTCCGGAGTCCACTCCAAGGGCGGACGCAGTACGGCGATGTAGTCTTCCACCTGATCGCGCAGCTTGGCCAGGGTGTCGGCATCGACAGCATGCCCCAGACGCTTTTCCAACTGGAAGAGAGACGACAGCATCCGCTCGCGGCTCTCCACCACTTGCTGCTTCAGGTCGGCCGCGTTGGCCGCGTTGCGGTCCAGCAGATAGTCGCGAACGTCGATATTGATGCGGTACAGATCCGCCCGCATCTCGGACAGCAGCGCCTCCGTCCCGGAGTATGACTCCTGAGCCGCCATCAGGTCACGCTGGCTCTGGGAGGTGCGCCGGATTTGCGAGAACCCGAGAATTGCGGTTAACACCATCATCGAGCCGAACCCCGCGATGAGGGCGAACCCGAATCGAGGACTCATGCGGGAGCCGCCGGGACTCGGAGTGGGAGAGAGGGGCGAAGTTGGCGCATCGTCGGTCCGGTGTGAAACCAGTATCCGCCAAATTCGTTCCGCTTGTAGGTAGGAAGCCAAAAGGAACTCAGACTAGGCCGTGGCGACCTGTAGCCAGGCCGGATCCCGCTCCGCCGCCGTGATCAGGCGGGCAAACGCTTCCGGCACCGCGTGTTCCATGCGCAGCCAGCTAGGCAGCGCCGGCACGCCCATTGGATTCTCCACAAATTCCCGCCCGGCCGAAGCCAACGACTCGCTGAAGATCTCCACCGAAAACTCCTCGGAATGCAGATCGTAGTCCAGGCCGTTGAACGAAGCGTCGGCCGCGTAGCGCGTCACCATCTCTCCAGCCGCCTTCGCATAGGAATGCGGCAGAGTGGCCTTCAGCAGCTCGTCCTGAATGACCGCACCGTCCCGGCACACGGCCGTGAACAGCGCCTTGGCGATGTCCCGCGTCATCTTGTTCAGGCCCCGCGAGGCGTCGGCCGGCGACAGCACCTGATGTTTGTGGTCGTAGCAGTCGGTGAGATCCACCTGGCAGGTCCGCATCACCGGAACTTTCTGCCACACCTCGGAGAGCGTCGAAACCTCAAGGCCCCAATCGGGCGAGACCCGCAGGTTGCGCGCCAGCGACTTCGTCATCGCGATCTCGCCGGCCAGCCCATAGCGGAAGCTGTCCAGGAATCGCAGGAATCCGCTGTGAATGCCGGCGTCCTGCAGCGCGCGCACCAGCGGAGTCAGGAACAGGCGGGTCACCCGGCCGTTCAACTGCGCCGTGAAGCGTGGGTAGAACGCCTTTGCGAATTCGAACTGGCAATCCTCGGCCACCAGCGGATAGACCAGCCGTGACAGCATGTGCCGGTGATAGGTCTTGATGTCGCAGTCCTGGAAAGCGATGACATCGCAATCGCCCTTCGCCAGCAGGTAGCCTGTGCCCAGCCAGCAAGCTTGGCCCTTTCCAGGGCTCTGAACGCGCAGGCCGGCCTCTTCCGTGGTCCGCAGGAAGTCCTGCACCGGCTCGCTGTCGAGCCACAGCACGGTGGATTCCACCGGCAGGCGCTGGAATAGCCGCCGCACCTGCTCATACTGCTCTTCATCGGCGCGCGACAGCACGAGCACAATCCGCTGCAGCCAGGGCACGCGCTGCAGCTGTTCGAGGATGCCGTGCATTGCCGGTGTTTCGAACTCAGAATACAAAGCGGGCAAGACGAGCCCAATGGACTTTTCGCGGCCCAAATGGCTCAACTCGGCATCCAATTGATGGGCCGCGTCGCGCCTCAGGCTGTGTAGCGTAGGAACGAGTCCGGTTTGATAGAAATCCGCCATGCAGTCTTGCCTCCTTCCTTTCCAGGGTAGGGGGCGGTGCGTCCTGGGCATATCCCGGGAACACTGTACGCGCCTCACGGAATCCCGGTACGGGCCGTACTAGCTGACCGGTTAGCCAGTCAGATTGTTTATTTTCAGTGAATTAGAGAATCCAAAAACTAACGGATCCGCTGGAAGCGCGTCTCGGAATACGGCTGGAAGTCCTTGCCAGGCTCGGCAATCGAGAACGATTCCACGAATTCGTCTTTGGAAACAATTCGATACACTTCGCGCGCCCGGAAGCCTGCCGGTAGATTCTCTATCTGGAAGGTGGTGAATTCCCGGCTCTCCGGCGTACTTGCGGTCAGACGGTACTCATTCACAAACCCTTCTATATGGAACTGCCGCAGCACCAGGACCTTCATATTGCGGTCGTAGCTGAACATGCCCCAATCCTCGTGGATCTCCGGCTCGGTCTTCCCTTTGACGATCTCCCAGGTGGACTTGTTCCTCACGGAGAGAAACCGGCCTTTCATCTCAAAACGATACTCGCGCTCGCTCACGCCACGTCCGGGCTCGCCCGTGGCCACACCCTTCCACCGCCCCTCCAGAAACCGGACCGGCGCAAACCGATCTTCCGCCACCGGTGCCTGCAGCAGGGACAAGGTCAGCGCAATAGTGGCGAGCGGGAACCCTTGCAGCATGCAGCCATGCTAGCCACAACCGCGGGCGCTGTCGAGCCCGGCCCATACCCCTTCATCGGGATGACAGGGCAACCTGCGATCACTTATACTGTAAGGGTCTTATCTTTCATCCGATTCTGGCCTTTCGTCCAGACGGATAGCCTCCAAAGGAAGGAAGCCATGCCGAATCCGAAGCGACGCCACTCCAAGCGCCGTACGTCCGCGCGCCGCACGCACGACTCCCTGAAGGCCGCGGGCTTGAGCTCGTGCCCGAAGTGTCACGAGATGAAACTGCCCCACCGCGCCTGCCCCCATTGCGGTTGGTACAAAACCCGGGAAGTGATTGAAGTGGTTCAGGAGTAGCCGCTGGCTCTCCAGAATATTCCACAGTCGTTGTCGATTGAATGATCACCATCGCTGTCGACGCCATGGGGGGCGATCACGCCCCCGTCCCCGAAGTGAGCGGAGCCGTTCAGGCGGCCACCACCCAGGACGTTAACATCCTTCTTGTTGGGAAAGAGCAGGTCCTCCAGGCGGAACTCAAAAAGTTCGATGGCTGGAAAAAGCTCCCCATCCGGATCGTGAACGCCACTGAGGTCGTCACTATGGAGGACAACCCGGCTAAGGCGCTCCGCACCAAACGCGACTCCAGTATGCGTGTGTCCGCGCGGCTTGTCCGTGACGGCGAAGCGCAGGGCTGGATCTCGGCTGGCAACACCGGCGCTGTGATGGCGATCTCGAAAACCGTCCTTGGCATGATCCCCGGTGTGGACCGGCCCGCCCTCGCGCAGGCCTTTCCCACCATTAAGGGCAAACCCGCCGTCATGGTCGACGTCGGAGCCAATGTGGACTCCTCCGCAAAGATGCTCGCCCAGTTTGCCGTGATGGGCGAGATTTATTCCCGGCTGGTTTTTCATACCGAATCGCCGACCGTCGGGATTTTATCTATAGGGGAAGAGGATCATAAAGGTAACGAGCTCACGAAAAGCGCCGCGGGCCTGATGAAGGCTCTGCCGTTGAACTTCATCGGCAATGTCGAAGGGCGGGATCTGTACACTGGTCTCACCGATGTCATCGTGTGTGATGGCTTCATCGGCAACGTGGCATTGAAAGTCAGCGAAGGCCTGGTGGACGTGATCAAGCACATGTTGAAGGAATCGTTGGAATCGACGATCGCCAGTAAGATTGGCTATGTGCTGAGCCGCCAGGCGTTCAAGGACTTCCGCAAGCGCATGGACTACTCCGAATACGGGGGAGCTCCACTGCTCGGCGTCAAAGGGGTCGTGATCATCTGCCATGGAAGGTCGAATGATAATGCGATTCGCAATGCAATCCGCGTGGCGACGGAATCGGCTTCAGAGCACGTCAACGACAGGATCGAATCAGAGATTCAGCGTTGGCAGAGCAGCGCCGGCACGGGCGCCGAAGTCTAGTCTTTTCCTCTCGCTCACTCTCCTCTCCTCACTTTGTGCTTTTGGCCAGCGGCCCACGCCGGCCACCTGGACGCTCACTCCGTCCGCCGCGAAAGTCGCGCCCGGCTCCACCTTCACCGCTGAACTCAAGCTGAAGCTGCAGGATCCGTGGCACATGTACTCGTTGACTACGCCCAAGCCCGGTCCCACTGGTGGTCCCACCACGACGACCATCAAACTGGCCGAATCGCCGGCGGTCGCCAAGGCGGAGATCTACACCCCAAAGCCGGTACGCCACTTCGACCCGAACTTTAACTTGGATACCGAAACCTACTCAGGCGAGCAGAGTTTTGTGTTTCGCGTGGAGCTCGCCAAGGACGCGCCCGCGGGTCCGCTGGAGCTCACGGCGCAGATGCGGTACCAGCTTTGCACTGAGAAGGAGTGCCTGCCGCCGAAGAAGGTCACCGCCACGGCGAACGTCGAAATCGCGGCCGGCGCCCCCGCAGGCAAGAGCGATATTCCGGCGGGCTTGGTGAAGTTTGACCCGGCCGCTCCGGCGTCTCCAGGGGTAGCTGCGACGCCCGCGGCGGGCAGCCAGAAACAGGATCTGGGTTCGTTCCTCCTGCTCGCCTTTGGATTCGGGTTGGCGGCTATCTTCACGCCTTGTGTCTTCCCGATGATCCCCATCACCATGTCGTTCTTCCTGAACCAGCCGGGTGGCGGCGGACGTCGCCAAGCGCTGATCCAGGCCGTGACGTTTTGCCTTGGGATCATCGTGCTCTTTACCGGTATCGGATTCGGGTTGAGCGCCGCGTTGGGTCCGTTTGCGGTTGTCCAGCTCGGCTCCAACCCCTGGGTAAACGGCCTGATCTGCATTGTTTTCTTTGTCTTCGGGCTCAGTCTTCTAGGAGCATTTGAGATCACGCTCCCAACCGGGCTTCTCACCAAACTGAACGTGGCTTCCAACCAAGGCGGCTTGATCGGAACGCTGATCATGGGCCTGACGTTCTGCCTGGCCGCGTTCGCCTGCATCGGGCCGTTCATGGGAACCCTGCTGGCCGCCTCCGTCGGCGGCGACAAGCTGCAGCCGGTGCTGGGCATGCTCGCATTCTCCACCGCGCTTTCGTCGCCCTTCTTTCTACTGGCTCTGTTCCCTTCCTTCCTGAAGAAGTTGCCCCGTAGTGGCGGCTGGATGTCGCGCGTAAAAGTCGTTCTGGGATTTCTAGTTATGGCCGCTTTGTTGAAGTACCTGTCGAATATCGACCAGGTGCTGCAACTCGGCCTCTTGACGCGGGAGCGGTTCCTGGCGCTGTGGGTTGTTCTCTTCGCGCTGCCTGGACTCTACCTGCTGGGCTTCCTGCGCATGGAAGGAATACGAGCCGATGAGGACGTGAGACCGGCACGTCTTCTGGTCGGCGTGGCTCTCCTGGGCTTCGCACTCAGTCTGGTGCCCGGCATGACAGGCACACGGTTGGGGGAATTGGAAGCCTACATTCCTGCGCCACCAGAAGGCAGCGCTTCAATCTCCACTGGAGCTATTTCCGCCAAGTGGTTGAAAAATGACTTCGATGGAGCCATCGCCAAAGCGAAAGCGGAGAACAAGAAGGTCCTGGTGGCCTTCACTGGCTACGCCTGCACAAATTGCCACTGGATGAAGGCCAACATGTTCCCTCGGCCGGAGATTGCCGAAGCGTTGGGCAACTTCGTCCTGGTGGAACTCTACACCGACGGTACGGACGCCATGAGCGAGCAGAACCAACAGCGGCAGGATTCGCTCTTCAAGACAGTGGCGATTCCCTACTACGCCATCTTCGATGCCGACCAGAAAGTCCAGGGTTCCTATGCCGGCCTTACCAAGGATCCTCAGGAGTTTCTTAAATTTCTGGGCAGCAGTTCAGCCAGTACATTATAGGTAATTTAGCGCTCATCGCGGCCCCAGCGGGCAACCACCAGCTCGGCTACCGTCGCCTCCATCTCCTTGTCGACTTCCGACCGCCATGCATGGAGCCGCTGTTCCCGGAGGGTGGTGAGAGCCTCCACCTCCTTGCGGGCCGCCACCACCGCCTGACGCTGCTCTTCGATCCGCTGGGCAAGGGCCTTCCCTTCCTCGTGCAGCTTGCGCAGTTCCGTCACCGTCCAACGTCTAAACCCGTCCAAACCCGCGAGTTCCTGCACGGGTACGATCCGCAGGTTCCGGACGCGCTCCACGGCCTGTCGTTCCTCCAGGGCCAGTGCCAGCCGGCGCAGATCCAGGGCTTGTGCCTCGGCGTGCAACCCCTCCAGCACACCAAGCTCCTGATCCAATCGCGTCTGGCGGAACGATCGTAATCTTTCAAGAGGAAACAGGAATTTCTTCATGTATTGCCTTATCTGGTTGGCGCAAGCTTCTTCATGCGGTTTAGGGTGTCCTGGATGGGTGAATGCTCCTCCGGCCGCTGCCGGAGGAACTCCTGGATGTCCTTCTGCCGGGCCAGCGCCGTATCGAGCGGCGCATTGCTGCCGCCGATGTAGGCCCCAATCCGGATCAGATCCTCCGACGACTGTAGGAGCGCGAGCGTCTCCCGTAACCGATTTGCGGCGTCCCGTTGCTCGGCGGGAGCAACTCGCGAGGCGAGCCGCGAGACAGATTGGAGGACGTCGATCGCCGGGTAGTGGCCCTTCTGTCCCAGGGCTCGGGAAAGAACCACATGTCCATCGAGAATGCCGCGAACCGCGTCGGCGATGGGCTCGTTCATGTCGTCACCCTCGACCAGCACGGTGAAGAATGCGGTAATTGACCCGTGTTTGAACCGGCCGGCCCGCTCAAAGACGCGGGGCATCATCTGGAACACGCTGGGCGTGTAGCCCTTCTGGCTGGGCGGTTCACCGGCGGCCAGGCCAATCTCGCGCTGGGCCATGGCCAAGCGGGTCACGGAGTCGGCGATCAGCAGCACGTCCTTGCCCTGATCGCGGAAGTACTCCGCCACCGCAAGTGCAAGAAAACAGGCGCGTACACGCAGCGGCGACGGGCGATCGGACGTCGCGACCACCAGGACCGTCTTCTTCATGCCCTCGGGGCCGATCTCATGTTCAATGAAATCACGGACTTCGCGGTTGCGCTCGCCGATGAGCGCCAGCACGGCCACGTCCGCGCTGTGGTGCCGTATCAGACTGCCCAGTAAGGTACTTTTGCCCACACCGCTGCCGCCGAACACCCCGACGCGCTGTCCGCGCCCGCAGGTCAGGAACCCGTCCAGAGCCCGGATCCCGGTGACGAGCGGTTCGGTGATGGGTTCGCGTTCCAGCGGACCGGGCGGAGCGGCGTAGATGTCATACCGGGCTTCGGCCGCGATGGGCGGTCCACCGTCCATCGGACGGCCAAAACCGTCCAAAACGCGACCGATAAGACCGTGGGAAACGCCCACTTTCGACTCACCGGCGCGGGCCACGATTGTGTCGCCCAACTGGAGTCCAGCCACCTCCTCCAGAGGCATCGAGAGGATCTGCCCATCCCTGAATCCGATCACCTGAGTACGGATTCGCGCGCCGTCGCGCGTGAGAATCTCGCAGAACTCGCCCATCCCAACGGCGGGCCCACGCGACTCCACCAGGAGGCCGACAGTACGGGTCACGACGCCGGTGGAGCGGACGGGTTTGCAGTCGGTGATGGCACGCTCCAGACGGGCCACGTCCAACCATGCGGCGCTCATACCGCACCTCCTTGTACGGACAAGGCGTCGGAGAGGCCACGGCCGATCTCTTCCATCTGCGTCTCGATCGAGGCATCGAGCGAGCCCCGACCCGTCTCGACGACCAAACCTCCGACCTCCAGGGCTCCGTCGCCCTGGACGTGGATCGCTTGGGGTGCGCCAATCTTGGCCAGATGACCCTGAATCCGGGTGACAAACTGGGGATGGACGCGCACCTCGGTCACTTCCCGCATCGAGACGTTCTCGAACGCTGCCTTCACCAGACCAAGCAGGGCCTCCTCATCCATCGTCACCTGCCGCCGCAGGACTCGGCGCGCCATCGCCAAGGCAAGCGTGACGACATCGCGCTCAGCTTGCTTGCGCAGCCGGCTTTTCATCCCTGCAACTTCCTCAATCGAGCGCGCCATCCGCTCCACCGCGGCTTCGAAGTCCGCCGCTGCTTTCTGCCGGCCGGACGCCTCGCCTTGACGGTGCGCCTCGTGCTTTTCGGCCTGGAGCTTCTGTTGGAATTGCTGTTCCATCTGCTTCCGCAACTCGGCCGTGTCCTGCTCGGCGGGTGGCGGCGTTGGCTGGGCGGCGCGGGGGCGCCCTGGGGCCGGCTCGGGGTTGGCCACGGGGTCGCCAAGCCGTGGCCATTCGACGACGGTGGAGTGGATCTCCGACGAAGCGGGGCGGATTCGCGACGCCATGGTTTTAGACGACATACTGTTCGCCCACCGTACCCTTCAGGCTGATCACACCCTCAGTCTCCAACTGGCGAACGATGGAGATGATCTGCTGCTGGGAGGCCTCCACTTCCTTGATCTTCACGGGCCCGAGGGCATCCATGTCCTCGCGCATCATCTCGGCGCCGCGCTGCGACATGCTCTGCAGGAAATGATTCTTCAACTGTTCGCTGGTGCCCTTCAAGGCCACCGTGAGAATCTTGCGATCGATGCGCCCGAGCAACTCCTTGATCCCGTTCTGGTCGATGAGGAGCAGATCCTCAAAGACGAACATCAGGTGGCGGATGGTCTCGGCCAGGTTGGCGTCATTCTGCTCAATGTTGTCCAGAATCTCCTTGCTCGATGAAGAGTCGAGCCGGTTGAACATCTCGGCGACGGCGCGGATGCCACCATACGACTCGCGACTGAGCTCGCCCAATGCCTTCAGTTTCTGCCCGATGATGACGGCGATCTTGGAGATAATCTCCGGCGAAATCTGATCCAGGCTGGCCATGCGGAGCGAGACGTCAGCGCGCAGATCGACGGGTAGCGAGAAGAGTAAGCCGGCCGCCTGCGATGGGTTCAGGTGGCTAAGGATCAGGGCGATGGTTTGCGGATGCTCGCTGTGTATGAACTTCGCGAGCTGCTGCGGATCGGCCTTCTGGAGTGCGTCGAAACTGGCGGCCTCGTGGCCCAACATCTTCACGAGGCGATCAAGGATCTTCTTGGCAGCTTCCGCTCCGAAGGCGTTGATGAGGATCTTGCGCGCGTAGTCGATGCCACCCTTCAAGACATAGTCGTGGGCCATCGACATCTGGTAGAACTCTTCCAGAATCTCCTCGGCGTCCTCCGCCGTGATGCTGGGGATGCGCGCCAGTTCCTTGCCGATCTCGGCAACCTCGTCCTCTTCCAGGTGCTTGAAAACCTCGCCGCCGATCTGCTCGCCCAGGGTAAGCATCAGGACGGCGGCTTTCTGCGCGCCCGTGTACTTTGGAGGAGCTTCCTTCTCCTGAGTCACATTGGTGATCATCAGCGATGCTCCGAAAGCCAGGTGCGCAGCAGTTGAGCCGACGCGGCGGGATCCTTCTTCGTCTCTTCCATGATCACCTTCTTGAGCACCTCGGCCTTCTTGGTCTGCGGTGGCATCTTCAGGGAGAGCAGCGCCTCGCGGTCGAGCCGCTCCTGCTCCGTGTGGTTACCCGCCACAACGGCCAAGGCCTTCTCCTCGAAGTTCTCCGGAGGGACGGGCTCGCCCGCCGCGATCCGCGGAGCGCCCGGATCGACATCGGCCTCCGGCGGCCGTCTTCTGCGCAACAGGCCACGGAATAGAACGAACACAACCACCCCCAGGACCACGAGAATTGCCCCGGCCGCGCCAAGCCAGACGGGAAGGGGCGCCTTATCCAGAAGCGGTTTCATCCAGGCAGGCATGACGAAACCAGTGTGGCCCCCCGGCCCGGAAGGAACCGCCGGAGCGTCCGGTGGCGGTACCGCCAGGGTCGCCTCAAAGGGCAGTGTCTCCACCAGCAGGACGTCGCCGCGATCGGTTTGCAGCCCCACCGTGCCCGCCACCACATCCTTCACCACTTGCATTTTCTCCGGGGCCATGGGCTCCAGAATCCGCCTCGCCTTGGGGCCGGAGCCCTCCCAGCGCAGCGCCTGATCGAGCAGCACCGAGACCGACAGCCGCTTCACCGCTCCGAGCGGTAGCTTCAGGTGCTTCACGGTGCGGCTGGTCTGATAGGACACGCTTTCCGTCTTGCGTGACACCCCTCCTCCACTGCCAGCGCCGCGCGGAATGGGGCGCGGCAGATTGCTGGCCGCGCCAGGGACCCCAGCCGTCGCGCCAATCCCGCTGGCGTCCTCGGTGTGCTGTGAGGTGAGCATGACGGAACGGTTCGGATCGAAGACCTCTTCGCTCTGCTCGCCGCTGGTGAAGTCGCACTCCAGGCTCACACCGGCGCGATACTTCTCGGGCCCCAGAAGCGGATCGAGGGTGGCACGGATCTTGGCCAGGTAGTCGCGCTCCAGCCCCTGGCGGAACTCCAGCATGGCGCTGGAGTTGGCCGTGTCGGAGTCCGTATCGCGGCGGGGCTTGCTGAGCAGATTGCCGCTCATATCGAGGACGGAGACGCTCTCCGGTGTCAGACCCTCCACGGCACTGGACGTAAGGTGTTGAATCGCCGTGACATTGGCGGGCGACAGGCGAGCGCCGGGGCGCAGGCGGAGCATGACGCTGGCCTTGGCCGGCTGGCGACTGTCGAGAAACACCGAGTCCTTGGCAAAGGTGACATGAACACGGGCACGGTCGACTTCGGCGAGGGACATGACGCTGCGCTCAAGCTCGCCTTCCAGGGCGCGGCGGAAGTTGATGTGCTCGGCGAAGTCGGTGGTGCCGAGGTTCGGTTTGTCGAAGATCTCAAAGCCCAGCCGCCCGGTGCGGGGCAACCCGGCGGCAGCCATCTCCAGGCGCAGCTCCGCCACACGGGCCGAGGGCACCAGGATCGTGCCGTTGTCGGCCACCTTATAGGGGACATTGGCGGCCTTCAACCGCTCGACGAGCGCGCCTGCGTCCTCCGCGCTGACTTCGGTGAACAGCGGGCGCAGATCACGCTCCTTGTTCCAGCGGATGCCGAGCACGATGGCGGCGACGACACCGGCCGTGGCCACCAGAATGACGAGCTTCTGGCGGAGCGTCAGGCCATCGAAGATCTTCTTGAGCTGCTTCATCTTGTCCCTGGCGCGGACGGCGTCACACCTGCATCCGCATCACTTCCTGGTAGGCCGTGACGACCTTGTTGCGTACCTGCAGGAAGAGGTCGAAGGCGATGCCAGCCCGCTGCTGGTCGAGCGCGACCTTGTGCAGGTCCTGTCCTTCCCCATTCAGGAAGCTCTCGATGCTGGCATTCGCCTCGTGCTGGATGGAATTGACGGCTTCCATTGCTCCGGTCATGGCGGATTGAAAGCTGGCGCCGGATCCTCCGGGCTGATTCAGGATCTGGCCGATCTGACGCGGGAGCTGGATGGGTGAAATGGGCGGAATCGTCATCGTCCGGCTACCTCATCAGATCGATGGACTTGGCGACCATGTCTTTCACGGCGGAGATGGCCGCGACGTTGGCCTGGTAGCCGCGCGTGGCGCCCATCAGATCGACCATCTCCTCGGCCGGGCTGACATGCGGGTAGGCAACGTAGCCCTTGGCGTCGGCGTGGGGGTGGCCGGGCTGATAGCGCATGTCAGGCGGGCGCGTATCCTCGAGGACCTGAGAGACGCCCACCCCCATGGACCCGTCAGAGATCTCGGTCTGGAAGACGGCCGAGAACGGCGAGCCTTGCGGTTCCGACTCGAAGACGACGTCTTTGCGGCGGTAGGGGCCGCCTTCCGAGGTGCGCGTGGTTTCGGAGTTGGCGAGGTTCTCGACGATGACTTCGGCGCGTGCGCGTTGAGCGGCCATGCCAGAGGCGCTGACGGAGAGGAGATTGAAGAGACTCATGCGCCCTTCCCTTCCTCGATGGCCTTGCGCACCATGCGGATCTCGCCGCGCATGAGGTTGGAGGCTACGTTGAAGCGCAGCGAGTTCTCGGCCAGCAGGCGCGCCTCGCGATCGAGGCTGACGTTGTTGCCGTCGTTCTTCATGGTGAGACCGGTGGGTTCGATCACATTGGGCGCGCCGCCGGGCGCCAGCGACAGGAACTCGAACTGAAAGTCGATGTCCTTGGTGTGGTAGCCGGGGGTATCCAGGTTCGCGAGATTGGAGGCCACCAGTTTCTGCCGGTCCGCCAGCAGGTCCATGTAGCCCTCGATGCGAGTGGTGATGGCCGGAAGCATGATGGTATGGCCCATGCAGATCAGTGGCCAAGGGCTTATCGGCCGGCGAGGGCGCAGTATTAGGAGAAGCGAGCCTTTTAAATGATTGAGTTGGAGAAATGCGAGGAGAAGTGCTTATTCCTCGTACATCGTGGGGTATGCCAGTTTCATTTCGGAAGCGGTTTCATGTGCTGTTCCGATTTGGATCAGGAGTCCTTTGCCGATTCCAGGGCAGCGATGGCCGGTCTTTTCCCAGGCTCGGCGGGACTCCAGGATCTCGGGCCAGAAGGGGAAGAGCCGGCATTGCGTGGGTTTGCTGGGATGGATGGAGCACCCACCCTGGAGCAGAAAGTGGCACTGGCGATCACGCGGTTTCCGCAGGCGCAGCAGGTGGCGCGTGCGGTAGACGTACTTACGTTCGAAGTCGGCCGGGGTCATCTCAAGATAGCGAGCGGCGTTCTTGAGATCCTGCTCGGTGATGTACACAAAGCCTTCCATGTCGCAGCAGCGAGTGCAGCCGGGTTGGCACGTGAAGCGGACGCCGTCCATACCGCACAGGATAGCGTCTCCACCGGGCGCCCGGTTGTGCCGGCCTGGGCAGGGGGGGTATTCTCGACAATAAGGCATCGTGTGCGGCCCGGTGGCGCAACATTTCGCCTTGTTGATGTTTTGCGGGAGATAGCGGGAGTTTATGGCAGCCAGAGACGACGGCGAGTTTGAACTCATCCTTGGAAACAAGCAGTTGCTCAGCGTGTTGTTCATCGTGATCATCCTTCTGGGTGTGTTCTTCACGATGGGCTTCCTGGCCGGCCGCAGCACCGGGGCTGGAGCAACTGTGGCGCAGAAGCGTCCGGCGGACCAGACGCCGTTGGCGGTGGACGCACCCAACCCGTCGCGGGAGACGATTCCAACGGCGAGCGAACCCGAGCCGACCGACAAGCCTGTAGAAAAGGCGGCGGAACCGCCCGTCGAACCACAACCCGCTCCACCACGAAAGGAACCCGAGCGGCCCGCGCCAGCCAAGAAGGAGCCGGCGAAGCACGAAGAGGCGAAGAAGGAAGCGCATAAGGCGGAACCGGTCCGCAGCCAGGGTGGCTTCGTACAGGCTCCGCCGTCAGGCACCTACCTGCAGGCCGCCGCGACCCGGCGGGCCGACGCGGAATCGATGCTGGCCGAGATTGGCTCCAAGAAGGGTCTGCGCGGCTACATCACGGCTTCCCCGAAGACGACGGAACTGTTCCGGGTGCTGATTGGACCGCTATCCACGAATGAGTCGATCGCCACGGCCCGCGCCAAGCTGGGCGAACTGGGCATCAAGTCTCCGTATATCGTGAAATATTAATGGACTCGCTCGTTCAACTGGAGACCCGGCCGAAACGGCAGCGGCCGCGCCTGCCGGACTTCCTGCGCAAGCCGGATACGCACTTCGATTCCGTTCAACTGCTGAAGAATGACCTGCGCGAGCACAACCTGCACACGGTGTGTGAGTCCGCCCGCTGCCCGAACATTCACGAGTGTTTCCACCGCGGGGCGGCGACGTTCATGATTCTGGGCAACATCTGCACGCGCGGGTGTACCTTCTGCTCCGTGCCGAAGGGCTCGCCCGAGAAGCAGGAGATGCCCATCGATCCGCTGGAGCCCGCCAACGTGGCGCGCATGGCGGCCCAGATGAAGCTGCGTTACGTGGTGATCACCAGCGTGAACCGCGACGATTTGCCGGATGGCGGTTCGCACCACTTCGCGGAGACCGTGCGCGAGGTGCGCGCGGCGCTGCCCGAAGCCACGGTGGAGGTGCTGACGCCGGACTTCTGCGGCGACCTGGAGGCGGTGGCGCGGGTGCTGGACGCGGGTCCGCACGTCTTCAACCACAACATGGAGACGATCGCGCGGCTTTACCGGAGGATCCGGCCGCAGGCGAACTATCAGCAGTCGCTGGACGTGCTGGCATTCGCGCGGCGCCACAGGGCAGACGTCCTGACGAAGTCGGGCCTGATGGTGGGCCTGGGCGAGACCGAAGAAGAAGTGAACGGACTGCTACGCGACCTGCGAGGAGCCCAGGCTGACGTCGCCACCATCGGGCAGTACCTGCAGCCGACGCGCCGCAATGCGGAAGTCGCGGAGCACGTCGTACCGGAGCGCTATGAGCGCTGGCAGGCCTACGGCGAATCGATTGGGTTCAAGAAGGTGTTCGCGGGCCCGTTTGTGCGCTCCAGCTACATGGCCGATCTGGTGAACCACTCGGCACGGGAGGCACGGCCCGAGGCCGGGTAGTAATGTTCCGTTGGCAAATCTCCCTGGCCGGCGCCGTGTTGACAGCTCTCCTGCTGGCCGCGTTGTTCCCTCCTTTCCAGGTGACGATTCTGGCTCCGGTGGCGCTGACGCCATTGCTCTATGCGATGGCGCTGGAGCCGGATGGCAAGCAGCGCTTCCTGTGGGGCTGGTTTTGCGGGTTCCTCTACTGGCTGATAGTTTGTTTCTGGATCAAGGACGTACTGGCAGCCTATGGCGGATTGACCGGTCCGCTGAGTTGGCTAGCGGTGCTGTTGTTTGCCGTGGCCAAGGGTCTGCACATGGCCGCTTTCGGCTGGTTGAGCGGGTTCGTGTTGAACCGGCGCTGGGCCATCCCCGCCGTCGCAGCCTTGTGGACCGGCATTGAGCGAACACACGGCCCGCTGGGTTTCGCATGGCTGACGCTGGGCAACGCGGGCATCGAGATGGCGGCTCCGTTGCGGGTGGCTCCGTTCCTGGGTGTCTACGGCCTCTCGTTCATCTTCGCGATGCTGGCGGCGGCGCTGGCCATGGTGGCGTTGCGGCACGACCGGCGGCAATTGGCGTGGCTGGCGCCGCTGGTGCTGTTGTTCGTGCTGCCGGTGGCGGGCCCTCGGCAGGGGCCGACGGCGGAGGCAGCGGCGGTGCAGACGAACATCGGAGCGGATGCCAACTGGACGGCCGAGGAGAAGGACCGGGTGGTGAAGCGGCTGGCGCTACGGACGCTGCAGGAGTCGCTGGATGTAGCCAAACCCAAGCCGAGCCTGGTGCTGTGGCCCGAGGCGCCGGCGCCGTTCTACTATTACGACGACGAGGCGTTCCGCCGGCAGGTCACCGAGACGGCGAGGTTGGTCGGTGCTCCGCTGCTGTTCACAGGCGTGGCGTATACCGCCCAGAAGGAGCCGTTGAACTCGGCCATCCTGCTGGGATCCGAGGGGCAACTGCTGGGCCGCTATGACAAGGTGAACCTAGTGCCCTTTGGCGAATACATCCCGGCCGGTTTCCACTGGATTCAGAAGATCTCGAGCGAGGCGGGCAACTATGCCCCGGGCGCGGGGCCGAAGGTCTTCATTGCGGGCGACCACACGTTGGGCGCTTTCATCTGCTACGAGTCAGCGTTCCCGAGCTACATTCGCGAGTTCGCAAACAATGGCGCCGAGGTGCTGATCAATCTCACGAACGACGGCTACTTCGGTGGGAATTTTGCGCGCCAACAGCATCTGATGCTGGTGCGCATGCGGGCTGTGGAGAACCAGCGGTGGGTGCTGCGGCCGGCCAATGACGGTATCACGACGTCGATCGATCCGGCGGGGCGATTGTGGGACCGTCTGCCCGAATTCCAGCTCACCACGGGACGGCTGCGCTTCGGCTGGATCCGCGAGAAGACGCTCTACACGCGTTTTGGCGACTGGTTCGCGTGGCTGTGCCTGGCGGCCGGACTCGCCGGGGTCGTCGTGACGCAGATCCCTTCCTACCGCCCGGCGCAGTAAAATGGGCGCGCCATGCTTCGTTCCCTTTTGCTGCTGACCGTGCTGCTGGGCGCGCAGGCCGCGCCGCTGCCCGTACGTGGGATTCACCTGGGCGCGCCGACGCCCGAGGAGATGCCTTTGGCCACGCGCTTCATCGAAGAGGCGTTGCCGAAGGAGGGCGTGAATGTCCTCATCCTGGAGATCAATTACCATTACCAGTACGCGAAACACCCGGAGGTGGTGGATCCGGACGCTCTGTCGGCGGCGCAACTGCGGCAGTTGGCTGAGTCGTGCCGAAAGGCCCAGGTGCGGCTGATTCCGATGATCAACCTGCTGGGGCACCAGTCGTGGGCAAAGACGACCTTCGGGCTGTTGCGCGGGCATCCGGAGTTTGACGAGACGCCGAAGAAGTACCCGGACAACGAAGGCATCTACTGTCGCAGCTACTGCCCGAGGCACCCCAAGGCTCATGCTGTGCTGTTCGATCTCATCGACGAACTGATGGATGTGACCGGGGCCGATACGTTCCACGCGGGCATGGACGAGGTGTTCCTGCTGGGCGAGAAGGAGTGCAAGCGGTGCAGGGGCCGGAACAGGGCCGAACTGTTCGCAAACGAGGTAAAGACGCTGCACGCGCATCTGGCGAAGCAGAACAAGGAGCTGTGGATTTGGGGTGACCGGCTGATCGACGGCAACGTGACGGGCATCGGCAAGTGGGAGGCCAGCCAGAATGAGACGGCGCCCGCGCTGTCGTTGATCCCCAAGGACGTGGTGATTGCCGATTGGCACTACGAGGCTCCGCACGCCACGGGGACCTACTTCGCGTTGTCGGGTTTCCGCGTCGTCACCTCGCCGTGGAGGAAGACACCGGTTGCCCTGGGCCAGTTGGCGCAGATCCGCGACGCCCGCGCGCACTCGACGAAACAGGTGGCGGGGCGGATGCTGGGCATGCTGCAGACGACCTGGGTGGGTTTCGGGCCGTTCGTGCGCGCCTACTTCCAGGAAGGTGACACGCCAAAGGCGCAGGTGACCGAAGCGGTGGCTTGCTTCCGCTCGTTATTCGCAGAATTGAGGACCATGAACTAGCCATGCTGACTCGCCGTGAATTCAACTTCTCTCTGCTGGCGGCGCCGGCCGTTGTGGGCAGCGCCCTCGACAAGACTCCGGCGCGGGCTCTCGCACTGGATGGGACAGAGGCCACTGACTGCAAGGTCACACGCCGCTGGACCGGAACGTTGTGCCGGTCGAGCGTCACTAACTCCGGAACAAAGCCGGTGCGGCTGCGGGCGATCGTGCTGTTCGACGGTCCGCACGGGTATACGGCGGAGACGAAGCTCTACGGTGAGGGTTTCACGATGCTGAGCCAGACCGGCGGGACGCTGGGTGCGCCCACAGCCATCGGTGGGTATCTCGACAGGAAGCACTACCGCATCCCGGAACCTGAGGACGCGACAACGGTGTACAGCGTGGCCTGTCTGTCGCCCGCGCCGAACCGGCACGAGTTGATGGCCTTCACGTCGTCGCGGCGCTTTGTCGGGCGGTTTCACTTCCGGCCCACGGCGTTGCAGATCACGCTGGACTGCGAGGGGCTGGAACTCGCCGCCGGGCAGACCTGGCAACTGGAAGAGTTTGTCCGCCTCGAAGGAGCAAACCGAGCGGCGTTGTTCGAACAACTGGGCACACTGATCGCGAAGAATCATCCGCCGCTGAAGTGGGCCGCCCCGCCGGAAGGCTGGTGCTCCTGGTATTGCTTCGGGCCGAAGGTGACGGCGCAGCAGGTGCGCGACAACCTGGACTGGATCGCGAAGAACGCTCCGAATCTGAAGTACGTGCAGATCGATGACGGCTACCAACCGGCGATGGGCGACTGGCTGGAGACGGGCACGGCGTTCGGCGGAGAGGTGCGCGCGGTTCTGAAGGAGATCAAGACGCGCGGATTTGAGCCGGCGATCTGGGTGGCTCCGTTCATCGCGGAGGAGAAATCGAAGCTGTTCACGGAGCATCCTGAGTGGTTCATGAAGGACGGGCAGGGGGCTCCGCTGGCGTCGAACAAGGTTACGTTCGGCGGGTGGCGGCGTGGTCCGTGGTATGCGCTGGATGCCACGCAGCCGGCCGTGCAGCAGCATCTCAAGACAGTGTTCCGCACGATGAATCAGGAATGGGGCGTCACCTACTTCAAGATGGACGCGAACTTCTGGGGCGCCATGCACGGCGGGCGCTTGTCGGACGGCAAGGCGACGCGGGTAGAGGCCTACCGGCGCGGCATGCAGGCGATTATCGAGGGCGCGGGGCACAGCTTCCTGCTGGGCTGCAATCATCCGATGTGGCCTTCGCTGGGGCTAATTCACGGGTCGCGGTCGTCGGGCGATATTTCGAGGAAATGGGACACGGTGTCGAAAGTGGCCAGTGAGAACTTGCACCGGGCGTGGCAGAACGGGCGACTGTGGTGGAACGACCCGGACGCGCTGGTGTTGCTGGGTGAGTTGCCCGAGGACGAGTTCCTGTTCCATGCGGCGGCGACCTACGCCACCGGCGGCATGCTGCTCTCCGGTGACGACCTGACGAAAATGACTCCGGAACGGAAGGCGCTGTTGCTGAAGCTGCGGCCCACGGCGCAGGCGGCGGCGTTCGATGCCGAGTTCAAGATCGGGCGGATGAAGCGGCCAGGGCATGAGCTGGTTTTCGTCTTGAACTGGTCGGACGAGCCGGTGTCGCAGTCGTTCCTGCTGCCGGGTCTGGTGCAGGTGACGGATTTCCTCACCGGCGAGGACATGGGCAAGCACAAGGGCGACTGCGAGGTGCCGGACATGCCGCCGCACTCGGGGCGCGTGTTTCGCTGTACTCACGGTGCCGAGGCAAGATGATAACGCGATGACTGGTTACAGGCGAGCGCAAACTGCAGGCATCTTCATTTCTCGCGTCCCGCTCTTCCCATCGTCATACGACTTTTCACTTCCGTCTCGACGAAATGGACCAGCTCCTGATAGGCGTCAGGCCCGAGATCCGATTCGAGCGACTTTCTGATGTCCTCGAACTGGAAATTCAGTTCGTCTGTGGCCGCCTGACGGCGAGCCGCCAGCTCTGATGCAGGCCCCTTCAAGGCGGCCTTCGCCGACGCAACCGCATCGTTCACGGCGAGCCTGTACTTCACGGCCGCAATCGAAACTGAGTCCTGTTGTTTCTCCGTCAGACCGCTCCCCCGCATGTAGTACTCTCGCCCGCTCACGCTCATAGGCCGCGGGACCGGGCCGTCGCAGAGCATTAGGAACATGCTCTTGAATGCCTCGTCCAAGGGGATCAGTTCGGGGTTCTTTGATCCGTCGATCTGTGTTGATGATTTTACAGGCTGCTGGGTGAAACCCGTCGGGAGAAGAAGCACCAGGAGGCAAATCGCCCCCGCTGGTATCGTTCTGATATTCATACTGGCAGGCCCACAATTACGACCGGCACTGGAATCTACCTGGCGACTCAGGTAATGGAGCAATGCTAGCCGCATTGATGCAAGGTGTCAATGCGCGCCCGAGCATTTCATTGCCAATTCACCGATTATTGAAGCAAAGATACCGGTAATAATCAGTTGGTGGGCTGAATGGGCCGTTTGCCAGTGGCCTTCCAGCTCTGCAGGTCGTGGAAGCCGCGTTCCATCTCCTGGCTCGTAATGGCGCAGTGGCCGCCATGCTTCACATACTGTTGAGCGAACCACTGCCCTGCCCCGGCCATGCGCGTCAGATCGGCGTAGCCGTTGGGCACCCACGGCGGCACCAGCGGGTCGTAGGTGGTGTGGATGGCCAGCATGGGCCGCGTCAGGCGGCCGGAGGGCGTGTAGAAGGTACGGATGTACTCGGCGGCTCGCGGATCGGCGGTGTAGCGCGCCACGCCGTCGTTCAGCTTGTTGTCGTCGGGCGTGCCGGAGTAGATGGTGTCGTGGTTGTCGAACGGATTGCCGCCGCCGCGCTGTTGCAGGTCCAGCAGGATGTAGGTCCAGAAAACGATGGTGCCGGCCAGATCGCGGTTGGTGGGGATGCCCGCCCATTGGCGCATGGCGGTGGCCTGCTCCGGCTTGGAGTTGAGCAGCGCCTCTATCTCGGCGTTCTTCTCGCGCGACATGCGGAAATCGGCGGGGACCTTGGCAGGGTTGGGCAGAGCTCCGGGGAAGTAGTAATCGAAGACGACGCGCATGTCGAAGACGCGGCGCTCCATGAACTGCTCGGCCGAGCCCAGCGGGCCGCACAGGGCGAGGCCGCCGTCGTAGGAATTGGGGAACTTCTCGAGCAGCGTCATGGTGAGGAAGCCGCCCATGGAGTGCCCCATCACGTAGGTCTCGACCGGTTTGCCGTACTTCCCGGTGAAATAGCGGCGCAGGGCCTCGGTGTCCTGGATGGCCTGCTCGACAGCCCAGCCGCCGGCGGCGTACCCCGACTGGATGACGGCCACCCCACTGTCGACGAATCCTGAGAACTGAGGCTTATCGGACTGCGCAAACTTCACGGTGTTCGGGTTGTAGCCGTGGCAATAGACGACGAGCACGCCGGTCCACTTGGCCGGCACGTCAATGCGGAAGGCGGCGCCGTTGATCTCGCCCACTTCGACGCGGGGTTGCGCCTGGCAGGCGGCCAGCGCCAGCGTCATCGAGAAGACCACGGATTTGAGGGCTAGGGTCACGAGCAACCTCCTGCTGACTTGCTGGACGGTCCGTCCGAGGACATAGGTGACGTGCTACCGCTTCCTGACGGTCGCGGCTCGGATCTGGGCGTGCCTCGGATCGCACTAGCTGTGGCGAATCACCAGCACGTCGCCGTCCTTGACAATATACTCCTTGCCTTCCAGTCGGAGCTGGCCCTTCTCGCGCAGGCCGCCATAGCCGTTCTGATCGACCAGCGTCTGCCAATTCACGACCTCGGCGCGGATGAACTTCTTCTCGAAGTCGGAGTGGATGGCACCCGCTGCCTTCACGGCCGTGGAGTTGATCGGGATGGTCCAGGCGCGGACTTCCGTTTCGCCGGCCGTGAGGAAGCTCATCAGGCCCAGCAGGCGGTACATGACGTTGATCAGGCGGCTGAGGCTGCTGCCGGGTAGACCGTAGCTGGTCATGTACTCGGCGGCCTCTTCGGGCGACAGCTCGGCCAGTTCGGCTTCAATCTTGCCGCAGACGGCGCATAGTTCGGCGTTCGCCTTGCCCGAGAGGACTTGCGCGCGGAAGCTCTGCTCTCTTTCCGACAGGTTGGCCGCGTCAGCCTCGCCCAGGTTCATCACCAGCAGGATCGGCTTCTGGGAAAGGAACTGGAAGCCGCGCAGCAGTTTCTCGTCGGCGGGTTCCAGTTCCCAGGCGCGCAGGGTCTCGCCGGCTTCGAGCTTGGTCTTGGCGGTTTCCAGGAGTTCGAACTCGCGGTCGAGCGACTGGTCGCGGATCTTCTTGCGTTCTTTTTCCAGGCGTTCCAGACGCTTCTCGACGACGACCAGATCGCTGAGGATCAGTTCCATGTCGAGGTCTTCGATATCGCGCTGCGGGTCCACTGAGCCCTTCTCGTGCGGCACCGTGTCGTCTTCGAAGACGCGCACGACGTGCGCAATGGCATCCACCACGCGCAGGCTGGCGAGATAGCTGGGGTCGCGCAGGGCTTCCTTGGAGATGGCCGGAAAGTCGAGGAATTCGATGGTGGCGTGGGTGATCTTGGGCGGCAGGAAGATCTTGGCCAGGGCGTCGAGGCGCGGATCGGGCACCTTGGTCATGCCCACGCGGGCTTCCATGGTGCCGACGCGGGTGGCTTCGTGGACGCCCGTGAGGATGGTGAACAAGCTGGTCTTGCCCGTCATGGGGAGACCGAGGATGGCAGTTTTCATAAAGCTTATAGGGGAACTTCTACCCGGTTGAGGATTTCCGCCAGCAGCCGCTCAGCGGTTTCGGTGGAGCGGTTGGAGAGCGACACGCGTTGGTTCAACACCACGCGATGCGCGAATACCGGCACGGCCAGGCGCTTGATGTCGTCCGGAAGAACGTAGTCGCGGCCCTCCAGCAAAGCCAAGGCCTGCACGGCGCGGTAAAGGGCCTGGGCGCCGCGCGGGCTGACGCCCAGCAGCAGCGACTCGTGCGAACGGGTGGCCTCGACGATGCTGAGCATGTAGCTGACGAGGGATTCGTCGACGCTGACACGCTCGGCCGCGAGTTGCACGCTGAGGAGCTCTTCGGGTGTGAGGATGGCCTGCGGAGCCGGGGCGTTGGTCCCGGGTGACTGGCGGAGGATCTCGCGTTCGCTGGCACGGTCCGGATAGCCGATGCGCAGGCGCATGAGGAAGCGGTCGAGCTGCGATTCGGGCAGGGGGTAAGTGCCGTGGTGCTCCACCGGGTTCTGGGTGGCGATGACGAGGAACGGCTCCGCCATGGGATAGGTCTTGCCGTCCATGGAGATCTGGCGCTCGTTCATGGCCTCCAGCAGGGCGGATTGCGTCTTGGGCGTGGCCCGGTTGATCTCGTCGGCCAGCAGGAAGCTGGTGAAGATGGGGCCGGGCTTGAATTCGAACTCGCCCGTACGGGCGTTGTAAATGGTGACGCCCAGGATGTCGCCGGGCAGCATGTCGGCCGTACACTGCAAGCGCTGGAACCCGCAGCTCACGGTCTTGGCCAGGGCTTGCGCCAGGGTGGTCTTGCCGACGCCGGGCACGTCTTCGATCAGCAGGTGCCCGCGTGAGAGCAGACACACCACGGACATACGGATGACGTCGGCCTTCCCGCGGATGACGGCGTTGAGCGACGCTTCGAGTTCTGACAATCTAGTGGCGGCCGAGACCGCGGCCTCAGGGCCGTGCATGTTATCTCCATGATAGCGAGTCTTCGATGAACGCAGCTTGCCCGCTGTCCCACCTACCGGGGTGACGCCAGACAGCGGCGCTGCGTGCATTCCGCGCCGCGGCGCGGCTAATGCGTTTCCGATGGCTGAATGGGCCGTAGATACTCAAATTCCACCCAGCCGGATCGGCCAGCGTCCGGACCGTCGGTCAGTTGGATCCGCAGCCGGCTGACGTCCTCCTCCAGTACACGCGCGTGTGTTCCCGCGACGACGGGGAACGCGGCCCCGCTTACGCCGGCTTGATCGAGCGCCGCCTGATCCTGCTTGCCCATGGCGATCTGCATTTTGTAGGTGTCCGTCTTGGAGGCAGCGAGCCAGACGGCCTTGCCCGCGGTCGACACCAGCACCGCCATTTCCCCCTTGTGGAGCATGTGGTTGGCGGGCGTTTCGGGTTTCAGTTTCCACTCGCGCCCCACTCCGAGGAGAATTACGAAGGCGCACACGGCAATGACCAGGACGAGGAACTTGTTCACAGCATTGTCCCTTCTTTCCGGATAAATCCGCTTTCAGGATACGGCTGTCCGATTTCAAGTCAAGCCCCATCCGCCGAGCCGTGCCTCCGGCCCGGTCTGATACGATACAAGTTCATTGCCATGACTCGCATGTTTCGAGCGGCTGTGGTACTGGCTTGCCTGGGGGCCTTGCTGCAGTCCCAAGCCTTCTCGCAACGCAAGAAGAAGAACAAGAAGGACGAGGACTTCACGCAGACGCTCGACGTTGCGCCGGATCCTCCTTCGGCCATCGCCGCCGACACGGCCCGGCTCTCGTTCCTCGTCACTCCGCTGTCGGCTAAAGGGCTGCTGTCGCAGCAGACCCGTGATGCGTTGAAGTGGCTGATGCAGCGCGCCAAGGGTTCACAGTTCATCCGCATCCGGGCCTACGTCGCCGGTACGGGCGATCTGCGCCGCATCCCCGCGCTGGTCAGCGAAGTGTTCACCGAGAAGAAGATCGCGCTGCCGGTGGTGACCGTCGTACAGGTGGGCGGATTGCCGCTGGAAGCCGCGCAGGTCCAACTCGTGGCCACTTTGGTGGACCGGAAGCCCGTCAATCCGGGCGGCGTCGCGTTTCTGGCGGCGCAGCAGTCGACGCTGAATCAGACTCTCGACCAGCTCAAGACGCGCGCGGGCTCGGGTGACGTGCAGGTCTTGACCTGTGCCGCTCCGACCTTGGAGGAGATCGCTCCGGCCCTCACAGCGGCCACGACCGCTTTTCCCAAGGCGCAGGTCTCCTTCTATCAGGCGCAGCGCTCGGTGAGCCAGCCGCAGGCCGCGTGCGAAGGCATTGCGCGTCTGCAACAAGCGCCCGCCGGCGGTGTGACCTTCCAGGAAGGCGTCGTGGCGGTCTCCTCGCCACGGCTGATCTTTGGTGGGGCGCAGCTCGCCTTCCGCTACCAGGAGGAGGACGCGCGCCTGGCCTTTCAGCGGCTGGAAAAAACGATGCAGTCGCTGGGCGGATCGCTGAAGCGGACCGTCTCCCTGAACGCCTATCCGCTCTCGCCGCAACTGGCTGACCTGGTAGCGCGCATCCGCCTCGAATTTCTTGATCGCACCCGCCTGCCGGCCGGCACGTCGCTGCCTTACGAAGGGCTGCCGTCGATGGACGCCAGCTTTGGGCTGGAAGCGATCACGTTGGGTTCTCCCACTCCCTAATTCATCTAGTCCAAGAGGTCTTCCTAACATGTCACAAAAACCCGTTGTCACGTTCGGTGAAATCATGCTGCGCCTGGCGCCTCCCGGCTATGAGCGGCTGATGATGTCGCCCATGCTGGTGGCCACCTACGGCGGCGGCGAAGCCAATGTCGCGGTGTCGGTCGCCAACTACGGCCAGCCAGCACGTTTTGTCACGGTCCTGCCGGACAATCCCATCACTGAGGCGTTCGTCTACCAGATGCGCGGCTTCGGCGTCGACACGTCGTACATCAAGCGCGCCGCCGGTCGCTTCGGCATCTACTTCGTCGAGCCGGGCGCCAACCAAAGGCCCTCCAAGGTCGTCTACGACCGCGCCAATAGCTCCATCGCCCTGGCCAAGCCCGGCGACCTCGACTGGACCGCCATCTTCGCCTACGCCGGCTGGTTCCACGTCACCGGCATCACGCCCGCCCTGACGCAATCGGCCGCCGACCTCTCCATCGAGGCCGCCAAGGCCGCCCAGTCGATGGGTGTGACGGTGTCGTGCGATCTCAACTACCGCAAGAATCTGTGGAAGTACGGCAAGCCGACGCAGGAAGTGATGTCGGAGCTCGTGAAGTACGTCGATTATGCCATCGCCAACGAGGAAGACTGCCAGAAGGCGCTGGGCATCAAAATCGATGTCGACGTCCATTCCGGTAAGTTGGACCAGGCGCAGTACGAGGCGCTGGCGAAGAAGGTGCTCGATACGTATCCGAATCTGAAGGCCATCGCCATCACGTTGCGCGAGAGCTTTAGCGCCTCGCACAACGGCTGGTCTGCCTGCATGCACAATCGCGAGCAGTTCCTGCTGAGCCGCCGCTACGACATCACGCACATTGTCGACCGTGTGGGCGGTGGCGACGCGTTCGCCGGCGGCCTGATCTACGGCCTGATCAACCTGCCCACGCACCAGGACGCGCTGGAATTCGCGGTAGCCGGATCGTGCCTGAAGCACTCCGTACCGGGTGACTTCAACCGTTTCACGAAGGCGGAAGTGGAAGCACTGATCAAGGAAGGCGGCAGCGGCCGCGTGCAGCGGTAGCAGGAACGCCCAGACGTGGAGAGGGCCATGCGGAACGGCCGACCGTTCCGCATGGCCCTTTTTGTCTCAGGCCGCTACTGCAGCTTGACGGCCTTGAAGCTGGTATACGCCCCGCTGCTGGCGAAGCGCAGACCCATGGCGCTCACTTCCGCGGAGCCAACCCTGGAAATCTCCAGCCGCCCCTTCTTCTGATCAACAATGCTGTTCAGCTCAACCAGAGGGAAAGCAGCGTGGCCGTTTGGAGGGATCTCCGGCAATGCCACGGTCAAGATGCGTTGGCCCTGTTCGTCGCGGAACGTGAGGTTCACAGCGGCTGCAGACGTGGCGCTCCAGGCTGAGTCACCACCATCCACCCTTGGTTGCCCTGCACCGAGAATTTGAAGCCTGGACCGGTGGTGATCATGCGAACCGGGGCGCTCACCTTAGCGCCCGTACCCGCGTCGGCGCTCAGGACCACCGCCTGTGGTGAGAAAAACACGTAGGGGTTCTGGGCCTGTACTAACGATAGGCAACCGCCGAGCAGCAAAAGAGTTACGAGTTTCACTACTTTCTGTCTCCGTCCGTATGACCGGGTAATCGCATAATCCCATCCTTCAGCGGCTCCGCGGCCCGCCTGCACCCTCCCCTTCGGGCAGCCAGGAGCCCTGCGCCAGAAAGAAACGCCGCATGGGTGGGCCGCGTCCCCGTATAATCAAGGTCAGAATCCGTCATGTACTCACGCAGGCAAGTCATTCTGGGAGGCACCGCGCTCGCGCTCTCTTCCGCCGCGGCGTCCGCTCAGCCCCAGGCACCGTCCAGTTCCGCCCAGGCCTTCAAGGCCGGCGTCAGCGAAGTCATCGTGCCCGTCACGGTCACCGATGACAAAGGCCGCTTCGTGCGCGACCTCGACCTGAAAGACTTTGAAGTGCGCGATGAAGGCGTCGTGCAGAAGGTCACCTACTTCACTCGCGAACGCAACCAACCGGTCGTCATCGGATTCCTGGTCGATCTCTCCAACTCCAACCGCCTGCATTGGGACAAGTTCAAGGAAGCCATCCAGGATCTGGTTCTGGCCACCATGGAGCCCGACGGCAAGCCCGATCCCCGGTTCTCCGGCTATCTCATCGGCTATTCCACCGAAGCCGAGCTAATGGTGAACACCACGGAGGACCCTGAGAAGATTCTCGACCGCTTCCGCAAGACCAAGCCGGGCGGCGGCGCCGCGCTGTTCGACGCCGTCTACCAATCCTGCACCAGCCGCACGCTGGTCAAAGGCGAGCCCATCGAACCGCGCCGAGTCATCGTGATCGTCGGCGACGGCCACGACAATAACAGCAAGAAGACACTGGAAGAAGTCGTCGAAATCGCCCAGCGCAATCTGGTGACCATTTACGGCGTATCGACAGTCGCATTTGGGTTCCGCAATGAAGGCGAGCCTAATCTGAAGCGTCTGGCCGAATCCTCCGGCGGCCGCGTCGTCTACCCCCTGGAAAACCTCTACTCCGACGTCTCGGGCTACCTCTCCACGCCTTCGGATGAAGGCAATTTCGCCTATAAGGTGGGCACCGGCGGATATGCCGCCGCGATTATGCGGGGTATTGTCAACGCGATCTCCGCTACGGCCGGCGAGATCACCTCTCAATACATCCTGAGGTATACGCCGGACAATACCGATGTGGCCAAGAAATTCCGTAGAATCGAAGTGAAGGTCAACCTGGCCAATGTGAAGGTTCGGGCTCGCGAGGGCTATTTCCCCTTCGCCCCATAGCGCTTCGCTGGGCTATCTTGTGGACTTGACGTCCGGGCCCGAGAAATTCGTCATTTCTCCGCCCGCCTACGGCCGATAAGAACGATTTCATGTCGCTGCCATCCGACATCGACGCGCCGCTGGCGACCCGCACCGCGGAGTACCGCGTGTTCCAGGCCCTTGGCGAGAATTGTGGCGTTGTCGTCATCGACCCGGAAAGCGGAGCCTGCGTCATGCGCTTCCGCCGCGATTGGCATAAGTTCGCCGGCGACGAGGCCGATGTTCTCCGGGCTTTGGCGGAAGACCTACCAACCAAGCAGCACGAGATGGGCACCCAGGCGTTCTTGCGGTGGATCGACGAAAACCTCTCCAATACGCTGAGCGTGGAGCCACCAGCCCAGTCGATGTGCATCGACCTGCAGAGGACGGCACAAGCTCTCTACCACCACCATGTGCACTCGGAGCCTCTTCCCTTCCAGACCCATCTACCCCTGATTCCCATCGATCTGGCGGCTGGCGGTTTGGGCCAGGACCGGGCCGCCGGCGCGACGGAGTGGATCGACGCCGAGGTGCCCGGCCGGCATGGTCTTTCCAAGGACCTCTTTCTCGTCCGCATCCACGGCCGCTCGATGGAGCCGGACATTCCGGATGGTTCCATCTGTGTCTTCCGGCCGTATCAAGGCGGCTCGCGAAAGGGCGGAATCTTCATCGTGCAGCGCCGCACCAGCACCGACGATGGCGGCGAATTCACGATCAAACGCTACGAGAGTTCGAAGAACGAGACGGCCGACGGTTGGAGCCACTCCGGGATCCACATGCAGCCGGACAACCCCGAGTTCTCCAGTTGGGATTTGACGCAGGAAGAAGACCGCTGGGTGACCGTGGCCCAGTTTATTTGCGTCCTGGAAGATCCGATTTAGCCGGCCCGACGCGAATCCCGAACGCGCCCCCACCGTTGGGGACATACTGGACGCCCAGGTAGTTGGGAATGTCCTGGCCCAACTGCACCACCCGCATGCCCGCCGACAAGCCAGCCTGGACGCCGGCCGGCGCATCCTCGAACACCAGGCAGCGCTCTGGCCGAACCCCCAGGCGCTCCGCCCCGAGGAGAAAACAGTAGGGATCGGGCTTGCCGGTGACCACCTCTTCCGATGTCACCATGCCGGCCGGCACGGGCAGGCCGGCGGCCGCTAAACGGACCTCGGCCAGTTTCCGTGGGCAGGAGGTGACGACTGTCCAGCGCTCCGGCGGCAGCGACGCCAGCAGGGCGGCCGCGCCGGCAATCTGCACAACTCCGTCGGTATCCAGTTCTTCGGCGCGGTTGAATTCCAGGGCGGCGGCCGCCGCATCGATCCCGGGCACGAACATGTGAATGGTTTCGGCCGTTCGCCGGCCATGCGAGACGGCCAGGATTTTGTCCACGTCCAGGCCGTGCTGGTCGGCAAATCGCCGCCAGTAACGCACTACCACCTCGTGGGAATCCACCAATGTGCCGTCAAGATCGAAGAGAATCGCATCGCAGTCGAAAGTCATGAGAGGAGGGTCCGGACCACGGAAGCGGGGTCCTGATTCCATTATGACAGGGCCGCTAGGAATCGGTCTTCTCGATGAGCTTCTCCACGCCCATCATATAGATGGCCATCTTGCCGTGACGGTCGCTCTGGAAGAAGACCTTCTGGCTGTTGGCGCTGAAGGTGGGCGCGGTGAGTGCCGCGTTTTTGGCCTTGTGCTCGCACAGGGTGAATTCCCGTTTTGTCGCGCGCAGAAGCACCAGTATGTTGGGAGAGGCCTTGCTGCGGCTGGCGCCGAGAAACACACTGGAGTTCGCGTTGCGCGTGAAGGCGGCGAACTGGCTGGTCTTGGCCACCAGCACGTCGGCCTTTGAATCCAGACCCTGCTCGCGGATCGCGTTGAGCTGGTTCGATTCCGCCGGTTCCAACAGGTACACCAACGCCTGCCCATCGGGCGCCCACTGCGCCTGCAGTACCCGGCCTGGAGGGGTCTCGACACGCCGCTGCCCTGCCCCATCGAAGCCGGCCACCGACAATACGCCCGCATCGTTCAGCCACAGGAGCATCGCGCGCTTTGGGTTCGGCGTAAGGCACTGCACGGCGCCACTGACCTCCACGGCTGTCTCTGGCGCGCCCTTGGGATACCGCATCCGGCGGATGTGCGACGAACTGCCTTGCGTCTCCACATAGAACAGCGACTGCCCGTCGTCCGTCGTCACCAACGGGCCGGATCGCGTCCAATCCGGCCGCACCTTGGCCAGTTCCACATGGTGAAGGCTGCCTAGAGCAACCTGTATGAGGCTCGAGCCGCCGAACAGCAGCGCGGAACGGTCATCGAACGAAAACGTCAACGTTTCCGGCGCGTAGCCTTCGACAACCGGCAACGGCTTGATCTGCCCGTTGGAGAGCGCCATCGAGTAGGGCGCCCACGAGTCGCCGGAACTGGCTGAAAACAGGAGATTGCGGGCGGCGCGGTCGACGCTCCGCGCCGGCATGGCGGGCAGCAGGCTCTCGTGTTCCGGACTCGTGAGGCGGCGAACGTCGAATTCCGTGGCCGGGTCCTGATACCGCACCCACTCCTGCGAACCCACGGCGAGGCCCGCCAGAAACGATCGCCGGGACTGGGCCATATCTAGGATTTTAGCAGGGAAGAGGGCCGGTGCCGCGGACCTCAATGGTGCGGATCGTGGCCGTGCTCCTTCGCCGCCGACGCGTAATGCTCCTTCAACAGATCCACGCCGAAATCGTCTTCGAAGTCCCTCCATACACTATGGATGTGGTTCGCGTTGTTCTGGGTGTTGTCATATTCGATCAGGAAGGTGGGCGACTGCACGCGATAGTAGTGCGGTCGGCCCTTCTCCACCTCCCCGGCCCACGCAAAATACACGGTCTGCCCGGCCTCTTTCACCCTTTGGCGCCGCTGCTCGGCCAGTTCCCCAGGCAGGTTCTCGATGTACTCATCAATGAGCGTGGCCAACAACTTACGCTGGTCCGCCGTCATTTTGGACTCAATCAGCCCGCTGGGTTGGCCAGTCAGGGCCGCCTTCCGGCTGCGCTCGGTGAGGATGTCGGCATAGGCCTTCTCGGCCACCAGGGCCACCTTACGTTGATCCGGGCTCAGGGCGGTCATCAGTGCCCGGCCCTTGTCTTCCTCGGCCCCCAGCACCCGCAGCCCGGCGCGGGGCCCCTCCTTCACTTCACCAGGATTCGAACCCAGGAACGTCGGGTTGCCCGTCGCTTTGCCCTTCACCACCGTGAAGTGGAGGCTCACGTGATGCCCCTCAATGCGGTACGCCCACGTGCCGGTGGCCGACGGTTCGCCGAAGATGCTGAAGTGATAGCGCTCCGGGTTGCGGCGGCCGGCGGTGTCCTTCTCCATGATGCGCAGGATGTCCTCCAGGCTCATGATGGTAGTGGTCTTGATGAAGCCCTGCTGGCTGAGACCGGCGCTGAGCAGCGCGGAAGCCAGCGCCTTCTGGTGCGGCGACATCTCGGATAGAGTCAGGCCCTTGCGGGGCCGCTCATAGCGCTTGGGGATGTCGGCGCTGGGGATGTAGTGCCAGAAGAAGCGCTCATCGTCCTCAAACGGGAAGACAACGGCGGCCCGTTGCTCCGGCGTAAGGGACGCCAGGAAGTTCCTGGCGGTGGATACCATTCGCGGCAGTGCGTGGTCGTCGTGCGCCCACACGAGGGACGCCACAAGCAAAAGGGGAAACGCGGCCCAGAAACGCATGGGACGATTCTACACGAGTTAGGCCGGATGAGGGAGGAAGAACTAGAAAGCAAAGTCGCGCGCCGGACTTGCCGTCGCCAGCGCGGATTTTTCCAGATAGTAGTGCGGATTCACCGGCGCGCCGCCCCGCCGGACCTCGTAGTGGAGGTGAGGGGCCGTGGCCCGGCCGGTGGCTCCGGTGCCGCCAATCACCTGCCCCATCTTCACTTCCTGGTTGGGAATGACGTCGATGCGGGAGAGGTGGGCGTAATACGTCTGCAGGCCATTGAGGTGGTCGACGACGATCAATTTGCCGTAGGCGCCGCCCCAATTCGCTTCCGTGACGACACCGTCAGCCGCCACATGAACCGGGGTGCCTTGGGGCGCGGAGATGTCGACACCGGTATGGAACGCCTGGTGGGAGAAGAACGGATCCTCGCGGGTCCCGAAACTGCTCAGCAGCCGGCCCATGACAGGCCACAGCCCGGGCGTCGTGTTCACCAGCCAGCGACGGCTGGAGAAACGGCCACCTGTACCTAGGGAAGCTGTATTGAGCCTGTTGTATTCTTCGAGCGTTTCACGCAGGGTCGGCATAGTCGGCATCTGCCCGATCGACGCCATCGTGGTGTCGGCGGTGGTCCCCTGCCGCTTGTTCAGGCCGTAGGCAACCGAGACTTCCGATGCGAACATCTGCAGCCTGGCCATCTGCTCGTTGGTCTGGTTCGCCTCTGTGAGAAGCTTCTGGTAGCGGGCCCGCAGGAACTCGGTCTCTTCCCGCAAACTGTTGTAGTTGCCCACCTTCCAAGCCATCCGCACGTAGCTGGAGACCATTCCAAACAGCGTGAACCCGCCCAGCAAGGCCAAACCGAGAACGGCAAAAATCACTTTCTGGTCGATTTGGAAGCGGCGGAGACGCCCATGGAGGGAGTGAGCCAGAACTACGATGAAGTAGGGCTGATTCATGACTGATGATCAGTGCCAGCGATGCGATGAAGTCCAGTTCGTCTTTCCGACCGGAAAGTCAAGATGGTCTTCTGTGGCCCAAATTTGCTCATGGGGTAAACTCGGGCCAAACGCAAACCTAACGGTAACAATCAACGCTGGGGCTGTCAAGGCTTGAATTGTGGCATAGTGCCGCGGCAGGCGTGTCAGGAAGACCCGCAGAAGCTTCTAGTTTCCATCACATCTTATTGATAAGAAATGAATTGCGCTGTAGAAGCGATGTAAATAGTACATCCCGCAGCGCAAAACCTTAGTAGATTTTCATCTGGTCTAGGGGCAACAACACGCCCGAAACGGCCAAGTCCAGAGCCCGCAGGCCAATTGGAAAAAACGGCGGGCCGTGTGGGCGCGGCCCGCCGGAATGGCGATTGGGGATCGCCTGGCTAGGGAAGAAGCGAAGGCTTAAGGAACTGGACGGGAGAATGGAGATTAACCCTTGCCGGTTCCACCTTCACTTCGGTTGCAATCGCGGAGTCATCGACCTCCGTGGCTACCCCGTCCGCCCCGCCAAGGCTTAGCCGAAGATCGGTCAAGTCTTCGACTGTCTCGAGACGAGGGGAGTAGGACGGGGTATGCCAAGGAGCATGGAGTGAGCGGCTGGAGGAGGGTGCCGCTACTCCGCACCCGATGCGGCCTCGGATTCGCACCGGATGATTCGACAAATCCTTCGCTGCGGGGAAGGTCGTAAAATTCCGTAAATTCCGTCGGGACACCACAGCATGCCGGGCGCGTGCTGCTCGGGGAGGCATCAAGTTGCCCCTCGAGCAGCCCTCCGATAGTGCGCCACGCACCGACACGGCGGGCCTCAGACTCCATCCCCTCGACGCGGTGGCCGCGCCGAGCCCGGGAGTCAACGCCAGGCTGAGTGACAGTACCTGACATAGCTTTGATCGCCCGCCCATCGTGCATCCCTTACAGCTTCCGGCCCGCCACCTTCACTTTGGGGCTCGCCAGATAGCCGACAACTTGATCTTTCTTTACCGCGTTCACTACCAGCTCGTAGGGTTGGCGGGCTTTCGAAACAACGTAAAACTGTACCGGTTCGTTGATATTCCGGTCCTTCTTCTCGACCTTCTTGTCGTCGGCGACAATCTCCATGGTGAACCGGTTCCTCTTGGGATCGGACTTCTTCAGTTGCACCAGGATGTCGCCAACACGCTGCGGCGCTGACGTCTTGCTGAGCGTGAACTCGAAGTACTCGCGCTCGCCCAGTTCTCTCAGGGCCGACAGCTCTTTGCTGTTCGTGGCGATCAAACCACTCAGGACGCCCAAGTCACCGGTCGTCCGATGGAGTTCCGCCACCGTCTTGTCAAGGTCAGTGCGCGTCGAAGCAACGTCCGTACGCACCGACCCGACTTCCGTCGTGATATCGGTCAGCCGCGCCGTTGCCTGCTCGGTCCGCGATTTGATCTGATCCAGTTCGTCAGCCAACACCTTCTGATGCTCATTCTGCTCCTGGCTCAGCTTGGTCGAGACCCGGGCAGCGATCGCTTCGGCTTGGCGACGCGCCGATTCCTTTGCCTTCTCGGTACTCGAGAGGCTCTCCTTCCGTGTCGAATCCAACTCAGCCCGCAGGGCGCTAAGCGATTGCGTCACATTCAGATCGGAGGAATTCAGCGTCTGGCGCAATGTGGCCACTTCCCGCTCCAACGCGGAAGTCTGCATCCTGGTGTTCACCAGATTCATGTGCTGATAGGCACCAACGCCTAAGCTGGCGACTAAACCGACGCCCAGAACGACGACGGCCCACGGAAAACCGCGGCCCTTCTGCTCGTCGCTTCCGCCTTCAGTCGCATTCGTGGTCACATTTTCACTGCTCATGAGGTGCTTGCCTTCCCAGCAGTTAAAGCACTCGTTTGGCCAAACCCGACCTGTCTTTGTTTTCTTAATATTAGCGGCAATAGTCCAAGGCGAAGATCAGGTAAGATTTACCACATGAGTAAGCCCTGTCCAGAACGTCCGGAAAGAATTACTCCTGAAATGCGATTCAGACGACTTGAGTACAGCTTTATCGATCCACCGGCTGGGCGGTTACTTTCGCCAGACGATCTGCTCGCTCGGCGGACGAAGGGTGAGAGGCAAAGTAGGGTCGGAGCAGTCCTTGCACCGGCGAATTGCGCGTCTCCGCGTCCAAGCGCTGGAAGACGCCGACCATTGCTTTTGGATCGTAACCCGCTAGCGCGGCCAGGTAAGCTCCGCGTGCGTCAGCGTCAAACTCCTGCTGCTGGCTGTAGGTGATTGCGGCCGCCTGACGAACCATGTCGAGAAGGACACCAGCCGCTGGAACGCCGTGCCCGGACAGCGCCGCTTCGTAGCGGTGCTGATCCAGGCAATGCTCCAGGTCAATATGGGCCATTTCGTGGCCAATTACACCTGCCAGTTCATCGTCGTTGCGGGTGAAGCCCAGCAGACCTGAAGTGACGTAGACGTGACCACCCGGCAAAGAAAAGGCGTTCACTTCCTGGCTGGCAATCACATGAGCGGTATACGGCATCCGCCGCCGCACGTGGGGGCTGAGGCGGCCCACCATGATGAGCACCCGCCCTCGAGTTTCGTAGTCCGACGTCCACAGGCCCGCGGCGGAACCGGCCAACTGGTCGCCCAGTGCAACCTCTTGCGCAATCGACACATGCGCCACCTTGCCGGTGGCTCGCGACGCATCCCAGAAGACATCACCCCACAGCCTGGCAACCGATTCCAGATCCTGTTTGTCGTCGATTTTGCCGGCACGCACCAAAAGCCCCGAAGCAGCCAGCGCGGCCATCGTGACAAGCAGCAGAATTCGATCGGTCATAGCAACTTCCTCACTCGTTCCCGGAAACGAGTGTAAACCCACGAGACGCCAAGCAGAATAATGCCCAGCGCCATGAACGAGAGAATCCGGGGCAATGTCTCCAGATTTCGTAAATCATAGAGAAATAGCTTCAAAATGCAGCTCAAAAGCAACACCAGACCGGTGAGCCGCAGGACCCGCTCCCGCACGGGAAAGCCGGCCGCCAACAGAAGTACGCCCTGCAGGCCCCAGGCCACGGTCAGACCGCTGCCTGACACCTCGCGATACAGCAGGGCGGACAGCAGAAAGCTGCCCAACAGACTGAAGTAGGCCCTGGGCCGCTGCTCCCGAGGAGCCAGGAACTCCTGCGCGTACAACGCCGTGATCACGATACCGGCCGTCCAGAGCCGGGAAGGCAGCCCTCCAAAACTCTGCGGATCGTCGAAATTGGACGCGACGCAGCGCACCGCCGCTGCCCCAGCGAGAAAATAGCTTTGCCAGCGCCAATCAGCCACGGAGAAGCGCTGACCCACCAACAACAAAGCCAACCCCAACAGCGACCAGCCGACGACCGTCAGCACGTGTCCCATCTCAAAGCGCATCAGAATCGCGATGGCGCTCGTGGCCAGCCACAAATGCACGCGCAGCCAGGGCCAGGCGTCTTCCCGGCTGCGACGGCAGAGGTAGAGGAATGCGCCGGAGACCGGGGTGATCGTCACCAGGCGGTGCGAAAGGCCGCCGGTTTCCCCGGCGTTCGTGAAATTCGCGAAGAACAACCGGCCGAAGGCCATGCCCGCGACTAGGTGGCCCAGCATCCGCAAGTGGATGTGGGCAAAGCGAAAACCGGTCTCCACCAGAACCAGCGCCAACGCCATCCAGGCCACCGCCACCGTGACATCAGGCAGTTGCGTCCAGGAGACGATCAGGACGAAGGTGGTGGCCGCCATGGCGCCCAAGGTGCTGGGCCAGAGCTTTGCTTCCCTGCTCCAAAGGCGCAGAGCCATCCAGTAGCCTAGCGAGGCCGCACCCAATAGGGTGACCCACTCGCTGGTGGCCGCCGGACGCTGGAATCTGTCGAAGACGCCGAACAGGACAGCAGCCACGGCCAGCAGCCACGCCATATAGGCCTGGCGCCGGAAATCCGAGGCCTTGCGCCAGAAGCTGAGCTCCAGCAGGACTGCGGTCCAGGAGGTCCACACCAAGCCCAGCCAGCGCTTCGGAGTTTCGGCACCCAGCACCAGTTGGACCAGAGCCGATCCGACGTAACCGTAGGGAATGGAGACGGTTCGGAGCTCCCGGTTGACGTAGGCCACCACGGCGAGCAACAGCGCCGCGGGGGTCCAGTTGTGGAAGGTGAGGCCACCCCAGGTGACCTGAGCCGAGGCATCCGTAATAGTCACGAACATCCTCAGCAGCGCTCCGCCGAAGACGATGGCGGCGAGCCATTCCATGAACCGCAGCCGCCAGCGCCAGGCGGCCAGAAACAGCAGTTCGGCCTCCAGCCCCAACAAAACACTGCCCCACGCACCGCCCGCATGACGGACGATCGAGAGCGCGGCCAGCGCCGAGGCGAGCACAATCGAGTACTGGTAGGCATTCGCGCGCAGACGTCCGCGCAGCACGGAATCAGCCAGGTAGAGCAGCGCCGCCGACGCCAGAAACTGCGGAAGGTGGCTGGGGTCGGCCTTCTCCCATTTGGCCGCCGACAGCACCAGAAAGCCGATGGCGTTGAGGGGGAAGATCAGCGCGGAATAGGCGGGTCGCGGATCCTCGGCCCGCAACTGCAACAGATCGAAGGCCTCGAAGATGACCCACAGCGCCAGGAGGAAGGCTTGGGTGGTCCATAGCGGCGAACCCTGATCCCCATGCGCGACGATGATGCCGTAAGTTGCAGCCACGCTCAGGACGCCGATGGCATGCCAGCGCAAACGGTCGGCCAGGTAGAGCAATGCGCCGGAAAGCGGGAGCAAAGCCCCAACGCCCAGTTGTTTCGAAGGCGACAGTGCGAGGGCCGCGTAAGCGCTGGCGGCGGCGACGGCCGTGACGGTCTGGCTTTGATACCGCAGGGAGTGCGCGATCATCGCCCCGGCCACGGCCACCAGCAGCAGGGCGCCCAGCGTCGGGTTCTGAATGATCTTCGCGGCGTCGATGGCGTACATCGCGTATGTCGTTGCATACAAACAGGCCCAACCGGCGCCAAGGAGCCCCCAGGCGAAGACTCGGTAGCGCTGCATGCGCTCGACATAGAAGCCGCCAGCCAGCAACGCACCGCTCACGCCCAGCGAAACGGCCACGCGAGCGGCCGGTCCCATTTGAGTGAACGAGTAGCCCAGGAAAAGCACCAAGCCGATCACAAGGACGAAGGCGCCAAGCTTGTTCAGCAGGCTGCCGCCTACCAGAGACTCCCACTCGTCGTCGCCCACCATCTTCTTGACGCGATCGGCCAGGGACGGCCCGGGTTCGTACGCAAACACCGGCTCTGGCTCCGTTTCGTACACCGGCACCGGTTCCGGATCAGCGTCCGGTTCCAGCCGCGGCGGCCCCCAAAGGGGAATCGGCACCTCCTCAGGGGGTTCCGGCATCTCCACTGGGTTGGGCGGCGCGGTATCGACCGGCAGTGGCGGCGCAACCGGCCGCGGCGTCATGTCGCGTGTCTGGACGGGCATCTGCTCCAAGGCGTAAATGCGGGCGGTGAGATCGCCGATCAGCCCTTCCAGGTGCGAGACGCGGCGCCGGCTCATCCAGAGCGCGACCGCAAGCCCAAAGATGAATACCCATTCCACAGAAATGACTCCTCCAGCGGGGGAATGCCGTCAGCGGGCGCTGGCTTTCAGGATTTTTTCCGCTGCTTCGACGCCACCAGCGCGGCGCAGCCCCGGCACGAAAAAGCGCTCCGCCAGAACGTCATCCGACACCTGAAACTCGGTGGGCGAACTCGCAAAACGAACCCGCTGCGGGACCGTCGCCGCGGCGAAGAGTGCCCACCAACGCGCATCGCCCTCAGCGGCCAGTTCGACGGCCTCCCCGGGCCGTTTGGCCGCGAGCCAGTTTACGGCAGCTTGCACGTCCTGAACGCGGGCGGCGGCATCGCTGCGATTAAAGGTGAGGAAGTGACGGTGCGAGCGGTCGCGGGCGGCTTTGGCCGTGCCGGTTTGGAAGGCGTCGATCAACAGGACGGCACGGCCTTCGGCCTTGAGCTTCTGAAATCCGGAACTCGCTTCAGCGCCCGCGATTCCATCGGGATGCACATAGAGCACCGCCGGGCCCTTGCCCTCTACGAAACGGTACGGGATGGCACTGCCCAACTCGGGCGCCGGATCGCTGCCGTCGAAGACGAGTTGCAGCCGCTGCTTCAATTCGGCGGCAGTGGCCGTCTTCTCCATGCCCATCGCCTCGGCCTTCCACTCGTCAAAAAGCTGCGAGAACGACCGGCCGCGATCGGGCCTCGGCCGCCCGAAGAAGACCAGCATGTCCTGGAGCCCTTCGACGGTGGCACCGCTCTCCTGGAACGCGGGCTCCTCGGGCCGGAGTTTCCTGCGCAGGAAATCGTACACGGCCTGGCGGCTGTCTTTGTTGTAGTTATGCGGCGCGTCAAACTGGACGTTTTCCACCTGATCGGCCTTACCGTACAGCGCGTAGAGCTTCTGGACCGAGGGGTATTCTTCCTTAGGCACGTTGCGCGTCCAGTCGCCCGTGGCTGCCACCATCAACATGGGCCGCGGCGCCGTCATGGCCGCAATCTCGATATTGTTTGTTCCCACGCGGAGGCCGGGCGCATTCTCACAGACACAGCCACCCTGCATGATGCCGGAGACCATGTTGACCGGTGCGGAGACGGCCACGCGGTCGTCCACGGCTGTCAGGAGGAAGTCCTGCGTGCCGCCGCCGGAGGCGCCAGTGACACCCAGCTTGACGGGATCCACATCCGGCAGCGAGGCGACGAAGTCCAACGCCCTGATGGAGTTCCAGAGTTGCAGGCCGAGAGGCGTGAAGCCCCAGAGCTGGTACTTGGGCGTGCTGAAGTCGTGCGGCGTCTGCGAGGTATCGTTATAGCCCACCATGTCGTAGGCGAAGACCAAAAATCCGTGCCGGGCGAGGTTGATGGCCAGGGTGGGCGTCGAACACAACGGCTGGTTTTCCAGACGCCCGTAGGCCCAATGGCCATGGGGATGGAGGATCGCCGGGAACTTGCCGGTTTTGCCCTTGGGCCGGTAGAGATTGCCACCTAACCAGTAGCCGGGGCGGGTTTCGAGGGCGACCTTCTCAATCGTATAGCCGTCGCGGTCCAGTTTGTCGTAGATCAGAGGTGCGAGGGGGGTCTTGGCGGGCAGCGGCAGAAGCCCGGCGGAGGAAAGGATCTGGAGGCGCAGTTGGTGCCTGCGCTGTTCCCACTGTTGCAGGGAGGCGGGAGCCTGAAACGTGGCGTGCGTATCGGTGTTGGGGCACTCCAGGTTCCGCCGGTCAGCCGCGCACACAATCAGGGTGGAAATGAACAGAAAAAGCAGTGGCCGCATGGGGGGCAACCTCCTCCGAGCCATTTATCGTACCGCATCGTCACCAGCGGTCAGTGGAGTGGTTTCCGGAAGTCGAAAAACTGCATGCGGCACCAATGGCAATACCAGAGCGTGGCTCCGAACAACTGCTGGATGCGGCTGATTGGGTTGTTGTAGATCGACTCGATGTGGTCGATCTTCGAAAAAGTGCGCAGCTCGAAAGTTCCACAGCGAGGGCAACAGACATGGAGCGAAAAGAAGGGATGGCGGCGTCGAACCCGGACGGGCTGCGCATGATGGCAGTCCAGACAAATATAGACTGCGGCGAATCGCAATTTTTCGACCAGCGATCTTCGTCGCCGGGTCATTCGGAAGCTACCGCATTCCGGACAAACCATCTACAGCTCCTACCGTTTCCTACCACTTAGTGGGCCGCCAGACAGTGGCTGGAACAATTATTATTGTCAGGTTACAGAAAAATCAAGTTCTTCGACGGATGTTCGTATTGGAATCACTGAATCGCCCTCCAAACCAGGCGAACAGAGACTAAACGAACCGTGCCCGGGGCGTAACGGTGGCGGGCCCTGGGTACGCCATGACAAGAAGCCCCTATCGGGCTGGTTAGAATGGTGTCAACCCGCGAACTTTGGGAAGGAATTGAATGCCAGGGCGTCTCCACTTGATCTCGTTGCGACTACTCGCCGCGGCGGCCTTCGCCGCCAATCTGCCCGCGCCGGCGCAAGTGACGGTACTGACCGTCGCCGACTATGCGCGCGCGGAGAAGATGATGAACTACAACACCGCGCCGCTGGTGTTTCACTCCGGGCTACGGGCCACGTGGACGGGCGACGACCGCTTCTGGTATCGCGATGTCGGGCCGGACGGCAGCCGGTTCGTAATGGTGACCGCTGCCAACGGAACTAAGGCGCCCGCCTTTGACCACGAGAAACTGGCCGCCGCGCTGTCGGCAGCGGCGGGCGAGACCTACGATGCCCTGCATCTTCCCTTCACCACGATTGAGTTTTCCGATGACAGACAGAGTATGACATTCGCGCTGACGGGCGCGGAAGCCGGAGCGGCGCCCCCGGCGGCCGCCCGGCCCAATGCAAGACGGCCGCGGAGGTTCCGGTGCGACGTCCAGGGCACGTCCTGCAAGGCGGAGGCGGGCCCGGGCAATGAGGGTCCACGCGGCATGCGCGGCGGTCGCAATGACGTGCCATCGCCTGACAAAACGAAGACGGCGTTCCTCCGCGACTACAATCTGTGGGTGCGCGATGTGGCGTCCGGCAAGGAGACACAACTCACTACGGATGGCGTAAAGGACTTCGGCTATGCCACCGACAACGCCGGCTGGACCAAGAGCGACCGGCCCATTCTGTTGTGGTCGCCCGACTCCAAACGCATCGCGACCTTCCAGCAGGATCAACGCGGCGTGGGCGAGATGTATCTGGTCGACACCAAGGTCGGGCACCCGACGCTGCAGGCCTGGAAGTATCCACTGCCGGGCGACAAAGTGGTGGCAATGATCCACCGCGTGGTGATTGAGGTCGACCAGCCCAAAGTCGTGCGCCTCAAAATGGCGCCCGATCAGCACCGTTCCTCCCTGTGCGACGACATCGCATGCCGCGCTGGCGAGTGGGCCGACGTGGAGTGGAGCCCGGACAGCCGGCAACTCGCGTTCGTCAGCACCTCGCGCGACCACAAGCAGGAGAATCTACGCGTAGCCCATGCCGAGAGCGGTGAGATCGGCGAAGTGCTGGAAGAGAAAGTGGATACGTTCTTCGAGTCCGGGGCGGGCCGGGTGAACTGGCGCTACCTGCGCGGGTCGAATGAGATGATCTGGTTCTCCGAGCGCGACAACTGGGGCCATCTGTATCTTTACGATTTGGCCACCGGCCGCCTGAAGAACCAGATTACGAAGGGCGAAGGCAACGTCACACAACTGCTGCGGGTGGACGAGAAGAACCGGCTGCTGTACTTCCTGGGCGTCGGGATGGAAAAGGGCCGCGATCCCTATTTCACGCACTTCTATCGCATCGGCTACGACGGCAAGGGGCTGAAACTGCTGACGCCGGAAGAGGCCAATCACGAGATCACGCTGTCGCCGGACGGTACGTATTTTTTCGACAGCTTTTCCAAGCCGGACGTGGCGCCTGTGGCTGTGTTGCGCGACTCGAACGGCAAGTTGATCGAGACCCTGGAGAAGGCCGACATCTCCAAGCTGGTGGCCACGGGTTGGAAGCCGACGATCCCGATTACGGTGAAGGCGCGCGACGGGGCCACCGATCTCTATGGGCTGATGTACCGTCCGACGAATTTCGATCCCAAGAAGAAATACCCGATCGTCAATCAGATCTATCCCGGTCCGCAGGGCGGCAGCGTGGGCAGCCGTTCTTTCCAACCGACGCGCGGTGACACGCAGGCACTGGCGGAACTGGGCTTCATCGTGGTGCAGATCGATGGCATGGGGAACCCTTCGCGATCGAAGAAGTTCCACGAGTTCTACTACGCCAACATGGGCGACAACACGCTGCCCGACCAGATTGCAGGCATGAAGGAGCTCGCGGCCAAGTACCCCTGGATCGACATCGACAAAGCCGGCATCTGGGGCCATTCCGGTGGTGGGTTCGCGACGGCCGACGCCATGTTCCGCTATCCCGATTTCTTCAAGGTGGGCATCTCGGAAGCAGGCAACCACGACAACCGTGTGTATGAGGACGACTGGGCCGAGAAGTGGCACGGGCTGCTGGTGACCAACCCGGATGGCACGACGAACTACGACGACCAGGCGAACCAGAATCATGCCAAGAACCTGAAGGGCCACCTGCTGCTGGCGCACGGCACCATGGACAGCAACGTTCCACCGAACAATACGCTACTGGTGGTGGACGCGCTGATCAAGGCCAACAAGGACTTCGATCTGCTGATGCTGCCCAACCGCGGCCACGGATTCGCGTCCGAGCCGTACATGATCCGGCGCCGCTGGGATTATTTCGTGAAGTGGCTGATGGGCGCCGAGCCGCCGAAGGAGTACGAATTGCATCCGCCCGCGGCCGGCCGAGGGTTTGGGCCTCCGGTGATGTCGGGGGCGTCGGAGCAGGAAGAACAGTAGGGATCGATGGGGAAGGGGCTACGCGCGGCCCACGGGTCGGCGAATCCCCTTCCCTCACCTAGCGGGCTGCCGTCTGCGACTGCTCGCGCTGCAACGCGGCGGCTTCCGAGGAATGGCCCGCCGCCGCGTCCTTCAGGTACAACGCCGCCTTCTCCGGCCGGTTCAGGTGATGGGCGATCGCGCCGGCATGGTAGAGCAGCCTGGGCTCCTTCACACCTATTTGCAGAGCCTTCTGAATCTCCGAGTCCGCCTGTTCATACTCGCCGTTGGCAGCCAGCGCCCAGGCGTAACAGTCGCGGGTGAAGACGTCCTGGCGGCGTTCCATCTCGCGCCTGGCGATCTCCAGAGCCTTGGCCGGCTGGCGTGCGTGATCGATGTAATAAGCAATCAGTTCGTGATTGGAATTGTCGCCCTGGCCGGATTCGGCTAGTGACATCCGCTCGAACTGGGCAAAGGCCTTCGCCGCCTCATCTTTGTGGCCTGCGAGTTCCAGTTCTTCCGCCCAGGCGTAGAGATTCTCCGCGTGCGGAGCCACTTCGTAACGCTGGCGCAGCAGGGCGGCGGCCTCTTCGTGGCGGTTCTGCGCACTGCGAACACGAGCCAAGGCCGCCTGGGCATAGTGGTAGTTCGAGAAGAGGCCCAAAGCGCCGCTGGCATACATCTCGGCCTGGCTGAGGTCGCCGCTGATGAAGTGGAGATGGGCCAACTGGGTGAGCAGCCAGGCGCGATCCTCGGTCTCAGGGAATGGCGTGGAATCGTATGCCGACTGCATGAGTTGCAGGGCGCCCGGCAAGCGGCCATGGAGTTCGCGCAGGTAGGCAGCCCGGGTCAGGCCCGCCACGTTGCCGGGTTTGAGATCAAGCATCCACTGCGCGGCCTTGACGGCGTCCGCATAGTGCCCCAGTTCGACATTGGCATCCACCAGGTAGCCGTACACCGAGATGTCGTCAGGCATCTGTTTGTTCAGCCCCTTGGCGGTGGCCAGGGCCTTGGCGAACTCGTGCCTGCCAAGCTGGAGCCACGCTTCCACCTTGAGCCCCTCGAAGTTGTTCGGCGACACAGTGAACGATCGCCGCAGTGTCTCGTCGGCCTTCGCATAGTACGAAACATCCGACGTCTCGCGGGCGCGGCGGGCATACGCCATGGCGAGACTGTTGAGATAAGGCACATGGTCCGGGTGGGCGGCGAGTCCGGCCTGGGCCTTCTGAATTGCGGTTTCCGCCGGTGTAGCTGCGAACGCCACTGTAGTGAAGAGAACGATGGAAGCGAAGAATGTTTTGTTCATGGAGGGATCCAACTTCTGAACTGGGATGCTGGTGGAGAGCAAGGGGCAGGCCGTCCTGCGCCTGCCCCTCGCTGGTTTGCTACATGGACGGACAGATGCCGCTGGCGTAGTAAGCGCAGCCGGGTTGCCCAGGCCCCGCATGTACGCTGTCGCGGCCGTTGTAAGCCGGGGCCATGAATGGGAACGACTGCTGCAGCGGAGCAGTGCCGGTGTTGACGCCATCGCCCAGCGGAGTGCCGTACTTCTTGCCATCCACCAGGATGCCGGCCACGGCGCGCAGCGCGATGTCGAGCACGTCGTCACCCAGACGGCGGCCGTTCGGGAAGCCCGAGGTGTCGCCCGCCAGGAAGCCCAGGCGTTTCTGCTGAGTAAACGACGTGGGGCAGATGCCGGTGTTCAACCGGAGCAGATCAGCCACCGGTCCGGCGTCGTCCGCTCCGCAACCGGGGCAGATGGGCGCCATGTATTGCACCAGCAATAGGAGGTCAGTGCGCGGAGCGGGCGCCACCGGCACGCCGATGCTGCCGAGGATCTTCGCGGCCAGCGGGTCAAGGACGAAGTTGGCGAACTGAGCGTCGTTGATGGGATCGTCCATGCTGAACTTGTCCTTCGATCCTGTGCCGATGATGGCCTCGTTGATGAGCGGATTGCCCATGCGCTGGATCTGGCCCCACGACTCAGAGACGCTGTCGCCAAGCACCGTGACGCGGCGGCGCGACGTGGCGCCGTACGTGCCGATGACCGCTTCCTTGTCACCCGCCGCGTGTACCTTGCCGTCGCTGGTGAGCATCGTGATGGGCACCTCCAGGGCGATGGTGTTGACATCGAAGCCAGCCAGGGCATTGGGCGCGTAGTTGTGCTGGTCGTCGCCTTCCGCCATGGCGGGCAGCACACCGCCTCCAGCCGCCGCGCGCAGGTTGACGGAATCGAAGAAGGCGCCCAGGTCGATGTAGAACGGGTCGGCCACGGTACCGGCGAAGACGCGCACGCCCTGGCCCAGGTCGTAGGTGCCCTGCGCACGCAGCGCGTTGTAGTCGGGCATGGTTTTGCCGCCAACGTTGGCCGGCACGGCATAGACGCTCTGGCCGGCCGTGAGGTCAGTGGACCCGGCCTTGGTGACCATGGTGACGGTGTAGGTCTGACGGAGGTTTAAACCCTCTGAGCCGGGGCCGTCGAGGGCGGTAATCGCCGGGATTCCGGCCAGATTTCCGACGAATCCGGTAAAGACTCCGGGCGATCGGATCTCGGTTTTGAAGCGGATTTGAAAGGTGACGTCGGGGACGCCGTCGTGATCGTTGTCGACCTCCATCTCATAAAGGATGCCCGGGTCGAAGGGGAAGTAGTTGGGACCGTTGGAGGGTTCCAGGAAGGGGTCGACATTCAGGATCATGATGACCTTGTCAGGCCGTTCGGGGCTGACAAAGGTGTACCAGTCCGTGATGTCGGCTTTCTGGTCGAGGGCCGTAATGGGCGCCTCGCGATGACTGGCGGCCAACATCGCCGGCTGTTGGATGGTGAGTGTCGCCATCAGCATGGCGAGTGACATTCGTAATGGTTTTGATCTGAGTATCATCAGTGGTTCCTCGCGGAATTGTGAAGCCGTTGTTCATGTGGACTTACGGCAGCATGAGGCGATCGGATTTCGGGCACGGCAAAATTCCTATTTCTTTTGCGGCTTTATGCCGTACCTCAAAAAAGAATCACTCTTGTCCAAGATAAATCCGCGAACCACGAATCGGGCCCGGTTGGACGGCTGAGAGGGGTGCCCTCCTACAATTAAGCGTTGGCGCAGTTTCGTTTTCTCACCGGGACCGCGCCCGCGCCACACCCAAGGAGGGCAAGACAATCCTACAAGCCGCCAGTCTCTTCAATCAACTGCTGCACCACTTCCCCCGCAACGAGTTCGCCGCTCTCGTCAAGAAGCACGGCGCCGAACGCTCCGCCAAGGGCTTCACCTGCTGGACCCAGTTCGTTTCCATGCTCTTCTGCCAACTCGGCCGCGCCGACTCCCTTCGCGAGATCTGCAACGGGCTCAGTTGCTGCCTCGGCAAACTCGTGCACCTCGGCATCGCCAAAGCGCCCCGCCGTTCCACCCTTTCCTATGCCAATGAACACCGCCCTGCCGCCCTGTTCGAGGATCTCTTCTGGACCTCGCTGGCCCGCTTCCGCGACAGTGGGGCCCTCGGCCAGCGCCAACACAAGTTCCGCTTCAAAAACAAGTTGCTCAGTCTGGACTCGACCACCATTACTCTGTGTCTGAGCCTGTTCCCCTGGGCGAAGTACCGTCGCGCCAAAGGCGGAGTGAAGGCGCATGTCCTCCTTGATCACGACGACTACCTCCCTGCCTATGTGCTGCTCACCGAAGCCCGCCGGAGCGATGTCAAAATGGCCGACTCCTTCCTGCTCAATCCCGGCTCCATCGTCGCCATGGATCGCGGCTACAACGACTACGCCCTGTTTGGCCGCTGGACGAAGGCCGGCGTCTTCTTCGTGACCCGGCTGAAAGACGATGCCCAGTTTGAGATTGTCGAGGAGCGGACAAGGCCGCAGAACAGCGCGATCTGTGTCGACCAGATCATCCGTCTCACTTCGGCCAAAGGCCGCGCCGGCTGCCCGCATCTGCTACGCCGCGTCGTGGTCTGGGTCCCCGAAAAGGACGATGTCATCGTGCTCCTCACCAACCATCTGGAGTTCGGCGCGACGACCATTGCCGCCATCTACAAGGACCGCTGGAAACTGGAATTGTTTTTTAAGGCGATCAAGCAAAACTTGACCGTGAAGACCTTCGTTGGCACCAGCGAGAACGCTCTCCGCATCCAGATTTGGACAGCCCTGATCGCGCTGCTGCTGTTGAAGTGGCTGCATCACCTCTCCCGCGCCAACTGGTCCTTGTCCAATCTGGCCTCGTTGCTGCGGCTCAACCTGTTCACCTACCGCGAATTGACGAAATGGCTGAACGATCCGCTCGAAACCCCACCTCTGCCACCGCCGCCGCAGCAATTGACGCTCGCCCTGTGCTGACTTGGACAGGCTCAACCCTTGTAGAAAGGAGACCACCCCTCAGGAAACCAGCAGCTGCCGGTCAGGAACCCTTTGAATTCAACACTGGATGCGACGGGTCTGTCCTATCTTGGACAGCAGTGAAAAAGAATGGACACTCTAAATCCGTTGCGAGCCGGACTCCGTATATGCGGGTTCTCATGCGGGCGTCCGTGGCCCCCGCCAAATGGAGCCGGCACCAACTCCAAACTTGTAAGTCAGGGAGGTCGCTGTTAGCATTTGCTCATGCGGCTTGTGTTGGCCAGGGCGTTCCTCGTGTGTCTGGTTCTGGCGGGGATGCCTGCGCCGTCTCAGGAAATTAAGGTCTACCCACAACGCTGGGTGTATGCGCCCATCAATCCCGGGGCAGCCAATGGTGTGGAGCAGTTTCAATCAGTAGTGGATACAGCCGCGGCACATGGACTGAATGGAATCATCCTGAACGGCAGTTTCGACGGCAATGTCTGGACCAGCGCCTTCAAGTCGGCGTGCCTGCAGATGCGGAAGATCGCCGAGGTCAAGGGACTGGAGATCATTCCGGCGGTTTTCAGCCTGGGCTACGGAGCGGGCAAAGGCTATGACCCAAATCTGATGGAAGGCCTGCCTGTAAAAGACCAGTTGTTTGTCGTGAATGATAAGGTGGGCCGCCTGGTCCCCGACCCGGCCCCAGTGCTCTTGAACGGGGGCCTGGATGATCCGGTCGAGTCGGACAATCTGGATGGCTGGATACAATCCGCGCCGGGTGTTTCCTCCTTCATCGATCGCACGGAGTTTCACTCGGGCGGAGCGTCGCTGCGAATCGAGAATTTCAATGGCGGGGACGACCGTACCGTTCTGATCCAGCAGAAGGTGCAGGTACTCCCTAACCGTCTTTACCGGTTGAGCTTCTGGACCAAAAGTGAGGGTCTGTGGGGCGATGAGGAGGCCCTCATCCGGATCGTGGGACAGGACGGCCGCTTCCTGGCTCCGCGTGAGGACATGAGCCCCAACCGGCCTTGGACGAAGATCACGGTGGGATTCAACAGTTGGGAGAACACGGAGATCAGAATTCAGGCCGGCGTATGGTCCGGCGCGGAAGGGCGCCTCTGGCTGGACGACTTCCAACTGGAAGAGGTGGGCCTGACGAACATTCTGCGGCGCCCCGGCACTCCGGTGACGGTGAAGTCGGAAGCGTCGGGTGTCGTGTACACAGAGGGTGTGGATTATGCGCGCATTACCGATCCTCGTCTGACCTTCCAGTTCGACCATGAAGGCCCCAACATCGCCATTCCTGCTGGCAGCCGGATTCAGGAGGGGGAACGCCTGCGGGTCAGTTACTACCACGGCATGTGGTCGTTCACGTGGCAGGTGTCGACGTGCCTGAGTGAAGAGGCGGTCTACGACCTGATGGCCAAGACCGCGGCGAACGTCAACAGCCTGTTCGCGCCCAAGCGCTGGCTCCTGTTCATGGATGAGTTGAGGGCCGGTGGCACTTGCGACGCCTGCCGGCGCAGGGGCCTGTCCATGTCGCAGATCCTCGCCGACTCGATGCTGCGGCAGCAAACCATCGTGCGGGCGTTGCGGCCCGATGCGGAGTTCGTCACGTGGTCCGATATGTTCGACCCCAATCACAACGCGCGCCCGCGGTACTACCTGGTGGACGGCGATCTGAGTGATGTGGCCGATATGCTGCCAAGGGACCTGACGATCATGGCCTGGGAAGTGAACCGGCGCAAGAAGACGCTGCCCTTCTTTGACAGCCTGGGTTTCCGTACGATGGCTGCCACCTACTACGACACGAACAGCCTGGACACGACACTCGACTGGCTGAACGACCTGTACGGCACACCCGGCGCGGACGGCCTCATGTACACCACTTGGTCGCGGGATTACCGCAAACTGGCCGACTTCGGAGACCTCGTATCGGGCACCAGCCCTTCGAAGATCCCGCTGGAGCACCTGACGCTCGAACCTTCGACCATCCAGGGCGGGCAGTCCAGCACGGCAAATACGGTGACGTTGACCGAGGCGGCTCCGGAAAGCGGAGCGGTGGTGGCACTGCGCAGTTCCAACGCCATGGTGGCGGCCGTACCGCTGATCGTCATGGTGCCGGCCGGCCAGACGAGCACTACGTTCAACGTCGTCACGCGCGGGGTAGCAGGCCAGACGGGCGCGGTAATCTCAGCGACGTCGGGCGAGGTCACTCACACTTCGGAACTGACGGTGCTGCCGGTGAAGTTGGCGGCGCTCAGCCTGCCCGCGATCACGGCCGCCAACGTCCCGGTCTCCATGGCCGTTTCCATCGATACGCCCGCGCCGCCCGGCGGAGTGGAAGTCACACTGACAAGCTCGAATCCCGATGTGTTGGCTGTGCCCGCCACTCTGGTCATCGCCGCCGGCACGTCGGCGACTGCTTTCAAGACGACTCCGGCCTGGCCGGGTGCACCGGCAGCGGTGGTGCTGACGGCGCAGCTTGGAGAGTCGCAAATCAATTCGACCGTCCAGATCGCGGCTGGGCAACTGGCCAGCCTGACGACCAAGGCTGCGGTGGTGGGCGGCATCCCGAGCGTCACCAATCGTGTATATCTGACGGGTGCGGCAGCGGCGCCGGTGACCGTCAAGCTGACTTCGTCCAATCCCGAGGTAGGCGCCGTACCAGAGTCAGTCGATGTGGCGGCGGGCGCAACATGGGCGGCGTTCTCCTTAACCGCGCCACCTGTGACCGCTCCAGCATCTGTGGATGTGGCGGCGGAATTGGACGGTGTCGTGAAGACCTCAACCATCACGATTCAGCCCGCGTCGCTCAGTGCCATAAGCCCTGGATATACACCTTGGGTGGCAGGTACCACGGTGAACGGGTCGGTCCTGTTGAACGGGCCAACGGGTCCCGACGGCGCGACAGTGGCGTTGGCGAGTTCCGACCCATCGCTCGCGGCCGTACCGGAGTCCACCTTCGTGGCAGCCGGCAAGGCCTCCAGTTCGTTCCCCATCACGTTGGGCGCATCGGGAATAGGTCAGACCGTCACGCTCACCGCCACCTATCAGGACATCAGCAAGACGGCGTCCGCCCCCATCGTCGCGGTGGCGTTGAGGCGCATCACGATTCCCGCCAGTGTGGTGGCCGGAACGGTGGTCCAGACCAGCAGCGTGCAACTGACTGGCCCGGCGCGTGAGGGCGGAGCCGTTGTCACCCTCGCGTCTTCCGATGCGTCGGCGGCCTCAGTGCCCAGTGAGGTGATAGTGCCAGCCGGAGCCACAACCGCCACGTTCACTATCACGACGACGGTGAATGTGACCTCGCCGGGCGTGACAATTACCGCCTCGGTGCCCGGTGGCTCGGTCAGTGCCACCATGGAAGTCACGGCTCCGGTGCCCACCACGCCCTGAGGACGCCTGGCTGTCTCCGTCGCGAGCCGGCGCCAATTTCGGGGTAAGCTGACAAGGTGAGCTACCAGGAACATGCTCCGCCCGCGGCTCTGGCGGGCTGTGTGGAGTGCTTCTGGACCTACGAGCCGGATCCCGCGCGTCCGGTCCAGAGGGTGCTGCCCGATGGCTGCGAGGACATCGTGTTCTTCCCCGCCAGTGGCCAGTTGGCGGCGGTGGGCACCATGACCAGGGCCCAGATGTACACGCATTCCGCTCCTCAGACCGTAGTAGGTGTGCGGTTCCACCCCTCCATGTCGCGGCCCATTCTCGGCGTCGCCGGTAGCGAACTCACTGATTCGATGGTGGACCTGGGCAGCTTGTGGGGCTCTCCCGGCGAGGCGCTGCAACGGCGGCTGAGCTCGACCTCCTCGGGCGAGGAGGCGCTGGCGCTGCTCGCCCAGGCCTTGCCGCCCGTGGAAGAGACGCCCTTACAGCGTATGGTCTTGTGGGTGGCGGAGCACGGTGGCCGGGTCCGGATGGACGACCTGGCGCGGTTCGCCGGCCTGAGCCAACGGCACCTGCGGCGCGTGTTTCTGGAGCAAACCGGCGTCTCCCCGAAGCTGTTCTGCCGCGTCGTGCGGTTCCGGAGCCTGGTAAAGAGCCTCTCCGGCGTCGCCGAGGTGAATTGGGCCGACGTCGCCCTGGATCATGGCTACTACGACCAGAGCCATCTCGTGAACGAATTCCGCGAGTTAGGCGGGACGACGCCCGCCGGCTTTCTGACTCGGCCATGACCGTTTTTTCCAAGACGATTGCCCGGGCGCGCCGCTAGGATAGCCACATGAAGATCACAGCGGTGTTGATAGTCGACGCAATTGAGCCGTGCCTGCCGTTCTGGGTCGACCGGCTCGGATTCGAGAAGACGGTGGAAGTTCCGGAAGGGGATCGGTTGGGATTTGTGATCCTCCAGAAGGACGGAACCGAGTTGATGTTCCAGACTCGCGAGAGTGTCGCGAAGGACGTGCCGCAGATGGCGCCGGCACTGACCGGTCAAGGCATCGGGTTGTTCATCGAAGTGCCAGATTTTGACGACCTTCTGACCCGCGTGGCGGGCCTGGAGGTGGTGATGCCGGAGCGATTGGCGTTCTATGGCATGCGAGAGATAGTGGTCCGCGAGCCCGGCGGGTTTGCCGTGTGCTTCGCGAGCAGGGTGGAAACGGCCTGACGTTGGCTGGCCAGCACTGAGGACCCCTGGCGATGACAGGGACCCTCAGTGCGTGGTTTCCGAAGTTCGGACACGCATCGGCCGTAAGCTCTCAGCCCGGGCCGGAAAAGCTGATGGCTGAACGCTGAACGCTGACGGCTGTATCTCAACTATGTCACGGCGATTCCGAACGTGGGTACTCACCTCAACAGTTGTCTCAAGTCCGATGCCGCCGATACCGGTGGCTGGCACACAAAGTCTTCGCACACCATTGCCGAAGGTTCGCCGGAACGATCCCAGCGTACCGTGGTGAACGGACGGAAGTGGCGCCGGAATTCGTTGATCAGCGGCTGCGCATCGCCGGTGAACCGGACCTCGGACTTGGGCTGCAGACTCTCCAGCACGGCGCACAACATGCGCGGAATCGTCACGCCCTGCTGGTTGATGCGGGAGGCAAACGCCGCCAAGGTGTCGTCGGCTGCCTCCCGCAGAGGCTCCAGTTCGCAATACTCGGCCAGCCGCAGCAGTGCGCCGGCGGCCACCGAGTTGCCCGCGGGCTCGGCCCCGTCGTAGTCTTCCTTGAGCCGCAACACCAACTCGTCACTGTCGCCCGACGTCGAGTAGAAGCCTCCGCTCGTCTTGTCCTCGAACAGTTCGAGCATCGACACCGCCAGGGTGCGCCCAAAGGCCAGATGCTCCTGATCGAACGTGGCCTCATAGGCATCCACACAGGCCTGCGCCAGCGCCGCGTAGTCGTCCAGAAATCCTTCCACGGCTGCTTCACCATCGCGCCAGCGGCGCATCAGCTTGCCGTCCAGAAACAGTTCCTGACGGACGAACCCAATCGCCCGCAGCGCGGCCTCGAGATAGCGCGGCTCGTTCAACACCTGCGCGCCCTTGGCAAACGCCGAGATCATGAGGCCGTTCCAGGAGGCCAGCACCTTGTCATCCAGGTGCGGCCGCGTGCGCTGAGCTCGGGCTGCCAGCAGGGTCCTCCGTTCCGCGTCGAAACCTGCGGCGGGGAATTCGCTATCGAGGTATAGGATGTTCTTGCCCGTAAACTCGGCATGCGGATCGCTATCCACATTGCCCTTCTCCCTGCACCCGTAGGTCTGTGCAAACGCCAGCGCCCGATCCGCGCCCAACAGCGTCTTCAACTCCTCAACGGTCCATACGTAGAACGCACCCTCGCCCTTCTCATGCGGATGGGCCGGATCGATGACGCTGTCGGCATCCTCCGCCGAGAAGAACCCGCCCTGTGGGTGCGTCATGTCCCGCAACACATATTCGAAGATGCCACGAGCCACCTCGGCGAACGGCTCTTCCTTCGTGATCTGGTAGGCCTCCAGGTAGGAGATGGCCAGCTGCGCCTGATCGTACAGCATCTTCTCGAAGTGCGGAACGAACCAACGCTCGTCCACCGAGTAACGGTGGAAGCCGCCGCCCAGATGATCGTGCATGCCGCCTTTGGCCATCTCGCGCAGAGTGGTCAAAGCCATCTCGCGCGCCTCTTCCTCCTTGGCCGTCACTGAGTAGCGGAACAGGAAATCCAATACGCTGGGGCGCGGAAACTTCGGAGCCTGGCCAAAGCCGCCATGGTGCGAGTCGAACGTGCGGCGGAAGTAGTGATAGCAGGAATCAAACGCGCCCCGCTCGATGTTGACGCCGCCGGCGTGTACCTGCGAATGGCTCTCCAGTTCGCCCAGAATCTTGATGCTGGAATCGACCAGTTTCTCGCGCTGCTCCTTCCAGGCCTGCGCCAACTGCTGCAGGACGTAACCGAAGCCGGGCCGCCCATAGCGGTTGTCCGGCGGAAAGTACGTGCCGCCGTAGAACGGCTTCAGATCCGGAGTCATCCAGACCGACATGGGCCAGCCGCCGCTGCCGGTCGTTGCCTGCACAAACAGCATGTA